>JACKNC010000001.1:320833-641666 GCA_024235095.1 Gammaproteobacteria bacterium
TTAACAACATTGATTCCTTCAAGCCTAAATGCCAGGAAGCCTTGCCGGGTTGGGACATCAAGGACCCTGAATTTAACCAGGAAGAAATGCTGGCTGTCTGGCGAGTTAGCCCCAGACTCAATCAGGATGGGAGTATAAAAGAAGATGGCAAAATCTATATTACACCCATAGATATAGAGACTGGCAACTTCTCTCTGATGGGTCAATTCGAAATTAATGACGCCAATCCTGTTCCACAGAAAAGCGTGATCAATGGGCCAGAATGGGCAAACAGTCGAAGGGGTTGGGAAATATTTTACTCATGCTACTCAGCCGATTTTAAAACTGTTCGCCTCTGTAAATTGTATCGCCATCAAAATATTTGGCGGGCTCCTGCATTACCTTCAAGCAAACATAAAGGCATGCGAAATCCCAGTAAAAATGCCCTGGATCCAGAACCGAATCTTTTCTATCAATACTACCAAGGAATAATAAGTAAAGGCTCCAGTCTGAAGAAATTATATTTTGGCTGGAGGAAAGATACCGATAACCCTGTTGATATCGAACTATCACAGGATATTGGCCAAGGTAAATGGATGCCTGATGGAAGAAGGATTGTCCATATTAAAACTTTAATTAATTCAGCGGATGGTAAACGCATTAAGCAACTTGCTATCTACGACCGACTTACTAACAGCGACCAACTCATGCTCAATGATGGCCGGGAACGGCGTGACCCTTTTGCCTGGAATGCTCCAGAGTTAAATGGACAACCTGCGATTGTTTCCATCGTGCAAAATCACCAAACTAATGCGTGGGATGTCGAAGTCTATCGGCAAAATGAGCAGGGAACTTGGGTAATCTGGAATATAATTCCGCCAGTGCATCAAGATTTTCGGGTCAATTTTAGCCCAGAAGCTTTTGTCTTTAAAGAAAAATCTTATATTTCAATAGTTTCATATATGGGCAGTGACCTAAAGGGGTGGCGTAATCAACCCAGTATTGTCTGGATTGCCAGCGTCGATCCAAATTTGGAAGAAACACAGCAGATTCGTCACATTGTCAGTCAGGAACAAGATCCATCACAAATATCCCGCAAAACCGATCCTGAATCACTGCTTATTCAGGAAGGAGATTCTGCAAGAGTTTACTATGTTGACTTTAGTGTAAACGGTAAAGCAGCCAAATTGGTGAATTGTGATACGGGCCTTACAATGCCTGATTGAATAAATCATACTTAAGGTAGTTTTATGAAAAAATATTTTATTATATATAGCCTCTTTCAAGCATTATTTCTTAGTACGTCGGACCTCTTTGCTAAAAATGATGAAGAAGATTTCAGGTATAAAAATAATAATTTTTTACCCTTATTCGTAGAGATTGTAGGTCGCTATTCGATGCCTTATTTTTTAAGATGTGACACGGAAGTGATTCAAGCCAGGTTAGGAGAAAATCCTATAGGATTCATCACTTTTGTACGGGATAATCAGAGCGGAAAAATTTGCCAGAGAACTGGCGAGGTTATGCAGGATGTGTTTGTGAGTCCTCTTGATCCCTACACAGGACTTCCTCTTGAATCTATTCAATCCAAACATGTTGGATCGAATGAATGCGGTAAGCCAGTGTTATCTGATGCAGAATTCGGCTTGGACTCAGCGAATCGCCCATTATTAGCATATACTTCTGATAATGGAGTGCAGCTTGTTCAGTTTCAAGGTGATAATTGGGACACTATTACTTTTGTTAATCAAAAAATTCCTTACTCAGATAAGTGGCAAATTGCAGGTGAACCTCTCTCTCAACATCTTTCCGAGTTACAAATTGAAGTTCTCACTGATCCTGTTTTACCGGATGCATACAGAACTATGAGTAATGTTGTATGGTTGCGTATTTCCAGTGATGTTTCTGGAAAAATTAAAAATATTGAAAAAATCCACAAATTCTATTATTGGGATAAAGAGAGTGATCGCACTAGTTTTAAATCCCATATCCATCCTGAAGATCCCACTAAATTTATTCGAGTTGGAAAAAATGGAATTTATGAATTTTCCGATAAGGGCGTCGATTTAGCGCTTATCCATGACAGTTTCCCGGAGTCAACCATGCGAACATGGCTGATACCTGAGCAGGAATGTATAAGTCTTGGTTTAGCACGTATATCTAATCCCCAAACATGTCCTGCTATTGTATTTGGAGACCATACTGAAGGCGATAAATGGAATTTAATAGTAAAGGCCAAACATTTTAATGGTAACTGGGTTGAAATTCTACGGGTTCCCTATAATAATACAATCAGAGTTAACGCAAATATAATCAATCACTTAAATTATCCGCGTTCAGTGATTCTGGTAACAGGAGATGGAGATGCAAGACTTTACTTTCTTGATGGGTCTCTATTCGTGGTAGAAGACAGCACTGTTCATACAAAAGGATCAGAAATGCTATATTTCTCAGAAAGTCAACTTCTCGTTATTTATTATATAAACGCCAATACAAGAGAACCACAAGTTATTATGGTGCGTGTTACCCAATGAACAACCCCGCAGCAAGCTGCGGGGTATGTATCCCGAACGAGAATCAATTACTGATACCCCAAGCGCCTTGCCAGCGCCACCGTCGCCGGACTGAATCCCGAACCATCCGCCATCCACTCCAAGGGATCGCTCAAATTGACTTTAGGCGGGGGTCCCGTTCGTAATCGTGGATCTTCCAAATACTTGCGATTGTTACCGCCACGCGCATTATCCGGTCCCAGAGTGGCGAATGGGGAAATTTCTGGATGCTTCATCGCTTCGATAGCTTGAGCATCCATGCGAATATCCAGCCACTCGGCGATCTGCCGTAAATAGCGATCCGGATCGGCCAATAACTGCTCCCCTTGCAGATGAAGACTCTGCCCGACCGGCAGCCGTTCGGTAAATCGCAAAATGTGCCCATGAACCTTCAGCCAGTTTTCCTCCATCCGACGCCCATCCACCGGCATCCGATCCCGTCCTCGTCGGGCGCGCTGTTCCTGGCGCACCTGATATAACGATTTACCGGTGGAACGCGGATGTCGCGATAAATGCAGAAAATGGGCAGTGGGAAAAATCTGGTATAAACGCACCAAATAGGCGGCTTCCGCACAATTACTGGGACTCTTCTCGACCATCTGGCGTGAACCAAGTTGTGACGCCACATACCAGGCCAACTCGCGCGTAGTCATCGGCAAACGCTCGCGCAACCATTGCCAGGCGCGTTCGGCAGCCGCCTCGGTTTGTTCGCCATCATGCAACTGGGCCAGCGTGCGAACCAGACCATGCAAACGGTGTCGATCGCCGGGACCGGCAAAGCGCTGAAACAAACCATCCACCGTGTCGGCCACGAAGAAATTCGTCTCCGGCAATCCGTATAATTGCGGATGCTGGCCCAACATGCCACACGCCACCGACGAAAAGGAACGGCCCGGACAAAGGATAAAGACCGGATGATGAACGGAATAGTCTGGATGACTCACTACGACCCCACTTGCAAGGACTCTCTGCGCATCGGGAACAGCGTTTCCCGAAAAAGTTTTATAATCAACTTTACACTTCCAGGGGCGTTGTATCACCCATTTTTTGCCACTCATTCCACGATCCGGTCGCTAACTGCATGTCCGCACATTCCTCGTTTCAGTTTCACCCCCTCCCTGCCGAATTACTACCCGGGACTGGCCGCTGCCTGATGCAGACATCCGCCTGGCATCAGGGCTGGTTATACCTGGGCGTCACCGGCTACCCGGCGGACGCCTACCAACCGGGCAGCGCTGTCCTCCTGCGTCATCGGTTACGCGCATCCAGTTGGGAGTCGTTGTACGCAAACCCGGTGGAATCGCGCTGGATTATCCAGGCTGGTCAGGCCCGCCGCTTCCCGCTGGAACTGGGTTGGCAAACATTGACGGTGCTGCCCGGCGCCACACAACCGACGCCCGCGCTGTATGCGCTCCGGTTAGGGCTGCGCACCTCCGCCCTGTTGCATTCCAGGGATGGCGTTCATTTCGAAGCGCTACCCAATCCAGCTCCCGATGCCGGCCACGGTCCTTTCATCGCGTTACGCGGTTTTTCAAATCAGGCGTTCGCCATTCCAGCCAGCGCCGCCCATGATACTGGACGTGAGGGTCCACAGATCTGGGTTAGCGCCGATCCGCTTTCTCAACCCTGGCATCCGGCCTGCGAACCCGGTTTTGGCAATGCCGGGAATCGCACGCTGGATGGTTTACAGGTCTTCAATGGTCAATTGTATGCCGCCGCCGGTAACTCAACCAATGGCTTTCAGCTCTGGAAAACTGCGGCCCGCAGCCTGTTGCCTTTGACCTGGGAACCGGTGCTGATCGAAGGCACCCAGCGCTACACGCTCAATCCTCATATTGAAACCATGACGGTGTTCAAGGATGCGCTTTACCTGGGCGTCCGTTCGCCTAGCCCTGATCCCAATTGGGAATTTGCGACGTCCGGCGCGGAGATCATCCGGGTTCTACCCGATGGCCGCTGGGAGCTAGTAATGGGAACCCCGCGCTTTTCGCCGGTTGGCTTGCAAATTCCTCTTTCTACGCACGGTCCTGGTTTCGGCGACCCGCATCACCGGCGGATTGCCCGGCTGGTCGGGACACCCGATGCGCTTTATGCAGTCATTGATCAAGGCGAAGAGCCGCCTCAAGCTGATTTCACTTCCACGCTCGAATCGAAACGGTTCCAACTCTGGAAAACCCGCGATGGCGAGGACTGGCAAATGATTCCACTAGACGCTTTCGGACAACCTGGAGTCACCTGTTTGCGGGTACTGCAACCGACGCCGTATGGCCTGGTAGTTGCTGGCGACTGGGATTTAAGCCGTCATCCCGAAACGCAACCCGGTATTTGGCTGGAGAAGAGGTAACTTTTGTTTCTTTATACCAGCCGCCACATTGATCTGTGATAAGAATCGTGTTGATCACGGCAAGCAACCCACGATCAAGGCGAGCCTGCTCAATGATCTGAGTTACCTATGCCGCCGCTGCTAAGCCAAGTCGTCTGCGCACGTTTTCCTTGAAGCGATCCGCCTGCGTCAGGTTCGGCAATACTTGGCTCAACGCTGCAAGCGCCGTTTCCACATCGTGAACGCCTACTAGTTGCTCCTCACAAATAAAAGTGGCGATTGGACCGATAAATTCGGCCAACTCTTGCTGTAACGCTGTGAGCCTTGACGCTGACAGATGTTGGTCCGATTCTGGCACAGGCGATGTCGAGTCAACGGCGCCTAGGTAGTTCAGAATATCGGAAGTAGCTGGCAGTGGCGTGCGTAAAGCGGGAATCGGTCCATCGACGAAGCGCAACTTGCCACTGTCCACTTGGGGCAGCAGCTCAAGCGCTTGGTTACCTCGCTTATCGGAGCAAGCGAGGTATACGATTTCGCCATCTAGTAGATTGAGCTGAACCATCAGCTTAGACTTTGTAATCATGAGCAAACCAGTACGGCGCTCTTGATGCAATCGCTGGAGTTCAGTTAGAAACTGCGGTGAGAAGGTTGTTGCTTGCGTCATCATTAGTTTACTTGGCTAGTGAGTTATTGGGTAGCATCGTCAATTTGGAGGCATTTTTATACCAGAAATTCCCGGTATCTCAGTTAATCATTGATCTTCAATAAGTTTTTTATGTATATTCAAGATTACATTAAGAAAAATATCATTTAGATTCAACATGATGTAAAAATAGACTGGGAATTGCTGTTTTTATACAGCCTCTGGCAAGCCAACTCTTTAAAAAGAAAAATCTTCGTCTCCCCTCTCCCGCTTGTGGGAGAGGGGTTTTCATATAGCTTCTTAGGACTTGAGACGCAGGCGCTCAAGCGCCATTTTCAAGCTAACTCCCATACGCTCGATAGCGCGTGCTAAAGCACCGATCTCGTCATTGCGATCAGTCGCAACAATTGTTTCATTCAATTCGCCTTTGCTAATTTTATTTGCAACTATAGTCAGTTGCTGAATCGGCTTAGCTAAGCGCTGTGAAAAAAGATAACTAATCGCGATAATTAGAATCAAGCTGAAACCCAACAAGATAAAAGAGTTTCGCTGAACTTCATACAGAGAAGAAAATGCCTCGTCGTAGTCCTGTTGCACGATCACAGTCCAACCCTGACTAGTCTTTTGGGTATAAGCAATAACACTCTTACCGTCTTCTTCATAGACTATCAACCCATTATTTGATTGTGAATTATGCAACGCTGGATGTTGGCTAAAATCTTGCAAAGCTTCACGTAAAACTTCGGGCCTGCCATGCGCAATAGCTTTGCCAGCTTGATCTAGCAGAATAGCAAACCCAGTCTGTCCAATCTTAGCATTCGTAATTGTCTGTGAAATATCCTCCAAGTGCATAGCCATTGCAATCACCCCCAGTCCTTGCTGCTTGGCATCGGCAATAGAACTGGCCAGAACCAAGGCCGGCTTACCAGAAGTTCTACCTATTAAGACTTGCTGACCTAAAGGCTTACCCGCTATGACTTCCTTAAAATATTTGCGATCGCCATAATAAGTGGTAGGGTTATCATCACTACGACCGATATTTTGACCATCAGACCGGACAGTAAAAACCAGATAGGACCATTGATAAGATTCTACGATCGTCTTGAGTACAGGATTTTGCTGAGCCGCATCCATTGAACGAATCGCCTCTAGACGAGAATTTTGCTGCAAAACCTTGATGTTCATATCCAGCCAGTCGCCTACTTGATTAACCAAACCAGTAGCTGTCTTATTAAAAGTTAAGGCGACTTGATCACCCCAGGTTTCTTTGGATCGATAGTAATTCAAATACCAAAGACTTCCAAATGGCACGAGTGTTACCATCAGCATGATCGACAAAATCTTGGTAAAAATATTTAATTTTAAAAATGCAGTCTTCTCTGACATCGCATGGACCTCTTGATTTAAGATTGATAGTTAAAAGATTTATTAGTCGATACAGAAGCCAACTTTCTGGAGTCCCTATCACTCAAGGCTCTATTCTATATCAGTACTATCATTCACTAAATTCTCCAAAATAATGGCAACTGTATTGTACACATGAACCGATGTAACTCTCCATATGATACCAGTCAAATCGCTGCACAAACCGGTGCTTATCAAAAAGCATTTTATTTTCATAATGATATTCCTTAACTTTTTCATGATGTTTATAATAAGCATTTTTTAGGCCATTCTAGGAAATGGTATCATGTTTATAGTCAATATTAATTTGATCTGCCCTAGTTATCATATCAAAAATAATTAAAATTAATTACTTATATAAAATATCGCCCGCTTGGCGCAAAAGAGGCGCGCTATCCAGCCAACGGCGAGCGCTGTCATGATCTGGCAATATACTAGTCACAAATTTTACTTTTCAAGAGCTCTTTTCTAGCTATTGGTTCAAAATGAACCACTGTCTATCTCAGATACACCACAAGTAGGGCGCACGAGCGTCATTGTGGTTGAGAGACCCATTCCATTCAATTGGGTTTAGGCGGATTAACGATGGCGCGTGCTGGATTGCCTGCCCTCTTCCCTGTAGCCAGTCGAAAATAAAAATTTTTTAAAGGGATGATGAAGTTACATTCATCAAAATAGCGTAGATTCCCAGAGCAAATTCTGTTCCGGCAGATCTCAAGGCAACCATGACCACATTTCCAGCATCACAAACCGCACCAGCGCCCGAGTGAAGGCGACAATGGCCCATTGCTCGCCAGCGGCGATCTTGGCGAACCCGGTCATTTGCGATTTCAGCAATCCATCCGGATTGGGGATTTCAATGATCACCCGCACGGCGTGCATGAACGGATTGGCCGGGTTCGGTTCAACGACTGGGGCAACGGCGGTCACGCGACCGGTGAAATCGCGCAGCGGATAGGCCCAGACCCGCAATTGCACCGGCGCATCAGTGCGCACCTCGCCAATATCGGTTTCCGGGGCCAGGATTTCAGCGCGCATGACCCGATGATCTTCAACGGTCACGAACAGATCGCCCTCTTTCAGATAATTTCCGGTCATGAACTCCGGGCGCGGCGTGACCACTCGCCCCGCGACCGGCGTTCGCAGGTAGGTTCTTTTTCGTTGCTCCTCAAGATAGGTTTGTTTGGCGCGCAACTGCTCAAGTTCAGCCTCTTTCGCCGTGACTTCCAGGGACAGTGGCGGGCTTTTGATCAAACTTAAATTCGCCTCGGCGACCGTGACCGCCGCCTGATCTACCTCGGCGGTCTTGACAGCCTCTTCATACTCCAGCGCCTTCACCACACCCTGTTGGTGAACCGGCTCCAGCAGTTCCTGGACCTTGCGACTGTGCTTTGCGCGCACCTGAGCCATCGCCAACTGTTGCCGCGCATATTCAATCGCTTCGGCTTTGGGGCCATGCTGAAGCAGTTCCAGTTCTGCCTGTTGACGTTTGATTTCAGTGGCAGTAACGGCAAGCTCTTGATCCTGTTGCCAGGTGCTGAGTTCAGCCAGCACCTGCTCCGGCGTCACCCACTCGTTTTCTCGAACCTGAACCTGCATGACGATGCCGGACGTGACCGCATGAATCTCGGCGCGTGCGGTGGGAAACAGGGTCACTTCACCGGTGACATCGTAGGAATAGGGCAGAAACGACGCCACTGCCAACAGTGTCAGCACGATCAGCCACAACCGATAATGGCGTTGCGGAGGGTCTCCGATCGGTTTCATTACCGCCGTGCCGGCTTTGCTCCCAACCAGCCGTTTCCCAACAGACTGGGCTGAGCTGGCCGCGCGCAGTGCGGTCCGCGCCTCTGCCCGCGCTTCAACTCGCGTTCTAATCCGTTGGCGCTTATGGGTTCGCCGATAGAGCCACCAGCGCATCACCATCGCCACCAGAATCAAAAATAATACTACGCCGATGCCTTGATATTGACTTTCCAGATAAATGGCCTTTGTCAGCATCACCATGGATAGCAACAACAGAACATAGGAGATGCTGGCGACGATGTATCCGACAAGGGCATATCTTTCCAGGGGCGCCAAACCTGCTGGTGGGCGACGACCGCGCACGTAAAGCCCCAAGACCCGAAATGCTCGATCTCGCAACCTGGGCAATCCCAAGTGAGTAGCCAACCAAACGTAGCCATCGCCCCACCAGAGCGGATTGGCAATAAACAGAAACGCCCCTAATCCCAGATGGCCCAGAAGAAAGGCGTAGGAACTCAGCGTAATACCGCTCTGATAGGTCAGCCGCCAGATCAGGATGCCGCCGACAAACAGCGTCAACTTGCTTAGCAGCGCCGCTCCAGACGCAGCCAGACGCTGCTGGGGCGGACGGGTGACCGCCCGAATCGACTTGCCGATAAAGAAGTGAGGGATGACCCCAAATTCCAATCGCAATCCAAACTGTTCCACTAATCCACCTACATAGGCGATAGCCACCCCCTGGGCAATTCGGGTGAACAGGTTGCTGATGAATAACCCCAGAGTGAACTTGAACAGCAGATGCGAACCCGGATCGGCAAAGATTTCCAGCGCACGCTGGTACTGTGGCTGGTTGTACAATATCACCAGCAACGCCAGGGGTATCCCAGGCGCCAACAACCAGGCTCCATGGCGCAACCACCCGATGCGAGACGCCAGCCAGGCAAACATCCGGTTAGGATTGAAGAATACCCATTGATACAGGTCGCGCCCTTGCTCACCGTCATCGGCATCCACTGACGTTATATCCTCCATAACCGGCGACATGGGTTCCAGCAATCCCAATGCCGCCATGTCCTGGTAAAACTGATGGAGCTGATCAGCCGTGATGGTCAAACCAAATCGCTGCGTGAAATCGACCTGAATGACTTGAGGATCAGTGGTGCGACTCAGCACCTGACAGAGAAAAACCTCCTCCTCGCCCAACTCAAAGCGTTCGCCGCTGACCGGATTGCGCACCTGAAAACGTCCAGCGGTCGCAGTGGCTTCAAACTGAAAGTCCGGTTGCAACCGCCAGCGAATGGACTCGCCCTGTTCTTCGCTTTCCGCCACGCTCACTGTCCCCGCCGGCGATCCAGCCAGGCGTTCATAACCTGTCCCTGCTGACGCAGAAATTCCTGCATGAGATCAAAGTGTCCGGCCAATGCAGCGGATTTCTCCCCTTGGTGCAAGGGAGATAGGGGGGATTTTGACAGCGATGGAATGGGTTTGGGGTGAATCCCCCCCGGCCCCCCTTTTTCAAAGGGGGGAGCGGGTTGATCCTTGTCAAAGGGGGGAGCGGGTTGATCCTTGTCAAAGGGGGGAAACTTAGGAGAGGGGGCGGTTTTGCTTAGTAATTGCCGCAATTGCTCGGTCATTGGCTCCGAGGGCTGAATTAGCGGAATAGCGGTCGACAGGTACGGCGCTGACTCGCTTACCGGTTGTGGCGTTCCGCCGTAGAGAGGCTCCAAATCGACCGGGACGCCGTGGGCGAATAATTGGCCAAGCAGGTGGCGCAACTGCTGATCAGCGCCGCGCCGGCGATCATCGCAGGAGACCGCCACATGCAGTCGATTACGGAGAATGTCCCGGACAAAGGCGGTCAGGTGGCTTTCCGGCCCCGCTTCGATAAACACCCGCACGCCATCCCGATACAAATTCTCAATGCTCTCGCGAAAGCGCACCGGGCACGTGTACTGGGCGGCGGCGGTGTCGCGAATCGCCTCAGCTTCGCTGGGGAAAGGTTCAGCGGTCACGCAGGAATACAGAACCTGCTCGGTCGGCGTAAAGTCCACCTCGGCAAACAGACTCCGAA
Source organism: Gammaproteobacteria bacterium (assembly GCA_024235095.1). Taxonomy (NCBI): domain Bacteria; kingdom Pseudomonadati; phylum Pseudomonadota; class Gammaproteobacteria; species Gammaproteobacteria bacterium. The sequence goes on from JACKNC010000001.1 coordinate 331,552, forward strand.
ACGCCTCGGCCATCGGCGTCATTAATGACGTGTGGTAACCCCGATCCAGCGCCAACTCCGTGCAGAAACCGCCTCGTTGTTTCAGTGCGGCGTGGGCGGCGGCAATCGCCTCGGCAGGACCAAACAGGATGAACTGGTTGGAGCAATTATCCATGGTCAGATGCATCCGCGCATCAGCCGCCAGCACATCCCGCGCCTCTTCCAGCGTCAGCGCGCCGACCGACAATAATTTACCATCGGGAATCGCACCCGCCGATTCCAGTTCCCGATACAACGCATTCATCCGCCGAATACACGCTCCTACTCCAGCCTGATCCAACTGGATGACGCCCGAGGCGACCAGGGCGGCATTCTCTCCCGTGCTGTGCCCAAGCAACGCTTCGGCGCGAATGCCAAAGGTGGTCAACAGCGCAAATAATGCCTGATCGGTAACGAATACCGATTCCGAACCCAGTTCCATGCCTTGTAACTGCGCTTGCAGCCATTGCCGATCCTCGGCGTTCAATCCGGTCGGCGGCGGAAAGATTGCCTGACTCGGCGCAAGATCCCGCTCGCCAAGGTACAGTCCGTCGAGAAAATCAAACCAGCGCCGCGCTTCGGGAAATTCCACCGCCAAATCCCGCAACATATCGGGATACTGGGAATTTTCCCCAGGGAACAACAATGCTACACAACCCTCTGCCGGACGTGCGCTGAAATAGACGCCATCACGGGTTTGCAGACGATCCCGCGCCGGATCGGCCAGCTTATTCAACACTCCCGCCAGGCGGTTCTCCAAGGCGCGATGATCCCCGGCCACTATCGCCAACCGCTCGCCGCCTTCACTGCGCTGACGCCAGAGTTCAGCAGCCAGGGCGCGTAAGTCCATTGCAGGAACGCTTTGCAACCGCTCTCGCACCTGTTCAACCTGTTGCAGCAGTGCGGCTCGATCCGGTTGGGCGAATAGGAACAGCTCGTTGCTGCTTTTCCAGCGCCGCCCCAGGAACGCCGACAGCGGTTCAGCGCCTTGACCGGGCGCTTCTTCGAGAATGGCGTGGGTATTAATGCCACCGAAGCCAAAGGCGTTCACCCCGGCGCGGCGCGGCGTTGGGCCGCCGTGAATCCACGGACGGGTTTCCGTGTTCAGGTACAGACGACCTTGGCCCGAAGTTAAATCCGCGCGCGCTTCATCGCACAGAGTCGGCGGCAACACCCGGTGATAGAGCGCCAGCGCCGTCTTGATCAGCGACGCTGCGCCCGCCGCCGGGATGCAATGGCCAATCATTGACTTGACCGAACCCAGAGCGACATCCGGCAAACGTCCCTGGCGTTGGCCTAACACTTGATGTAATGCCTGCACTTCCGTCTCGTCGCCCAGCGGAATACCGGTGCCGTGGGCTTCAATCAACCCCACGCTGGCGGGATCAAGTCCGGCCTGTCGCCAGGCGCGACGTATTGCCAGCACTTCGCCTTCCAGACGCGGGGCCATCAAGCCCTTGGCGCGGCCATCGGAAGACTGGCCAATGGCTTTCAGAACAGCATAGATTCGATCACCGGCCCGTAAAGCGTCATCCAGCCGCTTCAACGCCAGGACGCCGCCGCCTTCACCTAGCAAGGTGCCATCAGCCCCGACAGCAAAGGGACGGATGCGGGACTTTCGCGACAACGCGCCCAGCTCGCAGAACACCATATGCACCAACGGCGGGGTTGAAGTATTCACGCCGCCCGCCAGCATCAAATCAGCGCGCCCCAACCGCAATTCCTGCATGGCGTGTTCAACTGCGATCAATGACGAGGCGCAGGCGGCGTCGATAATGTAATTCGGCCCCATCAGATTCAATCGGTTAGCGATGCGCCCGGTCATCATGTTCGGCACCAGACCGGGGATGCTATCGGCATCCATCGGCAGCAGCGCGCTTTTCAACTGCCTTCTCAGTTCCCGCCGACGTTCGGCGCTCATCTCCGGCAGGGCCGCCGCCAGCAGGTCCAGCATCTGATCGACAATCATGCCGTGCTGAACACCGTTAACGCTGGCCCGGTTGGGATGGATGCCATGCCCCAGAATGATGCCGGTGGCTTCCGGGCGATAATCATTCTCGTTGATGTGCGCATCTTGCAGCGCGGATTTGGCTAAATCCAGCGCATGAAACTGATCCGGTTCGCCACTGGCCACCGAGACCGGCATGATGCCGAAAGCGCGGGCGTTGAACCGGGACAGTTCCTTGAGAAAGCCGCCGCGCCGGGTGTAAATTTTGGCCCGCTCCAGAAAACCGCCGCGCGAATCATCCTCATGCGTGGTTCCGGCAACCGGTTCATAAAAGCGGTTGGCGTTCCAGTCAGGCAAGGGTTCGTCAATGGCGTCACGCTTGCCGAGGATGTTCGCCCAATAGGCCGCCAGGTTTTCCGCCTGGGGAAACAAGCCAGCCATGCCGACGATGGCGATATCGCTATTTTGCGTGGCGCTCATGTCAATCCCAGTCCACTGATCACTGCATATCTGCCGGTGATGGCCATCCTATCGACACTCACCCACTGACCCTGGCCGACAACGCTGGCGATTGATCCAGATCGTGCTATCGAGCTGGGCGTCGGTGAAAAGCGCGCTATCGATTCGCGCTTCCGCCAAAGTCGCCTGACTGAGATCGGCGCCGGTAAAGTCGGCGCTTAGCAAGTTTGTCCCGTCCAGCCGGGCGCTGCGCAGCTTGGCCCCGGTCAGCGCCGCATCTTCCAGCACGGCTCGACTCAACACAGCATCGCTTAAATCGGCATTGGCTAATTTAGCGTCGGTCAAATCCGCTTGAGCCAAATTCGCCTGATTCAGTTTCGCCTCACTCAGATCAGCCCCGATCAGTTCCGCCTGATACAGCCGGGCATTACTCAAGTCCGCCTTGCGCAAATCCGCCTTGGTCAGCACGGCCCGGTCCAGCCTCGCCCCGCTCATGCTGGCTTCGGCGAACACCGCCTGATCAAGTTGCGCCGACACCAGGCGCGCCCCGCGCAACGCCGCTCCGGTGAAATTCGCCTTGTTGAGTATAGCCCGGCCCAGATCCGCGCCGCTGAGTCGCGCGCTGCTCAGATTAGCGCTGCTGAGGTTGACCTGGGTTAGCACGGCTTCACGTAAATCAGCGCCTTGCAGATCAATTCCTTGCTTATCGCAATGCAGCCAATTGACCCGCCTGGCGGGAGGATCGTCGCAGGCGGTCCAACCCATGGCGGGCGCCTGGAGCAACGTCAGCAAACAGAGCGGCGGCAATAACGCGGCGCGGGTCTTGCCAGGAATCATCGCTGTCATCACAAACCGTGTCCTCAGCCGGGATGCCCGGCAGCAAAAACCAGATCGACTACCTGCTGAAACCGCTCGACAAAGTGAACCGTCAAACCTTCACGGATATGATCCGGCAATTCGTCGAAATCGCCGCGATTGCCTTCTGGCAGCAGAATCTCGTGAATGCCCACCCGGCGGGCAGCGATCAGCTTCTCGCGGACACCGCCAATCGGCAACACTTGCCCGGTCAGCGTCAATTCACCGGTCATCGCCAGTGGTCGCGCCGTGGTCTGGCCCTGCGCCAGCGACAACAGGGCGGTGGCCATGGTAATGCCGGCGCTGGGGCCATCCTTGGGCGTAGCGCCCTCCGGAACATGCAAGTGGACGAACGCTTCGTCAAAGAACTTGGGATCGGCCTGATAATCCTCCAAATGGGCGCTGACATAACTGTAAGCGATATTCGCCGATTCCTGCATCACTTCGCCTAATCGTCCAGTGAGTTTGAAGCCACGATTCTTGGTATGGATCAGACTGGCTTCCACATTCAGCGTCGCGCCGCCCAGCGCCGTCCAGGCCAAACCCGTCACTACGCCAACCCCAGCCATCAAAGTTTCCGTCTTGAACGGGGGTTTGCCCAGATAGCGATCTAGGTCGATGCGATTAACGGCGATCTGCCCTTCTTGTCGATTTTCAACAATCTGCACTGCACTTTTGCGAACAATGCGCCCGAGTTGTTTTTCCAGATTGCGCACTCCGGCCTCGCGGGCATAACCCTCGATGATTTGTTGTAACGCCTCCTCGTCGAGCTGGATGCGGTCGCGCTCCAACCCACTCCGCTCCAGCAGCCTTGGCCAGAGATGGTTACGGGCGATTTGCAGCTTTTCGGCGGTAATGTAGCCGGACAAACGAATGTTCTCCATGCGGTCGAGCAATGGCGCTGGAATGGTGTCGAGCTGATTAGCGGTGCAGATAAACAGCACTTTGGACAGGTCAAAACGCACATCCAGATAATGATCGAGAAATTCGGTGTTCTGTTCAGGGTCGAGCACTTCCAGCAATGCTGAAGCGGGATCGCCATGATACGACGCGCCGATCTTGTCAATCTCGTCCAGCATGATGACCGGATTAGCCGTCTTGGCGTCACGAATGGCCTGGATGAATTTGCCGGGCAATGCGCCGATATAAGTGCGGCGGTGCCCCTTGATTTCAGCCTCATCACGCATTCCGCCCAGACTGAGCCGGTAGAACTGGCGGTCCAACGCGGCGGCCACCGAGCGGCCAATCGAGGTTTTACCCACGCCGGGCGGGCCGACCAGCAGGATGATCGAACCGCCAACCTGCCCTTTCAGCGCCCCAACCGCCAGGAATTCAATAATCCGGTCTTTCACGTCAGCCAAGCCATCGTGATCGCGATCCAACACTTCACGGGCGTGTTTGAGATCGAGATTGTCGGTGGAATAAGTCCCCCACGGCAGATCGGTCATCACATCCAGGTAATTGCGGGTGACGGCGTATTCCGGGGAACCGGTTTCCAGAATCGACAGCTTGTCCAGCTCCTCGTCAATGCGTTTTTTAGCGGCCTCGGGAACCTCGCGGGTTTCCAGCCGTTCCCGGAAACGGTCGACATCGGCGGTGCGGTCGTCCTTGGCAATGCCCAGCTCCTGCTGAATCGCCTTGAGCTGCTCGCGCAGAAAAAACTTGCGCTGGTGCTCGCTCATCTTCTCTTCGACCTGCTTGCGAATCTTGGTCTGAAGTTGGGCGACCTCCAGTTCCTTCTTGATCAGCACGATAACTTTTTTCAAGCGCTCCAGAACCGGCGCGGTAGCCAGGATTTCCTGCAATTCCTCTTTGCTGGCGGTCGTCAGACTGGCGGCGAAATCGGCCAGCGGCGAAGGATCATTGGTGTTGAAGCGATTGAGAAAAAACTTGAGTTCCTCGGAATACAGCGGGTTAAGCGGAATCAGTTCCTTAAGGGTATTGATCACCGCCAGGGAATAAGCGCGCAACTCGTCGGGACCTGCGTGCTCGGCGCTCTCGTCCAGATACTCAACCTGCACATGATAGGGCGGTTGGATCGACAGCCAGCGCTCGATGCGAAACCGGCGCAGACCCTGAGCGATGAATTGCAGACGCCCTTCGTTGCGCGCCAATTGGTGCATGCGGGCCACCGTGCCTACTGGATGAAAATCATCGGGATGCGCATTTTCCGCACTGTCCGGCTTGACCAGAATCAGACCGATCACCCGTTGATCGCGGTTGGCCGCCGCTTCAATGGTCGGCAGCCAGGGTTCTTCATTGAGTAATAGGGGTAGAGCCTGCGCCGGGAAGAAAGGCCGTTCGGAGAGTGGCAACAGGTACAAGGTATTGGGCAGAATGTCGACGGCGGGAACAATATGATTGGCGGGCGTCTCGGAGACATCGTTGTCCTCGCGCACGACTTCCGCTTCGATAGCTTCTTCGTGGTCGGTCATGATTTTTCACGCGGCTGTAAAGGATATTGCTCTTCTAAATGCGGGCAAGGTAGCGGATTGTCAAGAGTAGCTATCTCACTACCTGTGTAGTCAGTCGATTCCAAACTATGGTCATGAACCTTCATGGATTTCCCGCAATGGTCGCAAAGAGTCAATGCGCTCTTCCAGCCGGTGAGATCGGCAATGTGACGATCAATGTACTCTCATCACCGGGGAAGACCGCTCACCATCGCTTTCCGCACCGCATCAATTTCCCCGGAAGTGAATCGCTGTTGGTCAGTGACCGTAAAGTTCACTGGCAAATTCAGCCGCTTGACCAAGCTGACCACGGCCAGATCGCACAACCGCCGCTGGGGCTGAACGCCAGAGGGTGCGCCGCCGCCAATTTCATGGGTATCGTCCAGCGTGCTGGCCAGCGCATGCAAGACTTCGAGTGAGTCGATTTCCCGCAGCACCGACAATAAAAATTCCCGCTCTGCCAGCGAACCGTCGGCGCTGGTTTGCAACAGCGTCAACCGCGCAGCCCGATCACCCAGGCGGGAGAGACTCACCGCGACCGGTAACTGGACGGGCACGACCGGCGCCCAGGTTGCCAGCTCGGTTTGCGCATCCCCGGCCCGGTCGCGCAATGCTTCCAGCGCTTTGAGACTGGCTTCGTCCGGGAAGTAGCCCAGCAACAGGATAGCGGCGGCGGCATCATTGCCTTGATCGAGACTGGCGCGTAGCGCCTCGCCAAGTTCAGGCCGCTCTGCGAGTTGCAGGGGATCATGCCGTTCATAAAGCGCCAGCGCCGCCCGAGCGCGGATGTCCTGCAACGGATCGCCCAGGGCCTGCGTCAGCAAAGGAATGGCGGCGGGGTCATCGAAGGCAGTTAACAGCGCGACGGCTTGCAGGCGCACCATCTCATTCTCATCGCGCAGATACGGTTGCAGATGCGGAATGACGCCAGCGCCTTGTTCGCCCAGTTGCGAAACCGGTTCGTAGTTGCCCTCTCGGGCAGCCGCGAAAGCCGCGTTGACTTGATTCGCAATATCATTGTTCATAGCAATTCCTCGGGGAAACTGAAAGACGAGCAGGACCGACACGAGCGTCGCGCCTACCAGAGAGAACAACCACACGCGCCGGCGGTTCATGATTTCCAGCCTTGCTCATGGGTTCATGGTGTTCGCGTGGGCCTTGGGAATTTTCTGGCCACGCTGATCGGTGATCCCATACATCAACAAGGGCTTCTCAGCCGCGCCGTAGAAATCGTTCACTCCGAGCGTGTGCCCCAGCTCATGGGCCAGCGTATCGCCCACATTCGTCCCGGCGTGATCTTCGAAAATACAATTCTTACCCAGCGTACCCGCGTCGGTGTCATCGTGATTAGGATTGATGTCCTGTTCATATTCCCAGACGAAAAATACATTAAAGTCGGCGGAAGCGTCGCCCTTGGCGGTGACCAGATCCCATTCATGTTCGCTGGCAGGCACCCCAGGCAAATGCTTGGAGAAGCGCACCACGGTGCCCAGATCCTTGTTGATCTTGACGCTGATCGCCCGCTTCTTGGTGACCTGAATATTGGCCTGCGGCAGGAAAATATCGTTCATGGTCTTGACCCAACCATCCACGCTGCTGGCGCTGCGACTGGTTTTATGACCTGCGTTATCCTCGACCAGATGAAATGACGCCTGAATGGTTTTTTTGGTTTTGACCGCAATTTCCAGACTGGCCACCGTGGTGGCGCCATTCTTGACATCAATAAATGTCGTACCCTTGGTCTTGCCCTTGATGATCAATTCCCGTCCGCCATGCACGAAACACTTCGGGACATCTTCGACCGTAGCGATGCCGGGGTTGCGACTGACCACATTGAGATTGGCGGCATTCTTCAGAATGACCGTCTTTTGCCCGCTCATGGGGACCATCTGCCAGGGAGGGTTGACCGCGCCATCAAACCCATCCTTGGGTTTTTTCTCCTCGAACTTGGGTTTGCCGGCGGGCGGCGCGGGCATTGCACCCGGACCGGTATAAGTAACGCCCAGCGCTCCCCAGGTCTTCGGACCAACAATCCCATCGACCTTCAATCCCTTCATTTGCTGGAAGGTGCGCGTAGCGGCATCAGTTTTCGAGCCAAAGATACCGTCTTCCACCAGTTTCTTCCCCTGGGGCAGCTTAGGCAGGGGGACTTTCTGATTCAGTAACCCTTGCAGCAGTTTGACATCAGCACCGGTGCTACCCTTTTGAATCATGCGATTTGCAGTTGCCATAGTGATTTCTCCACATTCTATAAAATCAAAATGTAGGTTTTATTTCTCAAACCTCATGCCATTTTCTCCAAACGCTTGATTATCGGGTTATTCGCAGATTGGATCGATTCAGTCCGGTCATTCCGAACCGTTCGAGTTGACCGGTACAGCTCAAAATGAGTGGAATGGCCTTTGGAGTAGCGAGAAAGTGGTTACAATTGCTTGTCCCGACTCTCTCCATTGGAACCGACCGAATGGGCGGCAACCCAATGGATTCAAGACTCAAAAGGTATTTCTCCATGCTGGAAGTGAAAGAACCCGTTGCAGGATGCGCGCCGCCAGCGCGCAGTGGCGCCGAGATCGCTATCGATGTGCTGAATGAACTCGGCGTCGACTACCTGTTTGGACATACCGGCGGCGCAGTCATTCCCTTGCACGCCGAGTTGAATCTGCGGATGAGACAAGGCCGGAAAACGCCTCGTTTCGTGCTATGCCGTCAGGAAGGCGCGGCTGGTCACGCCGCCGAAGGCTACGCCCGGGCCAGCGGCAAAATCGGGGTCGCGCTGGCGACGTCCGGGCCGGGCGCGACCAACCTGATAACGCCCATTGCCGACGCCTACAAAGATTCGACGCCCTGCGTTTTTATCACCGGCCAAGTCCCCAGCACCATGCTTGGCAAGGACGCCTTCCAGGAAGTCGACATGGTGGGCATTACCCGCTCCATCTGCAAACACAACTACCTGGTCAAGGATGCCGGAGAGCTGGCCGGTGTATTACGCCAAGCTTTCTTCGTTGCGGGTAGCGGTCGGCCCGGGCCGGTGGTGGTGGATATTTGCAAGAATGCACTTATTGGCCAGTCCATGACCGAACACCCGCTCAGACTGCCGCGCGGTTATTATCCCGAGACGACCATGCATCGCCCGACTGCTGATCGCCTGCTGGCGGCGCTGCAAAGCGCGCAACAACCGGTGGTCATCGGCGGCGGTGGGGTGATCAGCGCCGAAGCCAGCGACGAATTCCGTCAATTCGTGGATCGCTATCAATTGCCGGTCACGCTGACATTCATGGGGCTGGGCGCGATCAACCACGACCATCCCCGGTTTCTGGGTATGCCTGGAATGCATGGCACAGTTGCTGCGAACCAGGCGCTACGGGATGCGGATTTCATTTTGAGCATCGGCGCCCGTTTCGATGACCGGGTCGCGGTTCGCGCGTTCGGTGAAGGCAAAACCATTGCCCATGTCGATATCGACGCGACCGAGATCGGTAAGGCGATTATGGCCGATTACCCCTTGCGCGCGAATGCCCAGGATTTCCTGAATTACGCCAACGGGCTTGATTGGGCCAGCGGAGACATCGACAAGTGGCTGGATCGGTTGACCGCCTGGAAACAGGAATACGCACCGACTTACCGAACTGGGGGAAACTTTATTAAACCCCAGCAATTCATCGAGGAATTATCCCGGCTGACCGAACGGACCAGCATCATCGTCACCGGCGTCGGCCAGCACCAGATGTGGTCCGCGCTGTTTTACAATTACCAGGAACCTCGCCAATGGATCAGTTCGGGGGGACTGGGCACCATGGGCTTTGGCTTGCCCGCCGCCATCGGCGCCTGTTACGCCCGCCCCGACAAGACGGTGCTATGCATCGACGGCGACGGCAGTTTCCAGATGAATCTTCAGGAACTGGCCACCATCGCCGCAAACCGGATTCCGGTGAAAACCTTCATTCTGAATAACGGTTTTCTGGGCATGGTGCGGCAATGGGAGGACATGTTCAATCAGGGCCATCATTACGAAACCTGCCTGGCGCGGACGACGCAATGCGATCCAGCTTGCATTGACGCTCGGGAATGCCGGACGCCGAATCCCAATTATTTGAATCTGGGCCGCGTGTTTCCGGGCATCGAAACCGTGCGGATCAGCCGTCCTGACCAAATCCAGACCGGCATTCAACAAGCGCTGAATTATGATGGCCCCTGTGTGGTCGATGTCTGGGTCGACCGCACCGAGGATGTCAAGCCGATGATTCCGCCGGGTGGAACCCTGGCGGATATGATTCATGAACTGGATTGAGTTTGGCGTCATTACTTACCCAGCCTCTTGTACACGATTCGACTGGAGTCCGCGTGAAGCGATTTTTTTTACTGTATCCGTTGTTGATACTGATTTTTCTGATCGGCCCCGTCCATGCCGAAACCCGTTATGCGACAGATGACTTCACAGTGCCGGTGCGCAGCGGCGCTTCCACACGCCACAAGATCCTGCGCATGGTGTCTAGCGGTACGCCTTTGGTCATTTTGCAAACCAATAATGAAGACGGCTATACCCAGATTAAAACGCCGGAGGGAACCGTCGGCTGGATTCTGACGCGCTACCTGATGGATGAGCCGCCGACCCGGGAGCAGGTGGCGCAACTTGAAAAGCGCATGGCTGCGCTTGAAAGTGAAAATCAGACTCTACAGGGTGAAAAGAAAGCGCTGGAAACGACCCGCGCTGACTTGACGCGCTGCAGCGCGGAATTGGCAGAAGTTCGCCGCGCTGCGTCCCAAACTCTGGCAATTGAAGAAGATAATGCGAGATTGCAACAGGAAATGGCCGCAATTAATCAGCAATTGCTGGAACTCGAAACGCAAAATATCTCCTTGCGCGACGAATCCAAACGCGACTGGTTCCTGGTAGGCGCCGGCGTAGTTGCAGGCAGTCTGTTGCTGGGCCTGATCATTCCGCACATTCCCTGGCGCCGACGCCGACGCTGGGATCAATTCTGACCAGAGGAAAACGACTAAAATCTTCTCAACCCCCCTTTTTCAAAGAGGGGAGGTGAATACTTACCAAATAACCTTTAGTCCATTAGCAAAAAGTTTCGCATGTTCTCCTACCTCCTGCGCCGCCTGTCGCTGATTCCGCTGACCTTGCTAGGCATTATCGCGATTAATTTCGCCATCGTGCAGATTGCGCCTGGCGGGCCGGTGGAGCAATTGCTGGCGCAACTCAAAAATACCGCTGTAGCGGCAACCGCGCGGGTGGGCGGCGGACAGGGCATGGAAGCAAGCGGCGGCGCAGCGGCAACGAGCAGTGACAGCGCCTATCGCGGCGCGCAGGGTCTGGACCCGGCGTTCATTGCCGAATTGAACCGCCAGTTTGGTTTCGACCAGCCTGCTTACGTGCGGTTTGGCCGAATGATCGGCGACTATCTGACCTTCGATCTCGGCCAGAGTTATTTCCGCGACCGGGCGGTGCTGGATCTGGTACTGGACAAGCTGCCGGTTTCCATCTCGCTCGGGGTATGGAGCACGCTGCTGATCTACGTGATTTCGATTCCGCTGGGCATCGCTAAGGCGGTGCGCGACGGCTCGCGTTTCGACGTATTGACCAGCGCGGCGGTCATCGTCGGTTACGCGATTCCCGCTTTCCTGTTCGCGATCCTGCTGATCATTCTATTTGCCGGCGGACGCTATCTGGACTGGTTCCCATTGCGCGGATTGACTTCCGACAACTGGATGGATTTGAGTTGGCCGGCGCGCATCGCCGACTACTTCTGGCATCTGACCTTGCCGGTCACGGCAATGGTGATTGGCGGTTTCGCGTCATTGACCATGCTGACCAAAAATGCCTTTCTGGACGAGATCAATAAACAATATGTCGTCACCGCCCGCGCCAAGGGCTTGAGCGAGCGGCGGGTGCTGTACGGACATGTTTTCCGCAACGCCATGCTGCTGGTGATCGCTGGTTTTCCGGCCACGCTGGTGAGTATGTTGTTTACCGGTTCGCTGTTGATCGAGGTGATCTTTTCGCTGGATGGACTGGGTTTACTGGGTTTCGAGGCTGTGGTGAAACGTGACTATCCAGTGATGTTCGGGACGCTGTACTTCTTCAGCCTGATCGGCTTATTGTTGAATCTGATCAGCGACTTAACCTATCATTGGGTAGACCCGCGCATCGACTTTGCGGCGCGAACGTAGCGACTCCCTTCCGGTGCAGTTAACCGGCATTCCAGCGCCAACCCCGCCAGCGCCAGTCAGCGCCGGGCGCGGCCAGCGCGGCGACCCACCCAGGTTCGATGGGCACATTCAGCACGCTCCATTCCCGGTCAGCGGCGTCGCGCAGACCCACCCGCTGGTTGACCCAATCGTCACCCTGCAAACAGACTTCCAACTTGCCCAAACCGTGGGCTAGTCCTTCTCCCAGTGCTTTGACGACCGCCTCCTTGCGCGTCCAGCAGGCAAAAAACTCTTCGCGGGCACATGCCGGGGGCAATTCCTGGAATACCGCCCATTCACGCGAGGTACAGATGCGTTCCGCCACCGCCGCGTAATCCAACCGACGATTCATGTCCTCCAAATCTACGCCGACCTCACACCGGGCAATGGCGTACAACACCTGATCACTGCTGTGGGAAAGATTGAAGTGCAAACAGGTTTCCGCAGGCTGGCCCACTAGCACCGGCTTGCCGCGCGGTCCCTGATTGAAACGGATAAGCGCCGCCGGCTGATCCAGATAGATACCCAGCAGTTCCCGCAGCAAACCGCGTCCTGCAATGAAACGATCCTGATGCTCAGGAAAGCGAAACCGCCCCGCCCGTTCCCGCTCGTCCACGGTCAACGTGGCTGTCAGCACAGCTAATCTCTCGGCCGGCAGCCGCAAATTAGCCAGCCAGAGGTGCGCTTCCTCCGCAGCCAGGGCCGGAGCCGCTCCTCGCATCGACTGCAAAGGGTCAATCACTGGCCACTGCGTATTCACAATGGAAGGAAGCAACGATCGAGGATCGACGGGTAAGCCATGTTACAAAATCTTCTGCTGGCAGCGGTTGGCTGAATAGATACCCTTGCGCCAGATCACAACCTTGCTCCAGCAGAATGCGCCGCTGCTGCTCAGTCTCGACGCCCTCGGCAATGACTTTCAGTCCCAGGCTATGCCCTAGCGCCACAATAGTTGCAGCAAGCGTCCGGTCATCCGGATCATTCTCCAGATCGCGCACGAAACTTTGATCGATCTTCAGCGCCGTGATCGGCAGGCGTTTGAGATAACCCAGACTGGAATAACCGGTGCCGAAATCGTCAACAGCCAACCCGATACCCAAGCGCCTCAATCCCTGCAACGTATCGGTCGTCTGCGTGCCGGTTTCGAGCAAGGTGGATTCGGTCAGCTCCAGTTCTAATGCGGCGGGCGGCAAACCGTAAATGGTTAGCAAACCCTCAATATGCGCCACGAATCCAGGTTGGCGAAAGTGGCGTGCAGCAAGGTTGACAGCCACATGCAAAGCAGGCAACCCAGCGCTACGCCAAGCGGCCAATTGCCGGCTGACTTCTTCCAACATCCAGTCGCCCAAACCAACTATCAGGTCACTGGCTTCCGCTAGCGGAATAAATTGATTGGGCGGGATCAAGCCGCGTTTCGGATGTTGCCAACGAACCAGAGCCTCGGCGCCGACCAGCTTCCCATCCGCCAACCGCAACTTGGGCTGGTAGTAAGCACGTAACTGGCCCATTTCGAGCGCCTGGCGCAATTCGGTTTCCAGCATCAATCGCGCCACGCTGGCAATATTCATTTCCCGGGTATAAAACATACGAGTATTGCGCCCAGCCTCTTTGGCCCGGTACAGAGCGGTATCGGCGTTCTTCAGCAACTCGTCAAAATTGACGCCATTATAAGGATAGAGAGCGATCCCAGCCGAGAGCGTGGCGTGCAAGCGATGGCTGGCGATATTGAACGGCTGACGGAAAGCGGCCAGCAGTTTGTCCGCCACTCGCCGCGCCCCTTCCAAGCCAACCTCGGGCAGCAGCAACACAAACTCGTCGCCGCCCAGCCGACAAACTGTGTCGGTTTCCCGGACTGTTCTTTCAAGCCGCCGCGCGACCTCCACCAACAACACATCTCCCTCGGTGTGACCGAGTGAGTCGTTCACTTCCTTGAAGCGATCCAGATCCAGAAACAGGATAGCCAACTCCTCGCCACGCCGCTCCGCCAACCCCAGCATCAAATCCGCCCGTTGCGTCAACAACGTCCGGTTCGGCAGACCCGTAAGCGCATCGTAGTAAGCCAAATATTGGATGTTTTGCTTGTCCCGCTGCTGCTCAGTGATATCGCGTCCGGTGCCGCGATAGCCGGCAAAACATCCGGCGGCATCAAATAAGGGGATGCCATTGATGGAAAACCAGCGTTCCTCGCCCGAATCCGAATGCACCCGATACTCAAAATTCCGAAAGGGTTGATGCGCATCAAGCAGAGCGCGGTGCGCCGCCCACTGTTCTGGCATCAGATTGACAATCGGCATTTCCCAGCGGGTCTTGCCCAGAAAATGGTTGGGATTAATACCGATTTGCTCCAGGCCCGCCATCGCCTTGCCCAAAGTAAAGTAGGTAAATCGAAACTGATCATCCTGTTCCCAGAGCCAGTCCGAAGCCAGCGTTGACAGATCGCGGAATCGCGCTTCACTGGCGCGCAACGCCTCTTCGGCGTTCTTGCGTTGCGTAATATCACGCCAGGTTGTATGCAGAATATGCTGATTCCGCCACGGAATCACTGTTAGCAATACTTCTACCCAAACTTCGCTTCCATCCAGGCGGCGATGCACCCACTCGAACCGCTGATTGCCTTCCTGGAAGGCGGTGGTAATGATTGCCTGGGCTTTTTCAGCAGAACGCCGGCCATCTGGCTGAAATTCAGGTGATAAATCAGATGGTTGCCGATTAAGCACCTGTTCTTTACTCGTAGCGCGCATTAATCGAACCGTTGCGGCGTTGCAATCGAAAAAGCGCTCGTGATCGAGCAGCAAGTTGGCGTCGCAGGATTGCTCAAATAACTTGCGAAATAACTGCTCGCGTTCTCTCAAGCCCGTCGCTCGCGCCATTGTCACTCTCGTTCGCCGCCACTGGTAAAGACACAACGCGCCCAGGAGCACAACGAAGACCACCATCGCGATCGGCCAACGGTACCCATAGTCGGCGGAACCTGCAATCGATTGATGAGTCCAGCAGTACACTACCCAACACATCAGCACAACCGCCAGAATACTCACCATGAACGACAGGATAGCGTGGACCTTAGCGCTCATCGTCGTTTACCTTGTTCTTCTGTAATCAGCGCCTTAACTTATTGTTTCCCATTGCCAAGCATGAGCGATAATCGTCGCCAGATCGGCGTAACGCGGCGTCCAGGCCAGTTCCGCTTTCGCTTTTCGTGAATCGGCGACCAAGCGAGCCGGATCGCCAGGCCGGCGTTGGCCGTATTGCACTGGAATATCGCGTCCGGTCACCGTGCGAGCGGTTTCAACGACTTCCTGTACCGAGAAACCGTTGCCGTTACCCAAATTATAGGCAACGCTGTCCGCGCCATCCCACAAGCGCTGTAAAGCCAACAAGTGCGCTTCGCACAGATCATTGACGTGAATGTAATCGCGGATGCAAGTTCCGTCCGGGGTGTCGTAATCCTTGCCGAATACAGTGATATGCGGCCGGCGACCGCTGGCGGCTTGCAGCGCCAAGGGAATGAGATGCGTTTCCGGGTCATGCCGTTCGCCCAGTTCGCCTTCGGGATCGGCGCCGGCGGCGTTGAAGTAACGCAGGCAGACTGATTTCAGCTCATAGGCCGTGTCGTAATCCTCCAGGATCTGCTCGACCATCCACTTGCCGCGCCCGTAGGGATTGATCGGTTGTTTGGGATGCTCCTCATCGATTGGAGTTCGCACTGGCTCGCCGAAGATCGCAGCGGTGGATGAGAAGATGAAGTTGTTTACCCGCCGCGCTACCAGCACATCCAGCAGATTCTGGGTCTTAAATACATTGTTACGGTAATACTTGGCTGGATCGCGCACCGATTCGCCGACCTGGATATAAGACGCGAAATGCATGACGCCATCGAAACAGGTTTCCCGGCACACTTCATCCAGAATATCCCGCTCAAACAGATCGCCTAGTACAAATCGCACGCCCTTTGCCACCGCGTTTCGATGGCCGGTAGACAAATTGTCTAGCACGGTCACCTCGAACCCGCGTTGAACCAGTAATTTCACCATGTGGGAGCCGATATACCCCGCCCCACCGACGACAAGTACATGCATCGTCCTTTCCTCGCTAGTGCGCCAAAATTAAAAATTACTGAGTTGATTTAGCATAAACTGAAGTTACAGCCGATCGTTTCCTCTATCGCTCCTCTGCACGATACGCTCTAAATTTATTATCCTTACATCCTTCATCCTTCATCCTTTGAGAACATGCTTATGCCTCGTGAAATCATCAAGACTGATCAAGCCCCGGCCGCCATTGGCGCCTATTCCCAGGCAGTCAAGGTCGGCGACACGGTTTATCTGTCCGGCCAGATTCCCCTTAATCCGGCGACCATGCAGTTGGTAGAAGGCGGCATAGAGGCGCAGATTCGCCAAGTGTTCGATAATCTGGCGGCGGTAGCTCGCGCTAGTGGCGGCGGCCTGGCGGATACGGTCAAGCTCAATGTTTTCCTGACCGATCTCAGCCATTTCGCCCTGTTGAATCAGATTATGGCCGAATATTTCCAGGAGCCTTATCCGGCGCGGGCGGCGATTGGCGTTGCTGCCCTACCGCGCAGCGCGCAGGTGGAAATGGACGCGGTATTGACGCTCAGCGCGTAGCATCGACCTAAAAATCACCCATGCCATCAACTCCCATTAATCAACACGCGGTTTGCCATTCAGCCGCCCGCTTTTCATGCGTTTCGGGTCGAAAAACCTGGAGTTCACGATTTCGGCGGCGGCAATGGCAAAGTTCAGGTTCTGGCCCACCTTAGAGCCGAGCGTGGCGATGCCGATGACCGTGCCATCCCGCAGCAAGACCGGTCCGCCGCTGTTACCGGGACTGATCGGTGCGGAAATCTGGATGTAACGCACCCCATCAATCTCGCGCAAACCACTGATGATACCAGTGGAAAACGTCCCTTCCAAACCATAGGGATTGCCGATCACGAAAACATCCAGACCCACCAGATCCCGGTTGTAGGTTTCATTCAGCACCAGGCTGTCCCGAGTCTTCAGCGAAGTCGCTAGAAGCGCCAGATCCGGGGTTTTGCTGCGGCGGCGCACCTCGGCCCTCGATTCCTGATCGCCGCAGCGCACCGCCAGATTTTCCGCTTTCTCGATCACATGGCTGTTGGTCATAACCAATCCATCTGTGGAAACCAGCAATCCGCTGCCCAGGTTAGCAGTTTTACCATTCTGGAAAGTGACGATGAGACAGGTCAACGGGATGGCGTGTCGATAAACTTTCTGTCGGGGACTTTCCGTACTGCTACCCTCGGTTCGAACAATCTCCCCCGGTTGCGGATCGGGAAGCGGCGCCTGGACAGGACGACCGGTTTCTCCTGGATTGTTGGACGCGCCAGGGGAAGCGGTTGTAGCGGAGATCGCTCGCAAGGCTTGCAATGCGCCGATACGCACCTTATCCGTCTCATGGGTCGTAGCCAATTGCCGTAATTGCGCAGCCATGCGCGGTTGATCCTGAGCAAACTGGTAGGCATTAATCAGCGCGCCCGTCGCTCTTTGGGCGTCCCCCAGCTGACCGTAAATTTCCCCCAGCGTCAGCCAATGCGTTGCCTGCGCTGGCGCTAGAGAAAGCGCATAGACCGCCAGGCGTTCCGCTTCCCGCGGGCGGTTCAAGCGCAAATAGGTTAACGCGAGAGACCCGGCGATATCCGGATCGGCAGGGTCGGCGATGAAGGCTTGGCGGAATGCGGATAAAGCGCTTTTGAGGTTTCCGCGCCCGAGGTTCTCCTGACCCTGCTGGCTGAAGGACCGCGCCTGTTGAAGATCGCCAGGTTCTGGCTGACGCAGACTGCCTAGCAATTCGTGGAAAGTTTGTACGCTGGCCATATCCCCGGCAAGCGCGTGAATGATCATCTGCTGGACATGATAATCAAAGGTTTCGTACTGGCCAGCCACAGCCGGTCGCAACGCCAAGGCGATCGCCAGCGCCAATATTTTAAGCAGGACGCGCATGACGTGTTGATAACATTACTTGAACAGGGCCGGATTGGGCGCTAGGGGCGGGACAATCGCAGGTTGTGCAGGCAGATGGTACAAATGCAGAGTTTCCAGGGCGGCGTTGCGCAAGGCATCCACTGCTTCATCTTCAGCGATATAACGCAAAATTTCCTCGGCTTTCATTGGATTCTGTGCATAAAGATAGGTATTAGCAAGCGCCCCTACCGCTCGGCGCTGGTCGTTCTGGAGACCGTAAATCTGCGCCAACTGAAACCAAGCGCCCGCCCGAGTCGGCTCCAGCGACAGGGCTTGTTGCAAGGCGCGCTCCGCATCAATGAATCGGTTAAGCTTGCGGTAGAGCAGGCCCAGATGGTTGAAAGCTTCCACATGGCCAGAATCGTCCTGAACCGCCTGCTGAAAAGCCTTTAACGCCTCGTCCAGCCTATCCTGTTGTAAAGCGGCCTGTCCCCACTGGACGGAAGCATTAGCCGCCGCTGGATCGAGCGCTGTCGGTCGCGAGTTCTGCTCCAACATGCGCTGCATGGTCTGCACGCCTTGCTGATTGCCGGCGGCGGCCAGGTCGATCATCTGCTGCACGAAAAACCGGTTGCGTTCACTGTCTTGAGCAAATACCAGGCTAATACAGAAACCCGCCGCCAGGAGCGAAATGAACATCAGCCAGACATTTCTCATAACTGTCTTTCCGCATGGAAACCGGACAAATTCAAGAGCAACTCCTGGTTTCCATTCCTGATGCCTGGAACCTTTACAAGCCCTTGATCGCGTCATACTGCCGCTCCAGGCTCAATTGGCGGGTCTCAGCCTGTTGGACCGAAAGCTGACCTTGTTCAAGTTGAACTTCAAACTGCTGGATATTGCGCGTTAGTTGCTGTTGTTGGCGACGCAGTTCCACAGTCTTTTGTTCAGTTATGGATTTGGAGCGGCGCAATTCATTGATTCGGTTGGCCAGCGCCCGGTTTTTCGCTTTGAGCGAGGCCAATTGCCAACGCTGCGCAGCAACATCCTCGGCTTTCATCTGTCGCTCGGCTTCCAGATATGCGCCCTCTTCCCGCAGGGCGCGCAACTCGTTCAAGGTTTCGTCGCGTTCTCCCTGCAATTCCTGTTGACGCATTTCATAGTCACCCGCCGCTAGTCCATGTACGCCGCCGAAGAAACCACCGGTGCGCGGATCGTTGGTTGGATCGGTCGCGCAAGCGCTCAGGATAAGAAGGCTCAGGATACTGCTGGAAATAGTCAAGTTCTTCATTGGCATCAACCTCCTGCTTCCGGCTTCTTTTCAGCAAGAGCAAGGTCTTTCGGAAGCATGCTGGATTGGTTTATATGGATAGATTGTCATAAATTTGATGCAGACTAGCGACGTTTTGGCTTGATTGCTCCTCAGCCTGGCGAAGTTGCACTAAATTGGTTTCTAGTTGCCGGGTGTATTGATCCTCGTTTCCACGCTTCTGCCGCGATTCCTGGTAAACCTGCTGGGTATCGGCCAACTGTTTTTCAGTAAGCGACTGGACCTTCTTGGCTTTGGCGAGTTGCTGTTCCAGGCTGGTTTTTTGCCGGGCCAGAGCATCGCGGGAAACCTGGCCCGCCCGATACTCCTGCGCCAGGCGGCGCGACTCACGATCCAGTCGGGCGATTTCCTGATAGAGCTGACGGTTCTGCGCATCGGCTTCCACAATAAAATCCTGGTTGCGTTGAATTTCCGCGATCAGGAAATCTTCTTCGGTGGCGTACTGGGCCTTGCGTTCGGCGATGGAACTGCCGATGCCCGCGCCAATGATGCCGCCGGCCGCGGCGCCGATCAGAGCGCTCCTTCTGTTGTCACCCATCGCTGCGCCGAGCAATCCCCCCACGAGAGCGCCGACCATGGCGCCCTCGGCAACAGTTTGCTGCTGATCATTCATTGTCCCATCGGGGTTGGTGGCGCAGGCCGATAACAGGGCGGTGATGAGAAGGGTGACAATCATCGGTCTTGTTAATTCGGGAATAAACATTTTGTGTCTCCTGGAAAAACTTTATTCTGTTAAATCGCTGGTTATGATAGTGTCTTGATGAAAGTTGCTCATTGAGAGAAAAATCATCATATACATATTTTGACGCTCTGCTCGATGCGCAGGTTCATCAGGAAGGGAAGCGCGCCAGACTGAATAAAGGAGCCAGAAACGGTATCGTTCAGGCGGATTCAGAGGGGATTGGATGGATAAGGATGGGTGGGGATGGTGCCGGGTTACCTGGGGCCAGCGCCCCAGGTTGACAAGATATCGCGCTGCTGATTTGGAGCAACGGTCTATTCCTGCTGAACGGTCACTAATCCCTTGGGCTGACTAGCGTAGTAGGCGGCCAGATCGGCGATATCCTGTTTTGACAGCGGCTTGGCCATCCCACTCATAATAGGGTTCTTGCGCTTTCCTGACTGATAGTGTTGCAGGACCGTCCGCAGATAGTCCTCATGCTGGCCAGCCAGCCTTGGGTAAATAGGGGCGTTGCCGTTGCCGTCCGCGCCATGGCAGGCAACGCAGGTCGTGTTTTTGGCCTTACCGGCAGCGACATCGCCTTGCACGGGATAAGGCGCAGCGGCCGACTCGAAACTGGCCAGGTAAGCAGCGATATCCTGCATATCCTGTTCACTGAGCTGGAAGGCGTTGGCATGCATGGTCGGGTGTGTGCGCTCGCCCGCCTGGTAGGCTTTGAGCGCGGTCACGATATACTCCGCTTTCTGGCCGCCCAGTCGGGGTACATGATAAGTCGGGTACGCATTGGTATAGCCCGGAATGGCATGGCAACCGGCGCAGGTAGCGAACTTGGTCTTGCCGGCTTGAGGATTGCCGGCGGCCTGGGCGACGCCAGCCAAGCCGCAAATCATCAGGATGGCAAAAGGCCGCAGTAGGGATCGGGTCATGGTGGTCCTCGTGTGGAAGGTCTTTGGATTTGGTTCTAAAACCAGATAAAACTAGCTGGTATAGGGACAGATATCAATCATTAATGCCGAATTCCCGCACTTTTCTCCACAACGTGGCGCGGCTGACGCCCCGCATTGCCGCCGCTTGGTCGCTTTTTCCTCTAGTGGGCTGACACAGAAGTTTTGACAGGTTCAGAGGTTTCTAGGTCCACCGGGGTTTCAGAAGATTTCAAGGGAGGATAGAGGCGCTTGAGTTTGACCCGGGCCAAGTCGGTGCCGAACTGCCAGTGGATTTTGGTCTGACGTAGGTTGCGTGGGCCTTGCCAAGCGGCGATTTCCTTCCGCAAAGTTTCGAGGTTCGCAATGCGGCGATTCAAACACTGGCCGGCGAGAACAGCGAACTCACATTCCGCCATATTGAGCCAACTGCCATGCTTGGGGGTGTAATGAAATTCGAGCTTGCGGGTGATCCGGCGGGCTTCCTCTGGAGAAAAGACACTATACAAGGCCGCAGGAGTGTGGGTATTGAGGTTATCCACGACCAACCGGATTCGCTCCGCCTTCGGAAAGTACACATCAACGAGTTGCTGCATTTGCTGGGCAAAATCGCGTTTGGTGCGCTGTTTCGTGACATTAACATGACGCCACCCGCGCAAGGGTTGTACGAATAGAAATAAATTGGCGGTGCCTTCGCGTTTGTATTCACAGTCATAGCGCGCCGGTTGACCCGGGCGGGCGGGTTGAGGACAGCGGGTTTCGCTGGTCAATTGCACCGGACTTTCATCGAAGCACACTTGGGGGTATTGAGGATCATCGGGTTCGGCGTACAGGTCCAACACATCCTCCATATGCCAAACATAATCGGGACTGACACTGGGAATACACCATTCTTGACGTTGCCAGGGTTTGAGGTCGTTTTTTTAAGGATGCGCCGCACACTCTCACGGGAAATGGCTTCGATGGGCCGGAGTTCCATGAAGCGGTCCGCTAACAATTGGAGAGTCCACTGACAACGGCCAGCGGGCGGGGTACTACAGGCCAAGGCGACCAGAAAGGCGGCCTGTTTGCCGGTCAAGGCCGGGGGCAAACCGACTCGTGGCCGCTCGCTTAACGCCGCCAGCAACCCTTCGTCGACAAACCGTTGACGGGTACGATGAACGGTCGAAATCCCCAAGTGAAGGCTTTGGGCAATGGCCTCATCCGTCGCCCCTTCCGCAGCCTGCAGCAACACATGGGCACGGGCAACCTTGCGCGCCGCTGCCTTGCCTTTATGAATGACCTTCAGCAGGTCTTCCCGCTCCTCTTCAGTTAGATCAACCAGATACTTGTGGGCCATGGTGATTCCTCCTGTTGATCTCAACCATAGGGCACCCACCGCTACCTGTCAAAACTTCTGTGTCAGCCCACTAGCCTGGCTCAAGGCGTCAAGGATACGTTTTTTCCAGACAGCCGGCATCGACTCGCGCACATTCGCGTCAGGCGCAGCTTCGCTAAATGCGTTAGAGCGCTTGATCAGACAGGCCGGCAGATCGTCAATTCCTGTTCCTGGCAAGCGGCTTGAGTAGCCCTCAGCTCCCTTGTAATTACTGGGTTTCCATGCGCGAAGACACGCTGATTTTTCAGGTAATAAATTGATAATTAGATATTTTTATATAGAATTAAGCTAAACTAGTGTTCTCAGTACCTATGAGACGAATTATCTGTCTAAGGAAACTACGGTTAACTGATCGACCTGCCCACTGGAAATTCTTTAAGGTAGCAACTCCTTATGCACAATTATTTGATTGCTCCGTCCATCCTGTCCGCCGATTTCGCCCGGTTGGGCGAGGAAGTCGACGCCGTACTGGCGGCGGGTGCGGACTGGGTGCATTTCGATGTGATGGACAATCATTACGTCCCTAATCTGACCGTCGGCCCTATCGTGTGCGCGGCGCTGCGCAAGCACGGCGTCACTGCGCCGATTGACGCCCATCTGATGATTAAACCGGTGGATCGTATCATCCCCGATTTCGCTGCCGCCGGCGCGACCTACATCACCTTTCACCCAGAAGCCAGCGACCATATCGACCGTAGTCTGCAACACATCCGTGATTGTGGTTGTCAATCCGGCCTGGTTTTCAATCCCGCCACGCCGCTGGATTGCCTGAAATACGTGATGGACAAGGTTGACATGGTGTTGTTAATGGCGGTCAATCCCGGTTTCGGCGGTCAGAGTTTCATTAACGGCACCTTGAGAAAGTTGCGTGAAACACGGCGCTTGATTGATGAAAGCGGTTGCGCGGTGCGCCTGGAAGTGGATGGCGGCGTCAAAATCGACAACATCCGCGCCATTGCCGAAGCAGGCGCTGACACCTTCGTGGCCGGCTCGGCCATTTTCAATACCCCCGACTATTCAGCCACTATTGCCGCCCTGCGCGCGGAATTGGCCAAGACAGACAGCTAAATCATGTTCAAAAACATCACGGCGCTTTTCTTCGATCTCGATGGGACCCTGGTGGACAGTGTCCCCGACTTGACCGCAGCGGTAAATGTCATGCTGCGCCAACTGGGCCTGCCCGCGCGCGAAGAAGATCAGGTGCGCACCTGGGTCGGCAACGGCATGGATAACCTGATTCGCCGCGCCCTGGTGGGGGAGATGGACGCCAGCCAGGCCGATCCTGAATTGTTCATTCGCGCTAAGCCCTTGTACAAAGCGGCCTACGCTGAACATATCAGCGTCTATAGCGCGCTCTATCCGGGCGTTCACGACGGACTGGCCGAATTGCATGGCATCGGTTTCCCCATGGCCTGCGTCACCAACAAACCGGCGGAATTCGCGCAACCCCTACTGGATCGACTGGGCATCGGCGCATTCTTCGCCACGGTCGTTGGCGGCGAATGCGCGCCCAAGCCCAAGCCAGCCCCTGATTCGCTAATGCTGTGCGCTGAACGCTTGGGCATCGCCATTGAACAGGGCTTGATGGTCGGCGATTCGCTGAACGACGTGGGCGCCGCGCGCAACGCCGGTTGTCCGGTGGTTTGCGTCCCCTACGGCTATAATCATGGTTATGATATCCGCGACGCTCAGCCGGACGCGGTGATTGACTCCATTACCGAATTACCTGCGTTGCTTGCTACTAACCCATGACGCCGAATGACTTTAGCCGCCTGGCCAACGAAGGGTTCAACCGTATTCCGGTGGCCCGTGAAGTGCTGGCTGATCTTGACACGCCCCTGAGCGCCTACCTCCGCCTGGCCGATGTGCCCTACAGCTATCTGCTGGAATCGGTGCAGGGCGGCGAGAAATGGGGCCGCTATTCGATCATCGGGCTACCTTGTCGCAAGATCATCCGAGTGCGCGGCCAGCGGATCACGGTTGAGCATTCGGGGGAAATCGTAGAATCGCTGGAATGTCCCGATCCTCTGGACTGGATTGAAAGTTTCCAGAGTCGCTACCGGGTTCCAGCAACCGGCGAGGGGTTGCCCCGGTTCATCGGCGGACTGGTCGGCTACTTCGGTTACGACACGATTCGCTATATTGAACCCCGGTTGGCGCATTGCCCGAATCCCGATCCACTGGATAACCCGGATATTTTGTTGCTGGTGTCCGAAGACATGGTCGTCTTCGACAATCTGGCCGGACGGCTGTATCTGATTACCCTGGTCGATCCGGCTGTGGAGCGCGCCTATCTTCGCGCCCAGCAGCGCCTGGATGAGTGGGTGGAGAAATTGCGCGCCCCTCGTCCGCTGTATAGCCCACGTCGTTCCGCTCCCGAAGCAGGCGAAATTGAATTCGTGTCCGGCTTCACCCAGCAGGGTTACGAAAATGCCGTCGAACGGATCAAAGCTTATATTCTGGCCGGCGACTGTATGCAGGTGGTGCCCTCGCAACGCCTGTCCGCACCGTTCCAGGCTGCGCCGCTGGATTTGTATCGGGCGCTGCGCGGACTGAATCCCTCACCGTACATGTATTTCCTGAACCTAGGGGATTTTCACATTGTCGGTTCCTCGCCGGAGATTCTGACCCGGCTGGAGGACGGCTTGCTGACGGTGCGGCCTATCGCTGGCACCCGCCATCGCGGCGCAACTGAGGAACAGGATCAGGCGCTGGAAGCCGAGATGCTGGCCGATCCCAAGGAACTCGCGGAACATTTGATGCTGATTGACCTGGGACGAAATGACGTAGGTCGGGTCAGCGAGATTGGCAGCGTCCGCCTGACCGAGAAGATGGTGGTCGAGCGCTACTCGCATGTCATGCACATTGTGTCCAACGTGACTGGGCGGTTGCGTCCTGAACTCACGGTGATTGACGCGCTGCGAGCGACTTTTCCGGCAGGCACGGTCAGTGGTGCGCCGAAAATTCGGGCTATGGAGATCATTGATGAGCTGGAGCCGGTCAAGCGCGGGGTTTATGCCGGAGCAGTCGGTTATTTGTCCTGGTCCGGCAACATGGATACCGCCATCGCCATTCGCACTGCGGTCATCAAGGATGGTGTGCTACATGTTCAAGCCGGAGCCGGCATTGTCGCGGATTCCGTGCCGGAAAGCGAATGGCAGGAAACCATGAACAAGGGGCGCGCCCTGTTCCGCGCGGCCGCTTTGGCGGAACGAGGACTGGATGAACCGAGGGCGGTTGAGAAACCCTGAGTGTCCGAGCACACTGTCGGGCAAAAGCGCAGCGTTGCCCGACCTACTGTTCTTATTTTGGGAGAAAAAGCATGGAAACCGCACTGTTATGGATCGGCCGTCTAGCTGGTGCAGTAGGCGTCGTAATATGCCTGATCGCCGCCGGCACGCGGATAACCGGTGCTTTCTGGGTTGGGGGATTCCAGGCTGGAACCCTGTTTCTAGCTGGCGTTGCGGCGATGACGTTCGGTTGCCTGGCGTTGCTGGTGGTGCTGACCCTGCGCACGCATGGCGGCGGATGATCTGACATACCCTCTCATTGCAATTATGGAGGTTAGTCCATTATGAACAGCGCCGCTGATTTCACCGAACGGCAAACCCTCCTGATCGTGGATGACACGCCGGATAACATCGCTCTGCTTAGCGGTCTTCTCAAGAATCGCTATCGAATCAAGGTTGCTACCGAGGGCGAACGCGCCCTCAGGATCGCCGCACTAGACCCGCCACCGGATTTGATCCTGCTCGATATCATGATGCCGGGCATGGACGGCTACGAAGTCTGCGAACGGCTCAAGGCGAATTCTCATACAGCGGACATCCCGGTGATTTTCCTGACCGCCAAGGTACAGGTCGAAGATGAGGAGAAAGGTTTAAAACTGGGCGCGGTGGATTACATCACCAAGCCGATCAGTCCGCCGATCGTGCTGGCTCGGGTGGAAACCCACCTGATGTTGAAAAACGCCCGGCAGTTTCTGCAGGATCGCAACGCCTATCTTGAAGAAGAAGTGCAGCGCCGCACCCAGGAAGTTGTCGCTATTCAGGACGTAACGATCGTCGCGATGGCGTCACTGGCGGAAACCCGTGATAATGACACCGGCGGCCATATTCGCCGCACCCAGCACTACGTTCGGGCGCTAGCCAAAAAGCTGCAAACCCATCCGCGTTTCGCGTCCTTTCTGAGCGACGCAACCATCGAGTTGTTGTTCAAATCCGCGCCATTACATGACATTGGCAAGGTGGGCATTCCCGACCGGATTTTGCTGAAGCCGGGACGTTTTACGCCGGAAGAATTCGAGATCATGAAGACCCACGCCATTCTGGGTCGAGATGCGATTGTGGCGGCGGAGGAACATCTGAATACCCCTAAATCCTTTCTGCAGTTGGCCCGGGAAATCGCCTATTGCCATCAGGAAAAGTGGGACGGTAGTGGTTACCCGCAGGGACTGGCGGGCGAAGCTATCCCTGTTTCAGCCCGGCTTATGGCAATTGCCGATGTGTATGATGCCCTGATTAGTCGCCGGGTTTACAAGGACGGGATGCCCTATGATCAGGCAGTGGCCATTATCCGCGAAGGCAAAGGTCAGCATTTCGATCCGGATATGGTGGAAGCTTTTTTGGAGATCACTGATGAATTTCAGGCGATTGCCGAGCAGTTCGCCGACCATCAGGAGAGTGCAGAACATTCGTCCGGCTGAACAAGCGAGATTTACTCCAGCCAAATCAAACTCGCCATTCGCCCGGTGCGCGGTTCGCGGCGGTAGGAAAAGAACCGCTCCGGTTCGCTGAAGGTGCAAAATTCGCCGCCATAAATGGCTGAAACTCCCAAACTGCGCAACTGCCGCCGCGCCAGTTCATAAAGGTCAGCCAACCAGCGTCCCGCTGGCGAGGGTCGAAAACAAACCACATTCCCCGCGTCCAGTTTCAGGAACGCCGCGCGCACCTCTTCCCCGACTTCAAAGGCATCCGGGCCAATCGCCGGTCCCAGCCAGGCCAGCAGTTCCATCGGTGGCATCCCCAGGCGCGCCACGGTCGCGCCAATTACTCCCGCTGCTAATCCCCGCCAACCGGCATGAGCTGCCGCAACCACCGTCCCGACCCGGTCGCACAACAACACCGGCAGGCAATCCGCGGTCATTACCACGCAAGATCGGCCCGGCGCACGGGTCCAGGCGGCGTCAGCAATAACCGGCGCTGATACGGTTTCGGCCTTAACCACCGTTGTTCCATGCACCTGCTCCAGCCAGGCCGGTTCATGAACTCGGTTCAACGCCGCCGCCAACCGTTGCCGATTTTCAGCAACATTCGCCGGATCATCACCCACATGTCCGGCCAGATTCAGAGATTCATAAGGCGATTGGCTCACCCCACCCCAACGGGTTGTACTTGCCGCCCGCACTTGAGCCGGCGCCGGCCAGTCGGGAATGATGAGCGATTCGCACAAGCGTTCAGGCATTTTCATCATCGGCATCCTCTCCCAGTTTTGCGATTAACTCCGCCAAATCCGCCGGCGTCTCCGCCCGCCATTGCAGCCAGTCGCCGGTCGCCGGGTGCGCCAAGGTTAGTCGTTCGGCGTGCAAAGCTTGACGGCGAAAGCCTTGAACTACAGCAATGCAGTCTGGCGCTGCCCCTGGCGGCAGGCGCGGACGACCGCCGTACACCGGATCGCCCACCAGCGGCAAACGGATATGCGCCAAGTGAACCCGGATTTGATGAGTGCGACCGGTTTCCAGCTTCACGCGCAAGAGCGTATGGGCGCGGAACCGGCGCAGCACCCGGTAATGCGTCACCGCCGGTTTGCCGCCCGGCGTGACCGCCATCCGCTGCCGATCCACCGGATGCCGCCCAATCGGCGCGTCTACCGATCCGCCAGCAACCGGCGTCCCATTAACCACCGCCAGATACTCCCGCTCAATCGCTCGCGCCTGTAACTGCTCCACCAAGTTAGTGTAGGCCGGCAACCGGCGCGCGACCACCAGCAACCCGGTCGTGTCCTTGTCGAGCCGATGCACTAACCCGGCGCGCGGCAGCGTCGCCAACTCCGGAGCATGATGCAACAAGGCGTTCACCAGGGTGCCGTCGCGATTACCCGCCGCCGGATGGGCGACCAATCCGGCCGGCTTGTTGATCACCAGCAGATCGGCGTCCTCATAAACGATCGTCAGCGGAATAGCTTGGGCCACGGCGGCGGTTTCAATTTCTAATACCAGGTCACCGCTAACCCTCTCGCCACCTGCCACGGCATCACGCGGGCGACGAATCGCCCCATTAATCCGTAACTGACCAGTCTTAAGCCATTGTTGCAAACGGCTGCGTGAATAAGCCGGGAGTAACCCGGCCAGCGCCTGATCCAGCCGCATCCCGGCGCAGGCATCCGGGATTTGACAATCAATCCGTTCGGTCAAAGGCATGATGGTTTTTAGCGTTGTGGGCGTTATACTGAGTTTGGTAATCCATGTTACTTTCCGACCTTCGCCATTCCATGTTATTTCCCATGCGCTATCTATCCAAATTATTGATCACTTTGCCACTGGCTGTGATGCTCCTGGCCGGTTGCTCCCTGCTCCCGGATCAAATCGACGAAACCAAAGGCTGGTCGGTCCAGCGCTTGTACAGCGAGGCCAAGGAGGCCATGAACGAGGGCAACTATCAGACCGCGATCGGTTACCTGGACAAGATTCAGGCGCGCTACCCGTTCGGCCGCTATGCGCAACAAGCGCAGATCGACACTATCTACTGCCAGTACAAGGACGGCGAACCGGACGCCGCCATCGCCGCCGCTGACCGGTTCATTAAGGCCAATCCCCGTCATCCCTATGTTGATTATGCCTATTACATGAAGGGCCTGGTGAATTTCCAGCGCAGCAACACCCTGTTCGACCGGCTGGCTCCGGTTGATCGCTCCAAAACCGACACCAACACCGCCCGGCAATCCTACAATGATTTCTCCGAACTGGTGCGGAAATTCCCCAATAGCCAATACGCCGAGGATTCCCGCCAGCGGATTCTGTTCCTGCATAACAGCCTGGCCGCTTACGAGGTCCATGTCGCTGACTATTATTTGCGGCGAGGCGCATACGTGGCGGCGGTCAATCGCGCCACGTACGTGCTGGAAACCTACGCCCGCAGTCCGGTGGTTGAAGATGCGTTGAGCATCATGACTCAGGCTTATATCAGGATGGGTATGCCGCAGCTTGCCGCCGACAGCCTGCGGGTACTGGAGCGCAACTATCCACAATCGCCGGAGCTGCCAAAACTGAATGCGCTGGTCAAGGGAACCGGTTAAAACCCTGCTGCCAGCGACCACTTTTCTCCTGAGTTATCCATAGCGAGAGCTGCGCCATGTGGGATTTTTTCGAAACCGTTCGCCATCGCCACTCGGTTCGTCAATACCAGCTGGATATGCCGGTCGAACCGGAAAAACTGCACGCCATCCTGGAAATGGCCTGCGCCGCCCCTTCAGCCGGCGACTTGCAAGCCTACCGGATCATTGTGGTCAGCGATCCGGTTGAACGGCAGGCGCTGGCCCATGCCGCTCACGACCAGACCTTTATCGCTGAAGCGCCGATCTGTCTAGCGTTCTGCGCTGACCCGGCCCGTTCCGCCACCACTTTCGGAGAACGCGGCGCGAAACTCTACGCGGTGCAGGACACGACCATCGCCGCCGCCTACGCGCAACTGGCGATTGTCGCCGCTGGCATGGGTTCGATCTGGGTTGGCTATTTTGAAGAAGCGCGTGTAAGCGAAATATTGGGGCTGGAACCGGGTTTGACGCCACTGGCTCTTCTCAGCCTGGGTTATCCCGCCGAACTGCCGGAGTCGAGTTCGCGCCGACGATTGGACGAAGTGGTCGTGTGGCGATAGGCAGGTGGGGGCGCTCATTCAACAGCACCCAGTTGCTCACTGTCAAACCGTGAAGATCATCATTTTTTCAAAAGAGGTAACTCAATGGCCACTTCATCCGCCCCTGATCTCAAGAATGTCGATTTCAATAAGCTGGCCCAGAATCTGTCCAAGGTCGTCGAACAGAGCCAGCGGCTCTTGCAGGATTATCTGAAGCGCCAACAGCAGGGCGGCTCGTTGCCGTTAATCGACCCTGCGATCATTGGCAAATCGTTTCAGGAACTATTCCAGCAGCTACTTAAAAACCCAGACAAGTTGATCCAGGCCCAGGTCGACTTCTGGAAGAATTACCTTGACCTTTGGCAACACGCTTCCAGACGCATGTTGGGTGAAGAAACCCAGCCGGTGATCAAGCCGGAACTCGGCGACAAGCGCTTCAAGGACGAGCAATGGGCGGAAAATGTGGTGTTCGACTTCATCAAGCAGTCCTATCTGCTGGCTGCGGACAGTTTGCAGAGCGCGGTGCAGGATGTCGAAGGGCTGGATGAAAAAACGGCGCGCAAAGTGCAGTTTTACACCCGCCAGTTTGTGGATGCGATGGCGCCGACCAACTTTGCGCTCACCAATCCGACCGTGCTGCAAGCCACCTTCGACTCCAATGGTGAGAATCTGCTGAAGGGTTTGCAAAACATGCTGAACGATCTGGAGCGCGGTCGCGGCCAGCTGCAGATCAGAATGACCGATCTGGAAGCCTTCAAGCCAGGCGAAAACATCGCTTCGACGCCCGGCAAGGTCATCTTTCAAAACGAATTGTTGCAACTGATTCAATATGATCCCACCACCCCGACCGTTTATCAACGCCCCTTCCTGTTCGTCGCGCCCTGGATCAACAAGTTCTATATCATGGACCTGCGCCCGAAGAATTCGATGGTCAAGTGGATGGTCGATCAGGGCTTCACGGTCTTCATGACCTCGTGGATCAATCCCGACGAGCGTTTGGCGGAAAAATCATTCGATGACTACATGCTGGCCTGCGCGGCGGCGATGGACGCTATTGAACAGGCCACCGGCGAACGCGAGATCAACACCGCAGGCTATTGCCTGGGCGGCACTCTGTTGTTAAGCACCTTGGCCTACCTGGCTGCGCAGGGCGATGACCGGGTAAAGAGCGCGATTTGTTTTGCCTGCATGACCGATTTCAGCGAACCGGGCGAACTGGAAGTGTTCATCGACGAAGAAATTATCAGCCTGTTGGAAAAGCAGATGGGCGAGCAAGGCTATCTGGACGGCAGTCAAATGGCGGGCGTATTCAGCATGTTGCGGGCTAATGACTTGATCTGGTATTTCGTGGTTAACAACTATCTACTGGGCAAGGACCCCTACCCTTTCGATCTGCTGTACTGGAATTCCGACTCCACGCGAATGCCGAAAGCCATGCACAGTTTCTACCTGCGCAACATGTACCAGAATAACCTGCTGCGCGAACCGGGCGGCATCACTCTGGCCGGTACGCCCATCGACCTGCGCAATATCAAAACTCCGGTTTACTTCCTCTCAGCCAGCGAGGATCACATCGCCCCATGGACCTCGACGTATGCCGGTACGCAACTGGTCGGCGGCCCAGTGAAGTTTGTGCTGAGCGGCTCCGGACACATCGCCGGGGTGATCAATCCGGCAACATCCGACAAATACGGTTACTGGACGAATCCCGACGCCCCGCCTAATCCTGAAGATTGGCAGAAGAACGCGGTCAAGCAGGAAGGCTCCTGGTGGCCGGACTGGCTGGAGTGGCTCAAGCCGAATGCGGGTCTGCAAGTTCCCGCTCGCACCCCCGGCGCGGGCAAACTAAAACCTGTCGAGGATGCGCCGGGTTCCTATGTCAAGATGCGGTATGATCAATCGGTTAGGAAGTGATCAAAGTCCAACGCCTGATATTTCTCCGCATCGCCTGCGTGTCAATCTTCCAGGTGACTGAGATCAACACCCAGGGCGCGCAAGCGTTCGGCTAATCGTTCAGCACGCGAACGTTCTTCTGCTGCATGTTGAGCTTCCTGGTTAGCCCGTTGCGCTTCCTGGTTGGCCCGTGCTTCTGCGGATTCCGCCCGCTGGGCTTCCTGGTTGGCTCGTTGCGCTTCCTGGTTGACCCGTGCTTCTGCGGATTCCGCCCGCTGGGCTTCCTGGTTGGCCCGCGCTTCTGCGGATTCCGCCCAGCGGGCCAACTCCACGGAATTCAAGAAAGGTCGTCCGTCCGGGGTATAGAGTTCGAGGGTCTCTGGGGTCAACGCTAAACGGACGCCCAAGCGGGGACTCACCCAGCCGTTCAGGTGCGAGACCCGTTTCAGCGACGCCCCTTGCCGCAGCCAGATTTCCAGATGATTCTTCTCTGGATCATACAAATAGTATTCCTCGACGCCATACTGGTCGTAAAAGCGCAGCTTGTTGGCCATCTCCATCTGGCTGTTCGACGGCGATAGCACTTCAAAGACCACCTGTGGCGCGATCCCGCCTTCTTGCCACTGCAAGTAGGAGCTGCGCCGTCCTTTGGGCCGGCCAAACGCGACCAGCACATCCGGCGCCAGGGGGCCGGACAGCCGCCGATCCGGCACGGGATACCACAATAGGTCACCGGCGATGAATACGTGGTCGTCATCGGCGAAGAGAATTTCCAGATTCTCCTTGATCTTGACAATCCAGTCATACTGCTCCGTGTTGTCCGCCATGGGTTGACCGTCGCTTTCGGGATAGGGGTTCGCTGGATCAAAATAGGATAGGGGATTCATCGGTTCGTCTCCCTGGGTCTGGGACTCTTCCAGTACCCCGGCATCATCGGGCCTCGTATGGCGCAATTCAAGGGGCGCGGTGGCCGCGCTGACTCCGTGCTGACATACAGACTCTGGCACAACGGCTCGTTGCCTTCAAACAGTTCTTTTAGGTCAGGGTCAAGGCATCGAGATTAATGAGGGCTTTGGTGTGCCGCAAAAAATCCATACCGAGAATGCCCTGCAGGGAGAAACCGTAATCGAGTGCGCCAACTTCGACTGCAAAGGCCGATGCCGATAATGCGCCGGCGGTCAAACGATCCAGCGTTTTGATGAACACGAATTCGGAGCCACCCACGCCGCGAATCCGGCGCAGCGGATCCAGGGGTTCCAGGCAGACGTTGATCTTGAACAGTTCATCGGCGGACAGCAGGCTACCGGCGGAACCAGTATCGAGCAGTACGTCCGGCAATACAAGGCGTTGATCCTGGTGATCCAGGGTGACCTCGACAAAGGGCAGACCGTCTCGCAGGCGAATGTTCATGCGCTTTGCCGGATGCCGAGCCAACGGCGTTCGGTGATGGCCAGTTCATCGCGGTCGGTATGGGCGACATACAGTTCCCGGTCAGGGGCGGCATGGTGCAGGCGGACGTAGTCGCGCAAGGCGGATGTGGAGTCGGGATAGACGCCGATGATGGCCAGGCTGTCGACGATGCGTTGATCCGCTTCGGTATGGGCCTGGACAGCCTCAATCAGGAGCCATTGATGCGGATAGTGGAGACGACTTTGTTGCCAGTTCATGGGGGCGTTTCCAGAGTGGCTGTTAATGACATTCTCTCGTGCTTGGGGAAGCGTGATCGGTAGAAAGGATTGTATCGAGGCGGGTGAGTTTCCTTCAAATGATCCGATCCAGTGGCTATATTTAGTTTTTGGCAAAACAAGCGAAGGTGAATTACGCTGCGCGAATCCATCCTCATGAAATATCTAATTTTCAGTAAGCTGGAGGAATGATGCTCATGTTTTTACCCCAATCCTTGACCTTGACGCTCCCCCCTTTGAAAAAGGGGGGTTGGGGGGGATTCCGCCTCTGCGCTCTTGGGTTGGCTTTACTCATGGGCTTGATAGTCAATGCCCCCGCCCACGCTGCCGGCTTGAACGACACTGGCCAGACCACCTGTTACGATGATACCCAGGCCGTGACCCCGGAACCGAGCACTCATCCTCGTCAGGATTGTACGATTGGGCGAGATGCGGCGGCAGCGGCAGGCGTGTTGACCAAAGTGGGCGGTGGCCGTGCGGGTTTTGATTACACCAAGATTGCCAACGATGGCCGAGAGTTGCCCGCTGATGCGGTGCTCGGTTCCGGCCCCGGCGACTGGGCCTGCACCCGTGACAATGTGACCGGATTGCTTTGGGAAGTGAAGACCGATGACGGCGGTCTGCGAGACAGAGATTGGACCTATACCTGGTACGACGACATTCATACCGATAACAACGGTGGGAATCCCGGATCGCTGGGTTCCGATACCTGCGGCGGAACATTGCCTAACAGCCAATGCAACACCCAGGCGTATGCAGCGGTGGTGAATGCGAGAGGGTTATGTAGTTTTAACGACTGGCGCTTGTCAACGCTAGTGGGCTGACACAGAAGTTTTGACAGGTAGCGGTGGGTGCCCTATGGTTGAGATCAACAGGAGGAATCACCATGGCCCACAAATATCTGGTTGATCTAACTGAAGAGGAGCGGGAAGACCTGCTGAAGGTCATTCATAAAGGCAAGGCAGCGGCGCGCAAGGTTGCCCGTGCCCATGTGTTGCTGCAGGCTGCGGAAGGGGCGACGGATGAGGCCATTGCCCAAAGCCTTCACTTGGGGATTTCGACCGTTCATCGTACCCGTCAACGGTTTGTCGACGAAGGGTTGCTGGCGGCGTTAAGCGAGCGGCCACGAGTCGGTTTGCCCCCGGCCTTGACCGGCAAACAGGCCGCCTTTCTGGTCGCCTTGGCCTGTAGTACCCCGCCCGCTGGCCGTTGTCAGTGGACTCTCCAATTGTTAGCGGACCGCTTCATGGAACTCCGGCCCATCGAAGCCATTTCCCGTGAGAGTGTGCGGCGCATCCTTAAAAAAACGACCTCAAACCCTGGCAACGTCAAGAATGGTGTATTCCCAGTGTCAGTCCCGATTATGTTTGGCATATGGAGGATGTGTTGGACCTGTACGCCGAACCCGATGATCCTCAATACCCCCAAGTGTGCTTCGATGAAAGTCCGGTGCAATTGACCAGCGAAACCCGCTGTCCTCAACCCGCCCGCCCGGGTCAACCGGCGCGCTATGACTGTGAATACAAACGCGAAGGCACCGCCAATTTATTTCTATTCGTACAACCCTTGCGCGGGTGGCGTCATGTTAATGTCACGAAACAGCGCACCAAACGCGATTTTGCCCAGCAAATGCAGCAACTCGTTGATGTGTACTTTCCGAAGGCGGAGCGAATCCGGTTGGTCGTGGATAACCTCAATACCCACACTCCTGCGGCCTTGTATAGTGTCTTTTCTCCAGAGGAAGCCCGCCGGATCACCCGCAAGCTCGAATTTCATTACACCCCCAAGCATGGCAGTTGGCTCAATATGGCGGAATGTGAGTTCGCTGTTCTCGCCGGCCAGTGTTTGAATCGCCGCATTGCGAACCTCGAAACTTTGCGGAAGGAAATCGCCGCTTGGCAAGGCCCACGCAACCTACGTCAGACCAAAATCCACTGGCAGTTCGGCACCGACTTGGCCCGGGTCAAACTCAAGCGCCTCTATCCTCCCTTGAAATCTTCTGAAACCCCGGTGGACCTAGAAACCTCTGAACCTGTCAAAACTTCTGTGTCAGCCCACTAGAGGAACTATACCAACTAGCGGATCTTGATGCGGGTCCGAGTCCGACCATTGATGTGGGCTATTTTCCTGGCACAGCAATCTCTTGGTATTGGTCCTCCTCATCTTTCGCCTACATTCAGAGTTCCGCGTGGTTCGTGGACTTCAACCTTGGCGGCGTGAACGCCTACCCTAAGGCGAATGGCTACGGTGTGCGTCTCGCACGCGGCGGACAGTGATTGGGCGCTTTAGGAGAACCCGACAATGAATAAACGCATTGAAATTGCTCTTGGACTGCTCCTCTTGACCCTGTTGCCTGTCGTAGCCGCCGGGACCTGCCTTTCCACAATCCAGTCGACGACGTCGACCGAAGATTTCATTTTGGACGATCTCAACGGCACGGCCACCCACGCTAAAACCGGCATGACCTGGATGCGGTGTAGCCTGGGCCAAACCTGGGAAAGCGCCACGCAAACCTGTAGCGGCACAGCCACGGGCTACACATGGGGTGAGGCGCTGCGAGCGGCGTAAGGCTATGCTTTTGCCGGAGACAACGACTGGCGCGTGCCGAATGCCAAGGAATTACAAACAATCGTTGAAAAACAGTGCTATTCCCCTTCTATTAATGAGACCATTTTCCCACAAACGCCCCCTTCTAAGCATTGGTCTTCCTCGACCTATGCCAGACGTGTAACCTTTGCGTGGAGTGTGTCCTTCGTAATTGGCGGCGTGTACACCGACTTTAAGACGGGCAACGTCTACGTAGTACGTCTTGTGCGCGGCGGATCGTCCTTTAGCGATTATTCCGGGGACGCGGCTGCACCGCCGCCCACCCCCACCGCCACCCTTCCGCTTCCGATGGCCCGCGACCTCCCCGGTGCCATCACGAACGTCCCCTACGCCACGGTCATCAATGCCGCCGGCGGAACGAGTCCTTATATTTTCACCGCCACCGGCTTGCCGCCCGGTCTCAGCCTGACCGCGGACAACGGCATTTTGAGCGGCCTCCCCGACACCGCCGGCGAGTACACGGTCACGGTTACCGTCACCGACGCCCAAAGCCAAACCGGAACCCGCGACTACGCCCTCACCGTCGCCCCGCTGGTGCTGGGGCAGCGCCGTCTCCCCATTGGCGTACGCAACGCCCCCTACACGCAAACCCTCATCGCGCTGGGCGGCCAACCCCCCTATACCTTCACCGCCACCGGTTTACCCCCCGGCCTCACCCTCGCCGCCGAGGGCGGCCTCAGCGGTACGCCCACCGAAGCCCACGACGCCTCGATTCAAGTCACCGTTCAAAACCAGGACGGGCAAACGATCACGGTACCAGTCGGGTTGACCATTCGTGAAGTCGCCTTCACCCGTGACAACCCGGTCAAACCCGGCCAAACGATCAGCGCCGCCGTGCAGTATCCCGACGGCAGCAGTTGTGCATTGGACGAGCCGAACATTCTCACCCTGCCGATTGGCGATCCCAACGCCCCCGCCACCGGCCCCCAAGGCATCACCCTCACCGACGGCCTGCTGCAAGTCGTCCTGCAAAACTGCACCACCCACGGCATTCCCGCCACCGTCACCCTCGCCTACGGCGACCCGTTACCTGCTGGTGCGCAATACTGGAAATACGGCCCCACCGCCACCGACCCCGAACCGCATTGGTATCTCTTGAATGGCGCGGACTTAGCCGGCAACACCGCCACCTTCACCCTGATTGACGGTCACCTCGGCGACGCCGACGGACTCACCGACGCCCACATCACCGACCCCGGCGGGCGCGGTCTGCCCAACCTGGCCATCAGCGGCGGCATTCTCAGCCGCACCCCCGTCAACCAACCCTACCGCGCCACCCTGCACGCCCGCTACGAAGGCGCGGCCCCACCCGCCACCGAAACGGACGACCCCGCCTACCGCTGGAGTGTGACGGAAGGCGCATTGCCGCCCGGTCTCACCCTGGAAACCGCCACCCCCGACGGCCTCGACACCCTGCTCAGCGGCATCCCCACCCAGGTCGGCGTGTACTTCTTCACCCTCCAGGTCATCGACCCCACCCACGGCCAGGTCTTCGTCCAACAAGACTACCGCATTGAAGTCATCGCCGACGACCCCGCCGTCACCCTCATTACCCACTACTACCGCTCCATCCTCGACCGCGCCCCCGAGGACGACGGCGTCGCCTTCTGGAAAGACCAAATCACCGCCTTGCAAGCGCAGGGACAAGACGCCAAACCGGTGTTTCGCAACATGGCCTACTTCTTCTTCAACAGCCCCGAATACCTCGGGCGCAACACCACAAACCCGGCCTTCATCGGCAACCTCTACCGCACCTTCTTCCAGCGCGAACCCGAAGAGGACGGACTGGCCTTCTGGCTGGAACAACTGGCGGAAGGCAGTCCGCGCAACGACGTAATGGGTGGCTTCCTCTACTCCCAGGAATTTACCGACTTCATGGGGTATTTGGGGTTCTGAACCGGCGTCTCAATGAGCAGCATAGGGTACGCATTGCGCGCCCTATGCCTATGTTTATGATTACCGAACCCTTGCCGGTGGATCGCCGGTCTGGAAATCGTAACCGTTCAGTCCCCCCCTTTTTCAAAGGGGGGCTAGGGGGGATTCTGGCCCCAACGACCATGCGAAATCCCCCCCGACCCCCCTTTTTCAAAGGGGGGAGGTGAATGCTTACTGAAAATCGAGGTGCGGGACCCGCAGGGCTGGACTGGAGGGCGCAAGCTGCGTGTTTATTTTTCGTACAGCTTTTTGGCCGGTGCCGGTGACGCACCCGTCGCCTGACCTAATCCTCTAGCGACCGTGCTGTTGCCCAGAAAACCGAAGACCGCGGCGGCAGCCGGCAATGAACCACTCTCTCCCCCTTCCACTAGCACATTCGGCACTTTCACGGCATCGGGATTGGCGGCGATAAACGCCAACACTTCCTTGACCACCGCCAGTTGGTAAGTCAACTCCTTTCCCAACACCCCGGCCTGCGCTTGCTGACCGGCGGCGATTTCCTGCAAGCGCAGCTTCTCTCCTTCACCGCGTAACTGGGCTGCCGTGCGATCCTGTTTCGCTACCTCCACCTGGATTTCCGCCCGCACCAGTTCCGGTTGTTGTTCAGCAGTCGCTCGCGCTTTCTCGGTTTTAATCCGCTCCTCCTGCGCTTGCTGTTCCTTGCGGAAGGTAGTAATCATTTGCTGAGCCAACTGCTCTCGTTTGCGGGCCAGCAGTAATTCCGGCGGAATAACCGGATCGCCGAACCGCACTTCGCGGATCGAAACGCCAGCGTTGCGCGCCTCGGGAATCAGCGCATCCAGCACCGCCTGTTCCAGTTGGGGTCGTTTATCTTGCAAGTCCAACACCCGGCGCACGCTTTGCAAATTGTCGCCTTCCTGATCAACGGGGATGGGCGCCGTGGAACCGGTGACGTTGCGGACAATGCTTCTCACCGTGGGCGTGATGATCTTATCCTCGACTGCCTGTAAGTCGCCGACCGATGCGACGACAAAAGGCGCGTCTTCCGGCGTCACCTGAGCCAGGATGCGCAAATCCTGGGGAATCTCCCAGCCCTCAACCCGCAGCAGCACCGCGTTATCCGCGGCATTCTCCGGCGTCACGACTTCTTCGCGTTCAGCAGTCTGTTCGATCTGACCATTCTGATTCAGCGTCAGGTTGATGCGTCGCCGGGCATAACCGCCCTGATATTGCCAGGTCTGAATGCGGGTATCGACCAACGCGACCTCGTAAGCGCGCCGGTTCAGATAATAGGTGCCCGGCAACAAGGGTTCGCTCCATACGCCGCGACAGCCTCGGGGCACGAGCGGAATCGACAATTTGGCGGTCTGTTCATCATGAATCGGTTGACAAACATCGACGGACTTTTCCTGCACGTTAGACTTGATCACCGCCACGAAACCCGCTGGCACTGACGTCGCCCGCAAGGCATCCCCCTTGTTATAAACCTCGAACAAATACTGATTCAGCCGATAGCGACCCGGTTTCAACACGGTCAGTTGCGGACCCTTCTGACCCTTGCCGTCAGTGAGAAAGTAGGCAGCGTCGAGCATTTGCTGCTCGTCGGGCCAAGCATCGGCCAGAAATTGATCAGCGCGCAACGGCCTCCCATCACGGGCAACGATGTAGCCGTAATGACCTTCGGGAATTTCAGTCACCGGCAATTGTTCAACGTCGTACAAAATATTGAGCAATGGCTTGAAGTTAAAGCCGGGACCGAGAATCTCTGCCTGAGGTCCGGCCTCGCCGCTCATGGCGATGATATGGCCTGGCGGCAATTCGCTGGCCCCGTAAATCAGCTTGAGATGACCCACCTTGTCCTGGTCGATGATCACGAACGACGTCGCCAGCGCCATGAAGACTGCTGCCAATGACAAGGCAACGCGAGCGCCGGTTTGCAGCCAGCCGAATCGGGCGGGAATGAAGCGCGGGGCGAAAGCAGCGCCGAGCACGAAGAGAATGATTAGAAGTAAAATGCTCATCGGTCATCTCTCGTTTAGCCGTCGAATTTTACGAGTATGCGTTCACCTCCCCCCTTTGAAAAAGGGGGGCCGGGGGGGATTTCGCATGGGCGACGGGGCCAAAATCCCCCCTCACCCCCCTTTGCCAAAGGGGGGACTGAACGGTTACTTTTACGAAATAGCGATGGTTGGCCTTGATCATCATTCTGGCCTTAAAAGAACCCAGAAGACCCGAAAAAAGACAGGATTTTTGTATTCAACACTAACGCTAACGTCAGTGCTCCCAGCACAAGCACCCAGTCCCTTGCCTGGAACCGATATTCGGCCAGCGGAGTGCGAATCGGGCCACCGAAACCACGCGATTGCAAGGCTTCGGCCAAGTCGTCAGCAAAGCGCATCACGCTGGTTAGCAATGGCCCGAGCAGAGCCAGGCCGTTGCGAAACAAATAAACGCCATCGAGTCGAATTCCTCGACTTTCCTGAGCTTCACGCACTTCCTGAGCCAACATCGCCATCGTCGGCGCGAAACGCAATGTTCCTTCCAACAGAAACACGGCTTGAGGCGACAAGCCGCTGGCCAGTAACGATTCACTCAGTTCCTCCGGTGGCGCCAGGGCGAAGAACCATACACTGGCGGTCACCAGCGCCAACAAGCGCAATACCGCACCGATGGCTGCTTCCAGACCACTACCGAAACCAACAATTACCGCAAAAAGCAGCAAGGTTGGCCCGAGCACCCGCACAATCCGCCACCATGCGTCACTGTATCGCCCAAGCGCGATGCCCAGCAGCGCCAAGGTCAGTAACGGCAACAACTCGATCGGTCGGATTGCCAACAGAATCAACCCACATCCCAGCAGATAGACGACTAGCAGGGCGCGAGGGTCGAAGTATCTGGTTTGTAACCGTTCGGTCCCCTCCTTTGGCAAAGGGGGGTTAGGGGGGATTGTAGCCTCGTTGCTCGTGCGAAATCCCCCCCGCCCCCCCTTTTCCAAAGGGGAGAGGGGCGCGATAAAGGGATAATCAACGACAATGCGTCCCTCGGTCAAAAGCGCCCACCGAGAGCAAAGCGACTTGGCCCAGCGCGGGTCATGGGTCGTGACAACGATCGCGACGCCCTCGTCAGCGCATTCCCGGAGCAGGGCGCGCAATTCAGTGCGCGCCGTCGCGTCCTGACCGGCGGTCGGTTCATCCAGCAGCAGCGCCTGTGGCCGCGACCCCAGCACCGCGGCAATCGCCAAGCGCCGCTGTTCTCCTGCGCTGAGGGTATGCGGCGGACGATCCAGCAGCGGATTCAGGCCGAAACGCTCACTCAATCGTGCGCACCAGGCGGAATCATGACGGCGCAGGGCGCGCGGCCCAGCCGCTAACTCGGCTCGCACGGTGGGCGCGAACAGCATGTGGGTCGGCTGTTGCATGACCAGTCCAACGTCGTAGGCGACCTCTGCTACCGG
Organism: Gammaproteobacteria bacterium; assembly: GCA_024235095.1. NCBI lineage: Bacteria > Pseudomonadati > Pseudomonadota > Gammaproteobacteria > Gammaproteobacteria bacterium. The sequence goes on from JACKNC010000001.1 coordinate 373,123, forward strand.
CCGCTGCCCAATCGCTTGCCCCAACACCCGCACCGCTCCTCGCCGGGGACGCAACAAACCATTGCCATGCCGCAATAAGGTGCTTTTGCCAGCCCCGTTTGCGCCTAATAACGCTACAATTTCCCCCGGCGCAACGGATAAACTGGCCCCACACAACACGGGGCGCTCTTCGCGGTGGCATTCCACGCTATCCCATTCGATGATCGGCGTTGCTGTAACCGCAACCGGTAACGGCGATGCAGGCAATCCCTCGGGCGGCTCCAATCCCCAGTCCGTAACGGGACCGGCCAGCACCTGATCCGGCGTTCCGTCCGCCACCAGTCGACCTTGATGTAACACCAGCATCCGGCTGGCCAGTTCGGTGAGATCGTCCAGGCGATGTTCGGCAACGATTATCGTGATCCCGGCTTCATGCAGCTGACGCAATTGCTCACGCAATTGGCGGGCGCCAGCCGCATCGAGAAAGGCAAAAGGTTCATCCAGGATCAGGATGCGCGGTTGCAGGGCCAGCACTCCGGCCAACGCCACCCGCTGCTGCTCGCCACAAGACAGCGTATGGGGGGAACGATTAAGCAGATGGGCGATATCCAGCCGTCCCACTACCTCACTCACCCGCTGAGCGATGGCGAGCCGATCCAGTCCCTGGCAGGCTGGACCGAACGCCAGATCACGCGCGACTGTGGCCGCCAGACACTGAGCCTCGGGTCTTTGCAACAACAAGCCTACTTCCCGATACAACTCATGCGGCGATGCAGTGAGCGGATCGACTCCGATCAGCTGGAGATCACCCTGCCACTCGCCGCCGTGCAGGTGCGGAATCAGGCCATTCAACAACCGGCACAGGGTGGATTTACCGGAACCACTGGCCCCAGCCAGCACCACAAATTCACCGGCTTTGACAGTAAACTCTAGATGTCGCAGAACAGGCGTTTGAAGAGAGGGATAATGGTAAGTAAAATTTTGGAAGCTAATCAGTTCCGACACGCCATCCCCTTTCATCCGGAATGAGCCTGATAACGGATGCCTGGAGCCGGTCTGAGACTAATCCTCACGAAACGCCTGAGCCAGTCTGTCCTGGATCGGCCGCAACAGATAATTGAGGAAGGTGCGTTCGCCGGTCTTGATCATGACCTCAGCCGGCATCCCCGGTAACACCGTCAAACCCAGTTTGCTGAGCGTTTCCTTGCCGGTCGCGGCGACGGAGATCCGCGCCAGATAGTAGGCTTGATGAGTGGCCTGGTCAGTGAGCCGATCTGCGGATACGGTTTCCACGACGCCATCCACCACCGGCGTCGTGCGCGTGCTGAATGCGCTGAAGCGAATATCCGCCACCAGATTTGGATGCACTTTGTCAATATCAACGGGTGAAACCTGCGCTTCCACCACCAGCCGTTCGCCGCGAGGCACAATATCGAGAATCCGGCTGCCGGGACTAATCACGCCACCGATAGTATGAATTCCCATCCCAACCACCACGCCATCGGTCGTCGCGCGGATGTCGGTGCGGTCCAGCGTATCGCGCAACGCCCGTAGCCGCTCTTGCAGATCGAAATACTTCGCCTGAGTATCGCGCAACTGGCTGGCGACGTCCTCCTGAAAGGCTTTCTGTCGCTGGATAATCTGCAAGCGGGTCTCATTGATCTGGAGTTTGACGCGGCTGATGTCCGACAGATGTTCCGCCCGCTCGCCCTCCAGTTCCAAAGCCAACCGTTCCATCTCGCGCAGCCGCAACTTGTCGCCTAGCCCGCGTTCGAACAGTTTTTTCATGTCCCGCACTTCCTCGCCGTAGGAATCAATGCGCTTTTGCTTGATCGCCTGCAAAGCGCTCAGCCCGCGCGTCTGTTCCTCCAGCTGATCGATGCGCTGCTCCAGCACCGCAATTTCACCTTGAAGGGTCGCGTGACGCGCTTCAAACTCGCGTTGCTGGGCCATCATGATCTCTTTCACTCGCGGATCATTGCCAGCATCTTGCAGTTCCTGGGGAAAAACAATTTCTTTATGCTGCTCCCGTTCGGCCTGCAACCGGGCATACAGGGCCAGATACGTCAGATACTGATTGCGCGCCATTTCCAGTTGTGCGCGCACTTGCGTATCGTCCAGGCGCAGCAGCACATCGCCGGTTTTGACCTCATCCCCATCACGCACCAGAATTTCCTTGACGATGCCACCCTCCAGGTGTTGCACGGTCTTGCGGTAGCTGTCCACGGTGACGACCCCGGGAGCCACCACGGCGCTGTTCAATCCGGCCAGGGCTGCCCAGCCACCGAATACGCCAAAAGCCAGAATCAGAATCAGATAACCGGTTCGGCGCACCGGACGGTCGTCAATGGGAGCGTCAGGAATTTTAGGCGTCAATCCGGCAGTCGCTGATCGATGGATAGTGATTTGCATTGGCGTGGAATACTCCAGAAGTTTGAGAAGGACCTGAACGGCTGCGGAAATAATTAAGACAATCCAGCCTGGGCAATAAATCCCTCGGCGATCACCTGCCAGTCGAAGCGCGCAACCACATATTGCCGTGTGGCTTCAATGCGCTGCTCCCGATCGGCCTCTGGCTCGGTACGCAAGGCGTCCAGCGCGGCAGCCAAGTCCACCGGTTCCGCGAACGTTACCTGCTCCGAGGTCAAATCCAGCCCGCGCGCGCCAAATCCGGTCGTGATCACCGGCACTCCAGCCGCCAGATAATCCAACATCTTTAAATTGGTCCCGGAACCCGAAGTTATTGGATTCAGGGCGACATCGACCACGCTAAGCAGCGTATCTTTCATTGTATCGTCCACAACGCCCAGCAAGGCCAGATTAGGCGGCGCAGATCGCCCCTGGAAGGCCAGACCCGCGCTACCGACAACCAGGAATCGCCACTCTGGCCGCGCTGTCGCCAATTCCAGCAGAGATTCCACCGCCTCCAGATTGGGGCCATGCCAACTGCCCATGAACAGCGCAGTGAATGCGTCCGCCAACCCCAGCCGCCGCTGCGCCAACCGCCGCTGTGCCAATGGCGTATAACTGACCGATGCCAAGTCGACGCCATTGGCTACCTCGATCAATCGTGCTGGATCAGCGCCATACAGACGTTGCAAGGTCTCCCCGTCCCGCTCAGCGCAGACCAGGATCAACTGGCTTTCGGCGCAACACTGGGCTTCCAGTTCACGAACCCCTTCCAATAGCGCCCGACCCTGGGTGTTGTCGGGCAAAATCTCGCGCTTGAGCTGCCATTCCACATCCTGCGCTTCGTACCACAATGGCCGCTCGCCGGCTTCCCGCAGGGCTGGCAACAGGTAGGGATGACAGGCCACCACGACATCGGCTCCCGCTACCGAGCGCGCCAGCGCCCGACCGTAGGCCGGAGTTCGCTGATAGAGTTCGGGCATGGTCACATCGCCCACGGGAATATTGCCGACTTCGCCAGCCATTTGCCCCTCTGCGTCCCGGTGCGTCCGGCTCTTGGGCACACGGATTTCCCGCAATCCTGGGGCGATTTCCCGATCCAGCGGCGGTTCGCCGTACTCAGTGAACGTCACCAAATCCACATCACAGACTTTGGCCAAATGACGATAGAGATGATAGACCCGGCTTTGCCCGCCGCCACGGGGCGGGAATACGGGAAAGGTGGTGGCGACAGTCAGCTTGTGGCGATGTCCATTTTCTTTTACCAGAAAGGGGGCAGGAGGAATTTTTGTTTCCTCCTTTGACAAAGGGAGGCCAGGGGGGATTTCTCCCAGCAAAGTCGCCGCCACCCGCTCCCAGCAAATCGCCTGAACCCGACGCCAACCCTGTTCGCCCAGCCGCTGGGCCTCATCCTGATGAGTCGCCAGAAAAGTGATGCGCTCCGCCAGTGCTTCCGGTTCAGGCGCCACCGAGTAGCCAGTTTCGCCATCCACAACCAATTCATTCGGCCCACCGGCATCTAAGGCGGTCAACACCGGCTTGCCGCTAAGCATGGCTTCCAGAGTCACCAGGCCAAAATCTTCCCGGTCTGGCACATACGGCACGGCCAGTGCCTGAGCGTAATAACGCACCACCTCGTCATCATTGACGAAACCAGGAAACTCAATGCGTGGATCATCCCCCGCCAAAGCCCTCAACCGCGCCTCATCAGGACCGGTTCCAGCAATTTTCAGCTTAATCGGAACCTCGACTCGGCGCATGGCCTCGACCAACAAATCAAGGCGCTTGGGCCGATCCAGCCGACTCACGGTAAACAAATACGGCTCCCGTGGGAGAGGGTCAGAGTGGAAGGGGAGAGCAGCGCTAGGGAGGATTCTGGCCCCCCTCTTTGACAAAGGGGGGTTAGGGGGAATTTTCAGCAACGATGGCGGATAAGCGACCGCCACCTCGACATCTGAGGGAAAGTAACCGGTCCGGCCCGCCACCGTGCGCGAAATCGCGGCATAACGGCAAACTGCGCCAGGCGCTAATCCGACTCCATCCAGAAAATGCACTACCGTCCGCGCCAGCGGACCGGGAAAGGCCAGCAATTCCGGCGGATACTGATCGCGCTGCTCGATCAATCGCTCAGCCCGCTCGAATACCTCGGTCAGCGCCGCCCGCTCCCCAGGGTAACGCTCCAGCACCGCCAGCAATCGCCCCAGTTCCCCATCATGCGGCCCCGGCACAGCCAGCAGCCAACCTTCCGGATAGGTGTCATACAAGCCACGCAGGGGATGCAGCATATAACAGACGTGCTGCTCGTGCTGGACCATCCAGGACGGGTACTTGGTGCTGATTATTCGATCAAAATGGTTCAGATCAAGTTGGGAAAACGCCTGATAGCTGGCCAGAACCTCTGCAAAATCGCCCTCCCGACAAGGCAATTTAATCAATTCGGCCCGGTGGGAAGTGCGCTGATTCAAATAATCCAGCAATCCCCAGAACAGCTTTTCCGCTCCGCCGATGGCAAACGGCGCTGGACTGGGCGCAATGATCGCAATATTCATCGGCGAGTGGCGACCAAGGCGAAACGGACGTAGTTGCTCGGATGCAGCTCGGACGCATTGCGAATCCAGAAATAATCGAAGGTAAACGCTTCGGCGACCGGCTCGGCAATGCGCTCTATAAAAGAACGCGGGCTGTAAAACCGGCCATGCCGGTTACCCCAGCCCTCGGCGGCAAACAGGCGCGCACCCGGATCGAACGGCACGGCGTGAACAGCGCTGTAGGTTGGATCGGTCTGAACCGCCGGTTCATGGTATAAATAGAAGGGAATCACACATACCTTGCCGCCCGGCGCCAACACCCTAGCCAATTCGACGAACAACCGGCAGTCGGCGTCGCTCTCGAAATGCTCCAGACTACAGGTCAGCGCCGCTTTGGTGGCGAAACCGGCGGGGACTGGCATCGCGCAGGCATCGCCGCCAATCTGGTAACCGTGGATGCCCTCGGGATACATGATGTCCTGACTATAGCTGGAACAGCCCATCAACCGCCCCACGATCTCTGGCAAGGGCGAATGCTCGCTGGCCAAATCGACGAACACATCCTGCCGCTGGATTTGCAACAACTGAACGCATAAAAAATGTTCTAGGGTTTTCTCGGGACGGTTGCCGACATAATAGCCAGGATATCGCCCATCGTATTCGGCTTGCTGGTAATAGTTCTTATAATCCGCACCGTTCACGTTCAGAGGCGTCCATGACCAACCGCACTGCTCAGCCGTAGTCAGAATGCGCTCGACCTGCGCCGGCGAGGTATTGTCAATGCCGCCTTCAACGAGATCGAAGCCTTGTTCCCGGAACCATTGCACGGCTTCCGCATGAGATAGAGAACCGGTCGCGGGTTGATAGATGTAAGGGGTGCTCATAGCTGACTTCCCAATAATTGCTCCAGCACCCAATCCCATTTCATATTCAGGGACTGGTATTTTTCATAACCGGTTGCGCCCAGTGACGCAGCGACGCGCGGGCGGCTGGCCAGGAACTCAATGGCCTGGGCGATAGCCGCCGGATTCGGATCGACGACCAAGCCAGTCTGCTGATCGGTAATAAACTCCAGGGGACCGCCCGAATCGGTGCAGGTGATCACCGGCTTGGCGGACAACATCGCCTCCAGAGTCACATAACCATAATCTTCGTCGTAAGGACCATAAAACACGCCGAGACAATGGGCGTACAGGGATTGCAATTCCTGTTCGGTGATCGCCCCCAACAACCGCACCCGATCGCCTAGCCTGTGTTGTTCGATCAGTTCAGCGTAACGGATCATCTCGCCACCAGCGCCAGCAATCAACGCAGCTACCGGTGAGCGAACCTGGGCCATTGCTTCGATCAATAGTGACTGCCGCTTGAGTTTTTCCAGCCGGCTGGGAAAAAAGATGTAGGGTAGAGCTTCCGCCCGGTAGAATCGTTCCGGATGCAATGGCGGTGGATACAGCGCGCGCGATTCCAGGCCATTGAACCGCCGCAAGCGGGCGCAAACATTCTCGGCGATCGTAAAACGCTGGGAAATGCGCCCCAAATACGCGCTGTCTCGTTGCCGAATCTCATCGCGCAAAACTACTGACAGTGGGCCATCGTCCCGCCACAGATCGTAGGCGACCCGGTGCTGATGCAACAGCCACAGCCGTTGATTGGGGTGCTGGAGATAGTAAGCGGGAAATTTCAGACCGATCACTACATCCGGCGAATGACCGTTGAGCCGGGTAAAATCTTCGGTTTCCCAGGCCGTCATTGCTCGGGCCACTTCATGGTCGGGAGCGAAACGGAATGGCATTGACACGATTTCCGCCTGGTGATCCGCCGCGCGACAAGCGGCGAGCAGGCCCTCGGCGAGCAATTCAGCGCCACCGCGAATGAAGGGCGCTTGGACCGTGGCAATAGCAATTTTCACGGTTTATGTCCAATCACCGCATAATCCTGCGGACCGCAAAATACTTCATTCAACCAACTCGTCACCTGGGACTGTCCACCTTCGACGCTGAATCGCTGATGTTCGGGATAAGGATTCAAACGCATAATCTCCACCGGCGTCCATCCGCGTCCTTCCAGCAAAAAGCTGGATAGCAGCGGCGGCAGCGGATTACGGTGAGTGGGATCGAAATAGAAGTTGTAGGCGCTAACCATCAGATTTTCCGGGTTGGGGGTCTCGAAAATGACGATCCCGCCCGGACGCACCGTGCGTAGCGCCTCATCCAATACTCCGACCAGAACCGCCAGCGGCAGATGCTCAATGATATGCAGGCCGGTCACCGCCCCCAGACTGCCATCGGGCAAGGCGCGCAAACAGGCCAGGGCTTCAGCCTCATCCACTATTAATCCTCGCTCTCGACACTCCGCCACCATGGTCCGGTTGAGATCGATGCCGCGCGCTACAAAACCCTCCTGCGTCAACAGCTCCAGCCACTCGCCGCGCCCACAACCGAGATCCAGAATGGGATGACCTTCCAGCCCGGCTCCGGTCTGACGCAAATAGGGCAGGTAAAGCTGTAATCGTTGCTGGATATCGGTTCGCGCACCACGGAAATGATCCTCAAAGCTGACGTAAAGGGCATCCATAAGATGATCCTGCTCTCGCGCCAGAGTGGCGAGTTGCTGTTCATCCAGGGGCGCTGGCAAACGCTTGCGCGCTTCTTCCAATAATAAACCCAATCGACGCTGTTGATCGGCCAGGTTGCGCTGATAGGTCAACAGTCGTTGATGCATCTGGTTCAGTTCCTGCCGAGTCCGATCCTGAAATGCCTGATGCATCTGTGTCAGATCGACGGCATCCGCTTTGCCCGCTAAAACCTGCCAAGCTTCATCCAGATGCGCCACCTCAGCCTTGCCCGCCAGCACCCGCCAGGCTTCATCCAAATGCGCCGCCTCGGCTTTGCCCGCCAACGCCCGCCAGGCTTCATCAAGATGGGTGGCTTCAGCTTTATTGGCCAGCGCCCGCCAGACTTCGTCCAGATGCGCGACTTCAGCTTTACCGGTCAGGACCTGCCAGACTTCGTCCAGATGCGCGACTTCAGCTTTGCCGGCCAGGGTCTGCCAGGCCTCGTCCAGATGCGCGGCTTCAGCTTTGCCGGCCAGCGTCTGGCGCATTTCGGCTAAATCAGCGACACTCGCCCTGTCTCGTTCCAACCCACGCAAACTTTGTTGCAAGTCAAGCCACTCGCCGCCATTCGCCTTGGCGTCGGCCAGCCACTTGATTTGGATCAGTTCGTTTGCCAGTTCCCGTACTCCCTGTTTGACCTGCGCTAATTCCAGATTCACAACTTGGAGATCAGCCACCCGCTGGATTAGAGCCAGTTCCTGGGCAAGATGCTGCCGGTTCTTAGCCTCCTGCGCTTGGCTCCAATCATCGCGCGCTTCCAGCCAGCGCAAGCGGGTAATCAAATGTCGGGGACGTAAAATCAGGGTAGCCAGCGCCAATACACTTCCAATCACTGGCAGGCGATAGGCAGTTTGCAACATGAACGGCAGCCGCAGACCACGCACAGTCACGCCAACCCGGTGACCTTCTGGGCTGTACCGCAACTGCCCCAGAATTTCGATCTTTGTAGATCTTCCGCTCCGCAGTTGTTCTAGATGATGGCGTTTACCTGCGGTATCCGGCTCCCGGCGCAGCAACGCGCGATACGCATGGTCCACGAAGGTCTCGTCCAGCGGTTCCAGTAATTCCGGCAACCCATACGACGCTCTCTCTTCAGCCCGGGAAGTGTTCAGGTCAGGAAGAGCGCCTTCTTCCATCTTCGGCCAATCCGTCAACTCGACTGCAATGGCTCGCCCTTCGGATCCCAGCCGCAGTCCCTGAATGATGTCCATCCGGGTGCAAGCGCCACTGCGCAATTTTTCCAGATGATGTTCCCATCCGGCTGCATCCGGTTCACGGTGCAGCAGCGCCCGATAGACATTGCGCACGAACGCATCATCGCGGTATTGCAGCAATTCATCCAGCGTGTAGCGATCCCGGATCGGTAATTCCGCCGGCGACTCCAGCATGGGCGGATCTGGCAACCGCCATCTGGAAGGCGGCAATAAACCCTGCACCTCGACCCCAACCGCTTCACCCTCCGGTGAAAAACGCAGTTCTCGCAACAGATCAATCTTGTTGCATTCACCGTTGCGCAGACGGCTCAGGCGATCCTGCAAGCCGCCCGGATCCGGCTCCCGATGCAAAACACCCCAGTAGATCCCGGTCACAAACTCGGCATCATCGTGGCGCAGTAATTCCCCCAGTGAATAAAGCCACCGACGTGGGGCCGGTGCGGTTTCCGCCGGCGCAGCTTCTTGCTGACGCCGCGCGGCTTCTTCGCGAACCTTTTGAATTAACTGTTCAATGTCCAGACTGGAACTGCTCGATTCGATCACGCTTGACGAGTCCTCATGAGTTAAGGCTATCCGACAAAACCCTTAGCGGAGAAAAGTAGAGTCTGTATCCCTCCGGCTCACTCTCCTGCTACCTGTTGCCGGGTGGCGTGATCACTGAAAATCAGCAGCGTCGATTCCGGATAGGGCAGGCAGGGCGTCAGACCCCAAGTGTGCAAAGTTGGTTGGATGATTTGTCGTAACACTGCCTGATAGCGTCGCCGTCCGGCATTATCAAAGACGATCAGCCCCGGCGTATTTAATTGGCTCAATGCCTGGTGCAAGCACGCGACCCGCGCCCGGCCATCAATGACGATCACTTCATAGCGGTCGGGCGTTGCTGCAATCGCTGCGACATACTCCTGAAAATCCAGCTCCGCATAGCCTTTTCTCCCGGAGGAGCACTGTGGAGCCGCGCTAGGTTGTGGGGTGATCAGTTGACCCTCGATTTGGGAAAAACCAGCCAGATGTGGCTGGAAAATCTGCATCCAGTCCGGATCATGCTCGACAAACTGCACCTGAGCCGCACGTTGCGCCAACCATAAGGTGCTGGCCCCGGCACCGTATTCAAATACTTTAGCGCCAGGATGGAGCACCAGAAACCGCTCTACCAGCCGAGCGCTCGCAAACGTCCACCAGGGTTGCCCCAGCCGGATCAAATCTTCAACATCATAAATCGCCAAGAGCGAACGCAGCCACAATGCCCAGCGTTGATGCTCCATTCGGCGTTCCAGTGCCGCCAACACGCCACCCGACTCGGCATGGCGACGGAGAGTATGCATCAAATGCACATAAGCTGATTTCATATCCATTTCCTGGAGACTTCCTCATTGATGTCCACAGGATCAACTAACCGGCTATTCCTGTCAGTCTGATCAAAGGTCAAATTCGCATTAATCACTGGCGGGACCATCAGCGCAGTGGAATTTTCGAGCAGGCTGATGATAAATTTTTTGAAATCATCGTAAAGAAACATATTTCCATACCCACTGATATGATCGCCATCAAAAAAAAGCGGTTTCCCATCGATTGATGTCTTGCAGGTCTCACCAGGACAAAGGACTGGGAATGGATCCCAAATATGGATTCCTGGCGCTTGTTGGGCAATCTTCTCAAAAGATTCCATTACGGGCTTACGGTATTCCAGCAGATCGCTTCTCTGCATTTCCAGCCCAGGAAGACAAATCGGATTATTTTTATTAAACCAGTCCGAACATCGAAATGCAGGTGCGCGGAAAAGGGGTTTCGGAGCTTCAAAAATAACTTTAATTCCCTTGTCTTCAAGTGGTTTCAATAAATCAATGGCTTCCTGCACTGCCGAAGCACGCTCTTCATCCGAATGCTTATCCGACATGTGTGCCCTGATAATACCTTGTGGAAGCAAGGCCCATTGATCTCCCAAACGGACTAATCGTAACGATGACAAGAAGAGAATATCTCCGGGCTGTGCACGAATTTTAATATCATCAGAAACTGCTTCATAAAATTGTTGGCAATAGGCAGAATTCGCACTATGGCTATTGAAAAAACCGATATACGAACATCCTCCCTCAGTGTAAATAAGCACCTCAATGCCCATTTCCATGCTCAATCGTTTTAGCATTGAATAATAGGCACCCGTATGCGAATCGCCTACTGCAAATAGACGGATTTTTATTTTGCGATTACATTTTGGTGATAATTGCTGAAAAACACTGTCTTGAACCATTATATTACTAATGCTCAAAGGGCAATTAGTTTTACTAGATTCCCATTTGGATGATGCCGGATACCATAACGCTCTATCTTTAGTAACACTCAAAGACCATTCCCACTTATTTTGGAAAATGGCGTGACCCGCAAAATAACTAACAGCGACTACCGCAAGACCAGTCAATACTATGCCTGTCTCTGGCAGAGTTCGGAATATCGGCGAGTAACGAAATGGTCGTTCGATGAAGTAGTAAGAACCCGTCGCTAGAAGAAAGGTAAGCAACAGGACAATGATATAATCATCCATGGAGTCAATCCCTATCGTCCAACGAAACAAAACAATGATTGGCCAGTGCCAAAGATACAATGAATAAGAAATCCGGCCAATGAAAGTGACCCATTGATTACTCAGGCCATTCAAAATAAGACTGTTATCATGGTAGCGTAAAAAAAACAGCAGACCGGCTGTACCTAAAACAGGAAAAAGCGCCCAAGGGAAAGGAAAGTGATCAGTATGGGCAAAGATAAATCCAAGTAATATCAGTCCCAGAGAAGCAGCAACGCCCGTTTTCATCCACGGTCGGCCAAAGGAAGATAAGACACCAGGAAATTGTGAGGAAATCTGATAGAGAATCACACCAGAAGCCAATTCCCAGAACCGGGTGAAAATCATGTAATAAGCGAATGTTGCATCTCTTTTGGCAAACCACCATGCCAAAACAAGCGATAGAGCAGTTAGAATGAAGAATACCAGTGTAGATGCATACTTTCTTTGGTTTTCCTTGCCGACAACCCATAAGAAAAATAGTAGTGGAAAAACCAGATAAAACTGCTCTTCAACACCTAGTGACCATGTGTGAGTATAAGGATTAAAATCGGTTCTCGGTGAAAAATAGTCATCGTTTGTCTGAAATAATATCAAATTACTCAGGCCGAAAAACGCATACAGACCCGTTTTATCATTGGTATCACTAAGCCAACTGCTTGGAACAAACAAAGTCGATAAGAGGCTGGAAAATAATAGACAAATCATCAGCGCAGGTACAATACGCCGAATTCTTCGGGAGTAAAAACGGATTGCAAAGCGGATCAGGTTTAGATTTCCCTGTCGGTCCATCGAAGCGCTGACGACAAAGCCCGAGATCGCAAAAAAAACATCAACTCCAGAGAAACCTCCAGGCAACCATTCATGGTTCAAATGATAGGCAATCACCGAGAGGACGGCTAAAGCGCGAAGACCATCAATATAGGGAAGGTATTCCAGTGAGCCAGTCAATTTGCCAAGCATTGTTAACGGTCTTGATAAATTTGCAAGGCACCAAAACCCAATCCAAGGCGGCGTTCATCGTCGCCGATACCGAGATCCCTCGGACGAACCGGTTCGGGAACCTTGAAAACGAGCGTATCGGTAGGTACAGGCAGAGTAAACGCTAGCTTGTAGGTCTGGGGTCGCGCTTGGGCGGTAAAAATCGCCTGGGCAACACCCGCTGTCACCACAATCGGTGCGCCAACATTTGGACCGAACGCATGGATACCTATAATCAACGTAAATTGCTTGGGCAATGGCTGTTTAAAATGAAAAACTACTTGGTCAGAGTCGCTCCAGCAACCCCAGGATTCGTAATTATATAAGCCGGTGATCTCCGAAATAAAGCTGGAATTTACAGGTTGATTGAATTGTGCATGACCATAAAGTCTGACTCCATAAGGTGCCCCTCCTGCACACCCTTGCGCCGCAATGGCCTCCAGATAAGGTGTTGTTTCAAAACCACCCTTAGGTAATTGAATCGGATCGCAAGGTTCAAAGGGTTGCCAGCGAATGGTCTGCGGATTGTTGCCGATGATAGTGGCAACTCGTCGCTGGGGAGATAAAAGATAACTGATAACAGGATTAGTCCAAACCGAAGATATCTTTTGGAACTCTTCGCGACGGCCAAGTGGCAAGGCGGCAACGGCTTGATCAAACGGAATGAACCCCGCCTGATTCTGGAGCAGTGACCGGAAATCCCGGACATAATCGGTCCAGCGGGACAAACCAATGCTGTGGCTGCCCAAAATGCCTAGGGTCAGCACGACAATCAACACCAGATACAGCCGATCCTGCCAAGCGTATTGGATTGAGGGTTTGAAAATAGAGACTAAGACCAATGTTGCAAGCGGAACAGTCACCAAGGTTGCTTGGGCGCGGGCGGCAAACTGGGTATTCAGCCCATACCAGCGGACGTCGAATAGCAGCAGGATCAATAAAGCCAGCATTACCCCGCCTAACAGAAATGGAGCAACCCAGCGAACGAACCGCGTTTTCGGGAGCATCCCTCGTCCAGCATCGCGTAAATTATCAACAAAGACCCATAATAAAAGAATGGCTGCTAACAGTGACAACACGACGGCAGCATTGATTCCGTCCCAGTAAAGCCATTTCCATTCCAGCAACTGTGATAAAAATCCTGATCGGTTACCGATATCTCGGGGATAAAGGATCGCTATAAACTGGGTATAGCCGATGAACACGAACCAACCGGAGAGCAGCAGAAAAAGGACTCTCAGAAATCGGCTAGTGGCATTTTTAAATCGCCATAACGCCGCGATGATCAGAAATGGCGCCAGAAAGGACAGTGCCTCATGTAGATACAACGCTGGTAGCGCGATCACGGCGCACAATGTTACCGACCAAGCTGTTGTCGATCGGAATAGAATCAGATAAAACAGCATCCAGAAATAAGCGGCGGCGGGCGGCGCGTCAGTCACCGTCGGAAACCAGGATGCCAAGGCGCCAAACAGGTAGTGTAATAGGGGAAAAATAAAAAACGCCTTGTACTGATTTGGCAAAATCCAGTAACAGGATGATGTCAGGAGCAAGGGCAGTAGCAAGTTGCTCAGTCCCGCGATAATCATCAGCGCTTCAAGGTCATGCACCCCAAAACGCAGGGCTAGAATCACTGGTGTCTGTTGAAGCAACTGCACAGTTTGGCTGGTCGGCTCGATCGAGACGAAGTCGCTTCGGTTAATCACCCCAAACAGGTAATAGGCTCCATCCAGAAACAGGACGAGAAAATTCGCTGCCGCGATTGTGTGCATCGCCGCTGTCAAAATCAGTAACCCACCCGCTACCTTGGCAATATCCGCGGCAAACGACTCACGAAATGGCTGTTGTATCCCGACAAACCACGGATTCATGCTGGATGCCCAACGACCTGTTGCAAGATCGCGTGATCGCTAAAAATCAGTAAAGTGGATTCTGGGTAAGGCAGACAGGGCGTCAAACCCCAGGTAGGAATCGTCGGTAAGGTCAGTTGTTGCAATGCTGCGCGATAACGCCATCGTTCCGCATTATCAAAGACAATCAGCCTCGGTGTATTCAATCGGCTCAATGCCTGTTGCAGACAAATATCATAAGTCGCTAACAGTAACCGCAACCACAACCCTAATCGACGTTCACACCGCTGCTCCAGCGCCTCAAAAACTCCAACGCGTTGTGCGATTTGTCGAAGATCACGCATCAGATGCACATAGCTGGACTTCAAATCCATGACCACCCAGTTCCTCTCACTTTTCGTGCACTCCAACTCATGAGCGTCGCCAAGCCTGTAACCAACAATCCCATGACCACCAAAGCAATCAGTTGCGTCGCCGTCGCCGCCACTAAACCACTTTCCCAGCCCTCGCCTAGCGCCGCCAGTACGCCAGCCCAAGCCAGTTGTGGCGGCCCCAAACTGGCCAGACCGTTAATTGGCAACATAAACGCCACGGTCGCCGTCGCCGTCGCCAGGGTCGTCGTTACGAACGGCGCAGCCACCCCAAACGCCAGCGCTGCGGTATGAAACGCAGCGGTAATCAGTATCCAGAGCAACAGGCTGAGCAGCAAGGCCCGCCCGAGTTTTGCACTAGATAAACCCGCTAGACCCGCGCCGAGGTCCCGCCAGATTTGCTGGATTTTGGGCCAGCGCGCCAGTGTCGCATCAACCGCTGGTCGCTGGCGAAAGTAATGACCCACTCCAACCAAAATGGTCAATACTCCAACCGTGACCATCAGACCAGCGAAGCCCAGCCATCGCGCAAAATTCGTTCCGGGATGACCTTGAACCAGCAGAAGGATCGAAGCCCAACTCAGTAACCCAAGAACATCCAGCGCCCGAATTACGATCAGAACTCCCAGCCCCTTAGCCAGACCATCACCCTGATAACGTCGGATCAGCAAGGGCAGGGATAACTCGCCGAGTTTGATGGGTAACAGGGCGTTCAACAGATTATGCAACAAAGCAACCTGAGCGATTCCTGGTGACAGGCGAGCATCCATGACCACCGCCAGGCGCCAGGCGCGCAATATATAAGACAGGATTAGCGCCAGAGCCGTCCACAGCAGGAATGCTGGCGCCGCCGGCCAAAGCGCGCCTTTGAGTTTTCCGACTTCGCTGATCGAGACGGCGATGAAGAGCGAGAGCAGCGAAACGCCAGCAGCGACGCCCAGCAACCATTCTCGCCTACCCCAACTTTTATCCTTCAGGGAAGCAGGGACCTTTTGCCCATTCAACATAACGGCGGCAAGGGCGCGTCAGTCTCGAAGCCGCGTTCTTCAGCGATTAACGAGGTCAAGCGTCGGTCTTCAGTACGATTGAGGATTAATTCCGCCAGTAACCCTAGTGACAGCAACTGCACGGACAGAATGACCAAAAGAATGCCCAGAAATAGCAGGGGCCGGTTACCGATTGGCGCATCGCCCACCAACCAGAGTCCGGTGAGATAAAACAGGATCAGCGATCCGGCCAGGCCCAGAATGATGCCAATACCGCCAAATAAATGGCCGGGCCGCCGACCGTAACGAGTGATCAACAACACGGTGAGCAAATCGAGAAACCCACGGGCATACCGCTCGAACCCGTATTTGGACTGGCCAGCTTTGCGCGGATGATGCAAGACAGCAACTTCGCCAATCTTGTAGCCTTGGTTGTGCGCCAGCACCGGAATATAGCGATGCAACTCGCCGTAGAGGGAAATGTTCTGGTAAACCTCGGCGCGGGCCGCCTTGAATCCGCAATTGAAGTCCCGAAGGCGAATGCCGGTCAGCATCCGGGTGATCTTGTTGAAAAATCGGGAAGGCAAGGTCTTGGAAACCGGGTCCCGGCGATTTTCCTTCCACCCTGAAACCAGGTCATCGCCTTCATCGAGTTTCTGCAAAAATTTCGGAATTTCTCGGGGATCATCCTGAAGATCGGCGTCCATAGTGATAATGATTTCGCCCATCGCGCGATGGCTAGCCAACGCCAACGCGGTCGCCTTGCCAAAATTGCGGCGCAACCGCAACCCTCGGATGTGCGCGTCTCCCTGACTCAGCTCATGGATAATAGACCAGGAATGATCGGTGCTGCCATCATCCACAAAGAGGATTTCAAAGCCTTTATCCAAATCGCCCAACACGGTTTTGATTTGCTCAGCCAGTTCGCCAAGGGTATTTTCTTCATTAAAAACCGGGATCAGGATGCTAATGCTCGGAGTCACGCGGGGTTCCTTTATGAAAAATCATACTACATTGGTTATAATGACACACTTGCCCCGAAATGATAAGGAAGCTAATGATTCAAAGCGTGATGTTCCGCTCCCTGTGGGCGTATCGGGGTTTCATCCTGGCCAATGTGCGCCGGGAATTCCAACAGCGTTATACCCATTCCCTGTTGGGTGGGTTGTGGGCGGTGCTGAATCCGCTGACGCTGATTGTGATCTACACGGTGATTTTCGCCGGGATCATGCACCCCCGACTGGCGGGTCAGGAAGACCAGACCTTCGCCTACAGCGTGTACCTGTGCGCGGGTTTATTGCCGTGGATGGCCTTTGCCGATCTGGTTAGCCGGATGCAGAATGTTTTTCTCCAGTATGGCAACCTGATCAAGAAATCCAGCTTTCCCCGTTCTTGCTTGCCCGTCATCGTGGCTCTGTCGGTGCTAATCGACTTCGGCATTGTATTCACTCTGTATCTGGTGTTTCTACTACTCGTTGACCACTTTCCAGGTTGGACAGTGTTGGCGTTTCTACCGGTTTTTCTGATTCAACTGATTTTCAGCCTCGGCCTGGGGTTGCTGACGGCAACGCTGAATGTGTTTTTTCGCGATGTCGGCCAATTCGTCGGCGTGGTCCTGCAATTCGGCTTCTGGTTGACGCCGATTGTGTATAGCGCCAGCATCCTGCCGGAAGCGGTGCGAGCGCTGCTGTGGTTGAACCCGCTCTATCCGCTGACTGCAGCCTATCAGCGCATTTTCCTGAATCACGCGCTGCCAGAGTGGACAGGATTGTTCGGCGTCGCGGCGCTGGCGTTAACCCTGCTGCTCCTGGCGGGCCGGCTGTTTTTAAACCGAGTCGGCGAAATTGTGGATGAACTGTGATGGGAAAACTGGTTATCAATAACATCGGCAAGGCCTATAAGCGCTACCCGAACCGCTGGTCGCGGTTGCTGGAATGGTCGGACCCGCACGGTCGCCCGCGACACGAAGCCCACTGGGTGTTACGCGGCGTGAGCTTCGAGGTGGCGCCTGGCGAATCGGTAGGAATCATTGGCGCTAACGGCGCGGGCAAGAGCACTCTGTTAAAGATCATCACGGGCACGACCCAGCCGAGCCAAGGTTCGGTTGAGGTGAGAGGCCAGATAGCCGCACTGCTAGAACTGGGGATGGGCTTTCACCCGGACTTCACTGGACGGCAGAATGTACTGATGGCCGGGCAACTGCTTGGACTCTCTGTCGCAGAAATCACCGCACAGATGCCAGCGATCGAGGATTTTGCGGAAATCGGCGACTATATCGACCAGCCGGTGCGAACCTACTCCAGCGGCATGCAGGTGCGCTTGGCGTTCAGCGTAGCGACCACCATCCGCCCTGATATTTTGATCGTCGATGAAGCCCTGTCCGTAGGCGATCTTTACTTTCAACACAAAAGCTTTGAACGGATTCGTCAATTCCGCGATCAGGACACTACCCTGCTGTTTGTCTCGCACAGCCCAGGAGCGATAAAAACTTTGTGCAACCGCGCTATCCTGCTCGACCAGGGAATCATGGTCCGCGATGGCTCGCCAGATGTAGTGCTGGATTATTACAACGCGATCATTGCTAAGCAGGAGGTCGATCAGCATATTCGCCAGGTCGAATCGGAAACCCGGAAAAACACCATCCGCTCCGGCAATCAGGCCGCCGTGATTGAAAGGGTAGATATGATATTGGATGGTCAGAGTGTGCGGGCTGTGCAAATCGGCGAGGCGGTGCGTTTCCGGATTGATTGCGTTATCCATCAGGATCTGGAGGAATTGACGGTCGGTTTTCTAATCCGGGATCAGTTGGGCAATGACGTGTTTGGCACCAATACCTGGTATCTGGGTTCCAGCCGGCGTGGATTGAAAGGAGGTGATCGCTGCTGTTTGGAGTTCGAATTTCCCGAGTTCAATCTGGGCGTGGGTAATTACAGTGTGACCTTTGCGCTGCACAGCGGTCATGCGCACGTCAGCAATAATTATGACTGGTGGAATCAGGCCCTGGTATTGCAAGTAGTGCCAGGCAGCAGCTTCCGGGCAACCGGGGTAGGGTATTTGCCAACCTTGAGCCATTGGATTTAACCTGCTGTCAGCTTAAAAACAGGAACTTTCGCCTGCTATGGAATCCACGCGCCTACTGTTACAATTCGCTTTTGAGAATTTTGTGCTTAATGACCCCTTTTCCGCTGCACCGCCAGGGATCTCTTGCCTATGAAACCCAAACTGCCGCCTTCCGATCTGCAAAAAGCCCTGCGCGTTTGCCGGCAATCCTTCCTTTCTGCTGCTTTCTTCAGTCTGTTTATCAATCTTTTAATGTTGACTCCCACCTTGTACATGTTGCAAATGTACGACCGGGTGCTGTCCAGCCGCAGCGAGTCAACATTATTGATGATCACCCTGATCGCCATTGCCGCATTTATTGTCCTAGGCGGGCTGGAACTGGTGCGCTCCCGCATTCTGGTTCGAACCGGCGCTCGCCTTGACAGCCTGTTGAATCCTCGACTGTTCCAGGCCATGTTTGACCAAAACCTGCAACGCCCCGGCGTCAGCAGTCAGGCGCTGAATGACTTGAACAATCTGCGGCAATTTCTGACCGGCAGTGGTCTGTTCGGCTTCTTCGATTTGCCCTGGACGCCCATCTATCTGGCGGTGATGTTTCTCCTTCATCCAATCCTGGGCTGGTTTGCCATCGGCAGCTCCATTCTGGTATCCAGCCTGGCGATCGCCAACGAATTCGCCACCCGCAAACCACTCAATGAAGCCAACGCCAAGGCAATTGCGAACAATAATTACCTGACCAGCAATCTACGCAATGTCGAAGCTCTGGAAGCCATGGGCATGTTGCCTGACATTCGCCGTCGCTGGCTGGAACGGCACCGCGAGGTGCTGGGTTTGCAGGCGCAGGCCAGCGATCGAGCGGGTTTGCTCAGCAGCACCAGCAAAACCTTGCGTATGCTGTCGCAGTCGCTCATTCTGGGTATTGGCGCCTATCTGACCGTTGAACACCTTATGACAGGCGGTATGATGATTGCGGGTTCAATTCTGATGGGTCGGGCGCTGGGTCCCATTGACCATATCATCGGTAACTGGAAAGGGTTTCTCTCCTATCGCGCCGCCTATAGCCGCCTTAACGAACTGCTGCGCCTTGTGCCGGAGCGGCGACGCTACATGCCGATTCCAGCGCCCGAAGGATACTTGACCCTGGAAAACGTCGTAGCCGCACCACCAGGTACAAACGTCGCTGTATTGCGTGGACTCACCTTCTCGATCGCCCCAGGCCAAGCGCTGGCGGTCATCGGCCCTAGCGCCGCGGGCAAATCCACCTTAGCGCGGGTGATCCTAGGCGTTTGGCCGGTAGCCGGCGGCAAGGTACGGGTGGATGGCGCCGATATCCAGCATTGGAACCGCGAAAATCTGGGTCCCTATATCGGTTACCTGCCGCAGGATATCGAGTTGTTTGCTGGCACAATCAGTGAGAATATCGCCCGCTTCGGCGAAGTGGATCCGGTCAAAGTGGTGGCGGCGGCGCGCCAGGCCGGAGTTCACGAAATGATCCAACGCTTACCGCAGGGCTACGATACCCCCGTTGGCGAAGCGGGCGGTTTCCTCTCGGGCGGCCAGCGCCAGCGCGTCGGTCTAGCCCGGGCGCTGTATGGCGAACCCGTGCTCATCGTATTGGATGAGCCAAATTCCAACCTCGATGACCAGGGTGAGTCGGCGCTCATCCGGGCTATCAACGAGCTGAAGGAGCAAAGACGCACGATCGTGGTCATTACGCATCGCACCAGTATCCTCAACGCCACGGATCACATTCTGGTCTTGCGCGAGGGACAAGCGCAAATGTTCGGCCCACGCGAGCAGGTGCTGGGGCAATTGATCCGTCCGGTGGCGACCCCCCCACCCGCATTGCCTAATTCCCAAGTCGCCATGCATGTTCAGCGTGCTCAGGGTTAGGCCGCGCGTTAAAGGTGGATTAATCGGTTCTCTCCGATCCCGAATCGCGTTGGCCTGACGCCGCCTTGGCGGGATCAATCCACCAGGCGTTCAGTTGCACCCCCTGCAAAGGGGTCACAGCCGGGTAGCCGAACTTGTCCCAAAAGGCGAGTCGGGCGTAGGGAATATGCCAGTGCGGAATCACCAGGTAATTCCATTGCAGCGCCCGATCCAGGGCCCGCACCCGAGTCATCAGGCTGGCGCGATCCGGCGCGGCGATCACCTGCTCGACCAATGCATCCACTGCGGGATTTTTGAGACCGGCCAGATTGCGGCTGCCCGGCTGGTCAGCGGAAGCGCTGCTCCAGAATTCCCGCTGTTCGTTACCGGGAGACAAGGATTGACCCCAGACATGCACGATCATGTCGAAGTCAAAGCTGCGCACCCGGTTCTCATATTGCGCGGAATCCACCGTGCGCAGGCTCATCTCGATGCCTAGCCGCTCCAGATTGCGGGCGAACGGCAGGCCAATCCGCTCCCAGGTCGGTTCGGCAATCAGCAACTCGAACCGGAACGGTTCACCGGTTTTTGCATTAACCAGCTTGCGGTCGCGGAAGGTCCAGCCAGCCTCTTGCAACAGTTCCAGCGCCTTGCGCAGATTAGCGCGCAATTGCGCGTCATCCTTGGCCACCGGCGGCTGGTACTCGGTTGTAAATACTTCCTGCGGCAGTTCCTTGCGCAACGGTTCCAGCAGCGCCAATTCCTTTGGGGATGGCAATCCGCGCGCGGCTAGGTCCGAATTATCGAAATAGCTCCGGGTCCGTTTGTATTGGTCAAAGAACAGGTTGCGATTGCTCCATTCAAAGTCGAAGGCATAGGCCAGCGCCTCACGAACCTTGGAATTTTGAAACAGCGGTCGCCGCAGGTTGTACACAAATCCCTGCATCCCAGATGGCAATTGATTTGGGAAGGTTTCTTTCTTGACCCGTCCCTCGCGCAAGGCTGGAAAGTCGTAACCAGTGGCCCATTGCTTCGCGACGTTCTCCACGCGCAGGTCGTAAGCGCCAGCCTTGAAGGCTTCCAGCGCCACCGTGACATCCCGGTAGTAGTCATAGCGCAAGCGGTCGATATTGTACTGACCTCGGTTCACCGGCAGATCCTTACCCCAGTAGTGTTCATCGCGAGCATAAACAATGAACCGACCCGGTTCAAAGCGCTCGATTTTATACGGACCACTGCCAACCGGCACATCCAACGTAGTAGCGCTAAAGTCCCTGTTTTCCCAATATTTCTTGGACAGGATCGGCATGTGGCCGACAATCAGCGGCAATTCCCGGTTTTCGCCGGGGGCAAAAGTGAATTTTACGCGCCGCTCATCCAGTCGCTCGACGCCGGTCACATTGGCATAGTAGAAACGATAGGAGGGGTGGCCCTTGCTCTTCAACGTCTCGAAGGAAAACAGCACGTCATCCGCCGTGATCGGACTGCCGTCATGAAATTTCGCCTGGGGGCGCAGGGTGAACGTCGCCGAACTGCGATCATCGGGAACTTCCACGCTTTCGGCGATCAGTCCATATTCGCTGAACGGTTCGTCGGCGCTGCTGGTCATCAGGCTTTCAAATAACTGACCAATCTCGACAACGGATTCACCCTTGATATTGAATGGGTTGAACGTATCAAAACTGCCGATCGCCGCGAACCGCGCCTCGCCGCCTTTAGGCGCATCGGGATTAACGTAATCAAAATGCGTGAAATCCGGCCCATATTTTGGCTGACCATGTAGCGCGATGCCGTGCATCGGTTCCGCGAACGCCACCGTCGCCAGCGGCAAGCCGCCGAAGATCAGCAGACTAACGGCAACGGCCAGCCCGCCGGGAAAACAGAATTTTGCACGATTCATGTCTATCCTTTACAGTTTGCCTGTTCAACTCATTTAGACGATAGCAAAACATCAAAGGAGTTCATTATGGGCTTTCTCGCCGGCAAACGCGCCCTGATTCTGGGGGTCGCCAGCAACCGCTCCATCGCCTGGGGCATCGCCCAAGCCATGCATCGGGAGGGCGCCGAACTCGCCTTGACCTATCAGAACGATAAGTTGCAACCCCGGGTCGAAAAAATGGCCGCCGAGCTGGACAGCTCCATCGTTCTGCCCTGCGAGGTGGAGCGGGATGCTGACATCGACGGCCTGTTTGAAGCGCTCAAGCAACATTGGGATGGATTAGACATCATCGTTCATTCCATTGCCTACGCGCCGCGCGAGGCGCTGGAAGGCGATTTTCTGGAGGGGATCAGCCGGGAGAATTTCCGCATCGCCCACGACATTAGTTCCTACAGTTTCGCGGCGCTGGCTAAAGCGTCCCGACCATTGATGAAAGGTCGGCGTGGGGCGCTGGTCACCATGACTTATCTGGGCGGGGCGCGGGCGGTGCCGAACTACAACGTTATGGGTTTGGCCAAGGCCAGTCTGGACGCCAATGTGCGCTATCTGGCCCAAACCTTGGGGCCGGAAGGCACCCGGGTGAACGCCATTTCCGCAGGACCCATCCGCACCCTGGCGGCCTCCGGCATCAAGAACTTCCGCAAGATGCTGGATACTTTTGAACACATCGCGCCGTTGCGTAAATGCGTAACTATTGAAGAGGTCGGCAATACCGCAGCTTTTCTGTGTTCGGACCTGGCTTCCGGCATTACTGGAGAGATCATTTATGTGGATGGTGGTTTTAACACCGTCGCGCTGGGAGCAATGGAATAGGCATTGTTTGCTCCAGATGCAATTCGGGATTCGCTCGGCGAATCTGGAAAAAGCGGCGTTCACTCAAGCGTGGCGGCAAACGCAAGATTAAGCGGACATCACCATTTCCCCAACGACCCTGTTCACTTTCGACGGCTCGCATTTTCCCCAAATCATCAGGTTGAGCGCTGACCATTGACATTGACGCTGACCGGAAATCAGGACGCTGGCGCAGCATGGATTTATCGACGGTGGGAACGCAAAAAAGCCCGGCATTAAACCGGGCTTTTTAATCTGGTGCCGAAGAGAGGACTTGAACCTCCACTGGGTTTCCCCAACTAAGACCTGAACCTAGCGCGTCTACCAATTCCGCCACTTCGGCTTGAAAGCATCGCTTGTATTACGACGGGAGCGGACTATACGGATAGACCCCACAACTGTCAACCCGTTCCCCTTCACCAATTTGTAATTTATCCATAATGATCTGAAATGAAAAATAAAAAACGCAGTTCCTGGCAACAGATTGATCCCTTTGCCGTCCGAGAACAAGAAAAATATGGACGAACCATTCCCAGCCGTGAACTGATTCTCCAGACTCTGGAAGAACGCGGTATGCCGCTGACTTTGGAAGAACTTTGCAAGGAGTGGCGGCTGGATGAATGGGAAGTCGCAGCATTGTCTCGTCGGTTGCGCGCCATGGAGCGGGATGGACAGCTCATCCGCAACCGCCGCGAGGGTTATGGCCCGGTCACCCGGATGAATCTGGTCACCGGTCGCGTCATCGGCCATCCCGAAGGCCACGGCTTCCTCATTCCCGACGAGGGTGGGGACAGCTTGTTCTTCTCACCCCGGCAAATGCGCAAGCTGCTGCACGGCGACCGGGCGGTGGCGCGCGTGATCGGCGTCGATTACCGGGGACGCCGCGAGGGCGCAGTCGTTGAAGTGCTGGAGCGCAACACTGAAACGGTGGTCGGGCGGTTCTGCGAGGAACGCGGCGTCTATTTCGTCATCCCGGACAATAAACGAATCAACCAGGACATCATCGTACCCGCAGAGGGACGTGGCGCAGCCCAGGCCGGCCAGATTGTGATTGCCGAACTGATTGAGCAACCGAGCGCCCAGAATCGACCCCTCGGACGCATCAAAGAGGTGCTGGGCGATCACATGGCCCCAGGTATGGAGATTCGCATCGCCATCGCCAGCCACGGCATCCCGGTGGAGTGGCCGGAGGCGGTGATCGAGGAAGCCCGTCAGTACGGTGAAACAGTCCCGGAGTCCGCTAGTCAGGGACGCTGGGATTTGCGCAACACGCCGCTGGTCACGATTGACGGCGTCACCGCCCGCGATTTTGACGATGCGGTGTATTGCGAGCGGCGCGGGAACAATTGGCGGTTGCTGGTCGCCATCGCCGATGTGTCGTGGTACGTGCAGCCCGGAACGGCGCTGGATCGGGAAGCCCGCAAGCGCGGAAATTCCGTGTATTTCCCAGACCGGGCGATTCCGATGCTGCCGGAAACGCTGTCCAACGGCCTGTGTTCGCTGAACCCGCGTGTTGACCGGTTGTGCATGGTCTGCGAAATGACGATTAACGCCGAGGGCCGCATTATCCGTTCCCGCTTCGCTGAGGGGGTGATGCGTTCTCAGGCGCGTCTGACCTATGACACAGTCGCCGCCATCGTTGCCGAACGCAGTCCTCAGCTCCGCGCCGAGTATGCTGAACAAGTTCCACACCTGGATCGCTTGCTGGAGTTGTATCAAGTGTTGCGCATCTCGCGGGAACAGCGGGGCGCGATGGATTTCGATACCCAGGAAACGGAAATTGAGTACGGCGCGGACCGCAAGATCGAACGCATTTTGCCCACCGAGCGCAACGATGCGCACCGGCTGATCGAGGAATGCATGATCGCTGCTAACGTCGCCGCCGCCCGGTTTCTCCAGCGCCATAAAATGCCGGGGTTGTACCGGATTCACGAGGGACCGACCGAGGACCGGTTGAACAAGCTGCGCGCTTTTCTGGGCGAACTGGGATTAGGGCTGGGCGGCGGCGATAAACCTGCGCCGCGCGACTACACCCGGTTGCTGGAACAGGTCCACGAGCGGCCGGATGCACATCTGATTCAAACCGTAATGCTGCGTTCGCTGGCCCAGGCGGTTTACAGCCCCGGCAATCTTGGCCATTTCGGCCTGGCGCTGGAGACTTACGCGCATTTCACCTCGCCGATTCGCCGCTATCCTGATTTGCAGGTGCATCGCGCCATTCGTCATGTTCTCCAAGGCGGTAAAGCCGTAGATTTTTCCTTTACCCACGCCGATCTGGTGGGGCTGGGCGAGCATTGTTCGATGACCGAGCGGCGGGCGGATGAGGCGGTGCGCGATGCCATGGAATGGTTGAAATGCGAATATATGCTGGACAAGGTCGGACAGGTCTTCGATGGCATTATTACGGGAGTGACAGGATTTGGCTTGTTCGTGGAATTGCGCGGCGTGTATGTGGAAGGTCTAGTGCATGTGACGGCGCTGCGCAATGACTTCTATCGCTTCGATCCCATCGGCCATCGTTTGCAGGGCGAGCGTTCCGGACGGATCTACCGGCTGGGCGATGTCTTGCGGGTTCAGGTAGCGCGCGTGGATCTGGATGAACGCAAGATCGACTTTGAGCCGGTGGAAAGCCAGCGTGGCGAATCAATGCACCGCAATCGCTATCCGTTGCGGCGGCGGAAGGAGTAAATCTCTTGGTTGAAGAACTGATTTATGGCCTGCATGCCGTCGCGGCGGCGCTGGACTATGAGCCGGAACAGGCGCGTGAACTGTGGATTGAGCGCCAGCGCCGGGATCGGCGGATTGAGGCGGTGCTAGATACTGCAACCCGGCTGGGTCTCACCGTTCACCGGGTTGACCGGACGGAACTGGATCGCTTGAGCGGCAGCGCACATCATCAGGGCGTGGTGGCCCGCCTGGCTGCCCGGCAACAGAAATACGGGGAGGATGATCTGCCAGCGCTACTGGCGGCGGTCGAAGGGCCGCTCCTGCTGCTCGTCCTGGACGGGGTGCAGGACCCGCACAATCTTGGCGCATGCCTGCGCAGCGCAGCGGCGGCGGGTGTTCACGCCGTCATCGCGCCGGCTGACCGGGCCGCTGGTTTGAACGCGACGGTGCGGAAAGTCGCCTGCGGGGGAGCGGAAATCGCACCGTTCATACCAGTCATCAATCTGGCTCGCACTCTGCGCGGATTCAAGGAACAGGGCATCTGGGTCATCGGCGCGGCGGGCGCGGCGGGCGCGAGTTTGTATGAGGTGGATTTCACGCCGTCAACAGCGATTGTGCTGGGCGCGGAGGAGAAAGGTCTGCGCCGACTGACCCGGGAAGTTTGCGACCAGCTAGCGCGCATTCCCATGGTCGAAGGCGGCGTCGAAAGTCTGAATGTATCGGTGGCCGCGGGAATTTTTCTGTTCGAGGTTAGGCGGCAGCGGGGCGTAAGAGCAGGATTCGATTAGTAACGGAACCTCGGGTAAAGCCGATTGCAAAGTCAACCTATCGTTCATACCGCGTCATCTCTAGATAACCCTGTCCCTGGATAGGACGCTCTCCGGCGCGACCGGCCACCGCCACCGCCCCTTCCCAATAACGCACAGTCAGCCGCATTTCCTGATCCGCTGCTTTCGGCGTCACCGTCAAATCCAGCTTTTCGTCAGGCAACCGCAACCGCCAACCCGCCGGATACCGGTCCCCAGTCTGCGGGCTGATCCATTCACCCAAAGGTTGCACATCCACTGCACCCCACCGCAGGAGGCGCGCCTGACCCTTCTGGTCAACCAGCACGCCCTTGCTGAACGTGTCCATGCCACCGTTTTTCAGACGCAAGCGGTAGAACATGAGGTCGCGTCCATCGTCGAGTTGCAGCGCGAACCAGTCCCAGCCACTTTGCTCTGACCCCAGGGCGCTGGTGCTCCACTCCCGATCCAGCCAGCTTGAACCCTGAACCTTGAAGATTTGCCCATTCAGGTCAATTGCGCCCATCGTAGGCAATCGGGTATGGGAGTAGTAATACGACGCATTACCAGGTTCAGCGCTTTTCTGGCTCCACCCCCGATCGCCTTGTAAAACCACCGGCTTACCGATTTCGAGGGTCAAATCGAGCGTGATGCCGCCTTCCCGCGCCCGCAACCGCATGGGGAAAGCGTCAGCTGCAGTCCCGGCCAATTCCCAATCCTCCAGCCAGACCCGAAACGGCGTCGCTCGCGCCCCGGCCAAACCCAGCGCACCCCGGCTGAACCGCTCAAAGCTGGAGTGTTTTTCACTGGCAACATCGGTCAGTGCGAAATGGCCCATGTAAACCTGATTCGTTCGCCAGGCTGAATCGGCTGCCGGCGGATTGGGACTCAAGGCGATGCGAAACAGGGTCAATTGATAGCCGAAGGGTCGGCCAGCGGCGTCCGCCAAATTGCCCGTCACATACCACCACTCGTTGCGAAACTCCGGATGCGGCCCATGATCCTCCGGGAAACGAAAGGGACGGGGCTGGTCAGCGCGCTGATAGCCGGCGCTATCGTCGCCGCTCAGCACGCTGCTGACGGTCACGCTCTCAATCGGTTTGAGGTGGGGGCGAGTGAAGTAACCGATCAGGGCTACTCCAAGCCCAACGATGAGCAGACCGTACCCTCCATATCGTTTATTCATAGCAAATCTTCACTCCATCCGCAGCGCTTCCGCCGGTCGGGCGCAGGCCATGCGCCAGATCGGATAGAGTCCAGCAAGCAGCGCCGCGAAGATCGCCAGCGCCACGGTTTCCAGCAACAACCACGGATTGACCTCGAACGGCAAACTCCAGCCAAACGCCCGGCGGTTGATGACAAAAATCAGCACTGCCGCCAACAGCAGTCCGGTCGGAATTGCCAATAATCCCGCCGCCGCTCCCATGAAACCCGTTTGCAACGACACCAGTCCGCCGATTTCGCCCGCGGTCATGCCGGTTGCGCGTAATACCGCGAATTCCCGCGCCCGTTCCAGTTGCAGGGCCAGCAGGGCGCTTAATACCCCGACGACAGCAACCAGAATCGCCAACAATCTTAATACATTGGTTATCGTGAACGTGCGGTCGAATATTTCCAGAGTACGCGCCTGAATATCACGGTTGGAGCGGAACAGCAGCGGCTGAATCGGCCCCAGCCGTTCCTGCAAGCGCTCGCGTAGCACTTTCAGATCTTGACCCGGCGCGGCGAACACTGCGGTTGAACTCACTGCCGGATCGCGCCAATAACGTACATAGCCGGACTGATGCAGCAGAATCCGCCCGTGTTCCGAACCATAGTCCAGGAACACCCCGGCAATCGGGAACGTACGGGGACCCTGGTCGGTCGGCAATGTCACCGTATCGCCAACCCCGAGTTGGCGGCGATAGGCTAGTGGTTCCGAAATCAGCACCGCTTCGCCCGTCTGGAACGCCCGCCATGCCGAATCGGAATCACCGTTGATCAGTCGATAACCGGCCTGAGAAGCTGGCGCGAGATCCGCAGCGATCAGGATCACCGGGCGGTCATCGAGATCAATCCGGATTCTCCGATAGGTGGAAATCGCCGCTACGCCCGGCGTATTGCGCAATACCGCCAGCGCCTCGGGCGCCAGCGCTTCCGAACGGCTGCCGCTCTCCTCGATGCTGGGGGGAGCAATATACAAATCGGCATTGAGCAAGTCGTTGATCCAGATGGTCACCCCACCCCGGAAACTGTCCACCATGACCCCCACGCCCACCGTCGCGGAGAAGGCTACCATCAGCGCGGCTACCGCAATGCCGGTGCGGCTGAGATGACGGGCGACATCCCGGTTGGCCATGCGCGCCAGCAACCCCAACCGGGCGGTCAATAGCTGGTTCAATCGCACCAGCCCGACCACCAGCGGCGGAGTCAGCAACGCACAGCCAATAATCAGCAGGAACAAACCGGCGAAACCGGTCACCAGCGATCGGAAAAACAGCAATACCAGTCCCCCAGCTGCCAACAACGCCACTCCTGCCCACAGGAAACGCGGCATGGACGCATGCCAGCGCTTTTCCAGATAAGCGCGACTTAAAACAGCACCGGGTGGAGCATCCGCTGCCTCGCGCGCTGGCAGCCAGGCCGCCGCCAGCGTCGCCAACACGCCCAGAACCGCGCCCTTGGCCAGTGAGCCGGGATCAATGAAAAACTCGCGGACGCTGAGGACGTAGTACAGATCATTGATGGTGCGCGTGACCAGATGCACCAGCCCGGAACCCAGCCAGAGACCCAGCAATCCTCCCAGCAACGTACCTGCCAGACCGAGTAACAGCGCCTCGCCTAATACGCCAACAAACAGTTCCCGGCGACTGACGCCCAACGCTCGCAACCTGCCCAACAGTGTGCGGCGTTGCACGACCGAAAAAGTGATGGCGTTATAGATCAGGAACATGCCTACCACCAAAGCCAGCAGGCTCATCGCCGTCAGGTTGAGCGAGAATGAGGCGCTTAAATCCGCCATCGCCTGATTGCGTTCACCGGCCCGCTCCACTCGCAGGCCGGGAGGTAATTGGGATTGCAATGCAGCGGCCTGTCGTTCCCCAGCGGAACCGTCGGGCAAGATGAGATCGATGTGACTCAAGCGTCCTGGCAGACCGAGCAAATGTTGCGCCGTCGCCAGGTCGGCAATGATCAACCCGTCCAACTCGGGTCCGAGCAACGTCCCAACACTTTGCAATGGGAATCGTTGCTCCTCGCGCTTCAAGGTCACCCGCCCACCGAGCAACTCCGGCAACAGCGCAGCCTGTGAATCCAGCAGCAGGGCGCGCAGGTTGAAGTCGCTACCGGTCAGATCAGCGGCGGCCTGGCGAAACGGCCCTTCGGCGAAGGGATCGACGCCAAGAATCTGCAAGAGTTGCCCCGGTCGATCCGCATTGGGCAAATAGCCCGTAACCACGGGCGCGGCAGGACGCAGACCCTGCTCAACTCGCAGTTGCACATATAACGCTTCCGGCACGCCTTCGGCGCCGCCGACGATGCGATGGGTTGCAGCGCCGCTGATCCGCTCCATCGCCAGGTCGAAACTCCGGCGGGCGCTGGCATTGGCTAGATCTACCGCCACCACGACAGCGACACCCAGAGCAATGCCCAGAATGGCTAGGCCCAATTGCCAGGGATGGCGCCACGGATGCCGCAGCAACGCCTTCCAGAAGAGTGGAGTCACCGGATCATCTCTCGAATATGGCCAGACTCCAATAACAGCATCCGATCCGCCCGGGCGGCGACCTCACGACTGTGGGTCACCATGACAATCGTAGTTCCCGCCTGCCGATGCAGTTTCAACAGCAGTTCCAGAATCTGCTCACCGGTTTCCATATCGAGATTGCCGGTCGGTTCGTCAGCCAGTAACAGCAAGGGTCCGTGAGCCAATGCCCGAGCAATCGCCAGCCGTTGCTGCTCCCCGCCCGACAACCGCTCGGGAAAACTGCGCCGGCGATCACCCAAACCGATATTGTCCAGCAATTCCAGCGCTCGATCACGTTGTTCCGCTGTGGCAAGTCCATTGAGTTCCAGCGGCAGCAGCAAATTTTCCTCGGCGGTGAGCGTAGGAATCAAATTAAAAAACTGGAAGACAAAACCAATATGACGACGACGAAAGCGGGTGCGGTCGCGTTCATGTAAATCTGTCAGAACCTGGCCGTTAATTTCAATCCGCCCGGCGTCCGGCAAATCGATGCCGCCCAGCAAATTGAGCAAGGTCGACTTGCCGGAACCGGATTGGCCCAACAGGACGATAAACGCGCCGCGCTCAATATCCAGGTCGAGATCGGCGAGGATGACGCGCTGTTGCTCCCCTTCAGCATAGCTGCGAGTCAGCCGGCGAATTTTGATGAAAGCCGATGAATTATGCATGATGACTCTCTATAATCATGGGCGATTATGGTTTATCGATAGTCGACTGGACTCATATACAGTGTCATCGAAACTCAGCAATTCAAGATCAATATTGACGAGCATAAGGCTGTAGAGGATGCGGCGCGCGATGAAATCAAGGCACAGGGCATCAACTGGACTCATGTTGATCGCAGCAGGCTTGCTGGGAGCATGCGCTTCTTTTCAGGGCGGCGAACAGTTGCCCGCTTCAACTAACTATGGCTCTCAAACCACCTCGCCCGATCAGTATAACTATTTGATTGGTCCTGGCGATCAGGTTCAGATTTTTGTCTGGCGCAATCCTGAAGTATCCCAGTCGGTCACCGTCCGACCGGACGGCAAGATTTCCACGCCACTGGTTGAGGATCTACAGGCCAGCGGCAAGACGCCCACGCAACTGGCCCGTGATCTGGAAAAAGCGCTGGAAACCTATATCCGCCAGCCCATTGTCACGGTGATTGTGGCTGGCGGCATCGGACCTTATAGCGAACAAATTCGCGTAGTAGGCCAAGCCGCAAAACCACAGGCCATTGCCTACAAGCGCAAAATGACTTTGCTGGACGTCATGATCGCAGTCGGTGGATTAACCGAATTTGCCGATGGCAATAACGCGAAAGTGGTGCGGATTGTTGACGGCGAGCAAAAGGAATACGTAGCGCGGGTCGATGATCTGCTCAATGATGGCGACATCAACGCCAATGTCGACATGCTACCGGGCGATATTCTGATCATTCCTGAATCCTGGTTCTAAACGCGGCGAATCCTGCAAAAACCGAAGGTGCAGCCATGCAAGAAATCATTGGACAATTACTGGATTATTTACGCGGCATCTGGCGCAACCGTTGGTACGCGATGGTTTGCGCATGGATTATTTGTCTCATCGGCTGGGCGGTGGTTTACCGAATGCCGGATCAATATCAGGCTTCCGCCCGGGTGTTTGTGGATACTCAGTCGGTCTTGCGCCCACTTCTGCAGGGATTGGCGGTGACCGTCAATCCGGATGCTCAAATTGGATTGATGACGCGCACGCTGTTAAGCCGTCCCAACCTGGAGAAGATTGCCCGCAACGCGGATCTGGACATTCGCGCCCAGGATACCGACGCGCTGGAGGATCTGCTCAACAGCCTGCAAAAGCACATTGGACTGGCCAGCGCGGGACGGGAAAATCTGTACACCATCACCTTTACGGATCGCGATCCGCAAGTGGCTAAAAAAGTGGTGCAGGCGGTCGTCACTGTGTTTGTGGAAAATCTGCTGGGCGAAACCCGCCAGGATACCGATACCGCCCAGCGTTTCCTGGAGAAACAGATCGCCGAGTATGAAGGCCGCTTGACCGAGGCGGAAAACCGCCTGAAGGAGTTCAGAATCAAAAACGTCGGGATGATGCCCTCCGAAGGAGAGACGTACTACACGCGCCTGCAGCAGGCCGGCACTGATTTGGACAATGTGAAATTGGAATTGAACCAGGCGGAGAGTCGACGTAATTCGCTGCTGATGCAGATTGGCGGCGAGGAGCCGACCTTTGGCATTGGTCCCCAACCGGGAATCGCTGGTCCCGCCGGCCCGGCTGGCGACCCTGCCTTACCCATTGATGGCCGAATTCAGATCCTTGAGCAAAAGCTTGACGAGCTGCTGCTCAAATACACCGAACGGCATCCCGATGTCGGCATTCTCAAGCAAACCATTGCCGATCTGCGCCAGCAGCGCGAACAGGAACTGGAGCAATACCGGGCCAGCATGGCCGCCAACGCCGCCGCCAGCGCCGCCAGCAGCGGCGCCGGATTGGGCTTTGGCCCGGCAGGGATCGACGCCAATCCGGTTTATCAGCAACTCAAGGTCGCACTCGCTCAGGAAGAGGCGAATGTCGCCTCCCTCCAGGCGCGCCTGGCGGAATATGAAAAGCGTTATAAGGAATTGCAGGATCAGGTCAATACGATCCCGCGGGTTGAGGCAGCGCTGGCTGCCCTGAACCGTGATTATGACATCAATCGCAAGAAATACGACGAGCTGGTCGCCCGACGGGAATCCGCCCGGCTCTCCCAGGAAGCTGAACAAACCAACCAGGATATTCGCTTCCGCATCATCGATCCGCCCCGTGTGCCGCTCGACCCGACCGGGCCTAATCGGCCGCTGTTAATTTCTGGAGTATTGGTCGGTGGACTGGGAGTAGGGGGTGGAATTGCATTTCTGCTGGCGCAGCTTTGGCCAACCTTCGACAGTCGGCGCAGCCTGTTACACGCCACGCAGATTCCAGTCTTTGGCAGTGTCAGGGCGGTGCTTTCCCCGGCCGCTGCTCGTCGCCAGCGCTGGATGCTGCTTGCTTACCTGGCCCTGGGCAGCAGTCTGCTAGCGCTCTATGGCGGATTGCTGGTTGTCGAAACCATGGGCTTCAAACTGCCTGTATGATCCATCCGGGAATATAGATTAATGAATATCATTGAAAGGGCGATGCTAGGCCGGTCGCCGCCGCCCAGGGAGGAATTGGCATCCGTTCCGCCAGGCGACTCTCCAGCGCCACGATCAGTGGACCACATCATCGAACGGGCCGCCGTAATCGCGAAACCCGAACCCTCACGGGTCAATCCTCCGAAACGCACCCAGCGTTCAACCGTGCTGGATTTTGATCGTTTGCGCACCATGGGGATGCTGGTGCCCGACGCCCGGCGCAGCCAGATCAAGGAAGAATACCGGCACATTAAACGACCGCTGCTGATGAATGCGGCGGGCAAGGGCGCTACTCTTGCCAAGCACGCCAACCTGATCATGGTGACCAGCTCCCGGCCGGGCGAAGGTAAAACCTTCACGGCCTGCAATCTGGCCCTGAGCATCGCCGCTGAACGCGATCGTACCGTATTGCTGGTCGACGCGGACGTTATTAAACCTTCGTTAGCTAAAACTCTGGGGTTCGAAACCGACCGGGGATTGGTGGATCTGCTGATTGACGCGCAGTTGGAACTGGCGGATGTGCTGGTCGACACCAATGTGCCCTCGCTGACCGTGCTGCCCGCTGGCAGCACTCACCACTTATCCACAGAGCTGCTGGCCAGCGAGAACATGCGCAAGCTGGCGGTAGAAATGAGCAACCGCTACTCCGACCGGATTATTATTTTCGACTCGCCGCCGTTACTGGTGACGACGGAGGCGAGCGTACTGGCGACGTTGGCTGGCCAGATTGTCATGGTGGTGGAGGCGTCGCGCACCCATCAGTCCCAGGTTCAGGAAGCGCTAGCGTTGCTGGATCCCAACCAAATTGTCGGATTCGTCCTCAACAAGGCGCAAAGAGTGCTGGGCGCAGATTATTATGGCTATGGCTATGGCTATGGCTATGGCTATGGCGCCGATCAGCGCGATGACGCTGAAGAGTGATGCATGTTGGCGCTGAACTTGAGAGGGCATTGCCGGCATCTTTCGCCAGGTTTAGTGCTATTAGCGTTTACATTCGTCGGATTATCGGCTAAGGCCCAGGAAGGAGATGGCCGTCCGGTCAACGAGTGGCAAATTACTCCCAGGATCAGCGTTGGAACCACCTTTTCAGATAATATCCGGTTAGCCCCGTCCGACGAAGCGGAAAGCGATCTGGTTTTGCAGGTCGATCCCGGTGTTTCAGTGCGCAAACAGGGAGGCCGACTTGAGCTGCGCTTTGATTACACCGCCCAAGGTTTGCTCTATACCCAGCAAGGCGAAACGAAACTGAATAACAAATTACTGGGTTCCGGAACGGCGGAGCTTTACCAGGATCATCTATTTCTGGATGTCCAGGGTTCGATTTCGCAAGTCCCTAACACGACCGGTGGGCGAGTCGACGCCAGCAATTTAGGGCTGGGTGGCGGATCGGGATCGTCGTTCGCTACCGGTTTGTTTAACAATCTGAACCTGGGCTTGCCGGGGAGCGCTGATCTGTTTAATCCAGTGGGTCTGTTCAGCGATATTGCCTTAACCGGCGATCAGACGACCGCGAGCAGCTTCAGCCTCAGTCCCTATTGGCGACAGAATTTCGGTGGATGGACCGAGGCGCTGTTACGTTATCGCTACAGCACGACCGGATTTAACCAGGATAGTGGCAGCAATAGTCAATCCGGCGCTTCCGATGGCGATATTCAGCGTGTCGAAATGAATCTCAAGAGCGGCCAACGATTCAGCGCGCTGAACTGGAGCCTGGATTATTCCCGTCAGCAACAAGCCCTGCAGGGAAACAGCAACGATAACCCACAGCAGGAGAGTGGCGACAGCACTGAAGAGAGCGTCAAGGGCCGGGCGGACTACCGGCTCAGTCGACGCTGGGCGCTGCTGGCCGAGGCCGGTTATGAGAATAACGATGTCGCTACTTTCCAGAATGATAATCGCAATGGTTCCTATTGGGGATTGGGTGCGATCTGGTATCCAAACCGGTTTTTTTCGCTGATCGGTTTATACGGACCAGATGTTAACGAAATTGCTGCCCGCTGGACGCCTTCACCCCGACTGAATTTCGAGATTAGCCGCCGCGACCAGGCGGTGGGCGTCAGTCCTGGAGTGCATTGGAATGGATCAATGGATTATCGTAGTCGCTATGGCCGCTGGTCAACCAAGTACACTGAGGAAGTGACCAGCACTCAGCAGTTGTTGAGTAACCCAGTCACGCTGGATGATCAGGGTCAGATCATTGTCGTTGACAGCCCTTTTGGATTGACCGATCAGCAGTTTTTGCAAAAGCGTTTCGAGACCGAATATACCTATCAGCGCGGGCGCAATGGCTGGACGCTGAAAGCGTTCAGCGAAGACCGTCAAGGCGAAGACGATGCCGCTTCGGAAACCGCCTATGGTCTTGGCGGGCTTTGGACCTGGCGATTTGCGTCGCGCACGGCGTCGTTTCTGGGAACCGGCTGGGAACATGACGAATCAGGCGACAACCAGCAGAATGATTATTGGGTGTCGGTGATCGGCCTAGCCCGGGTATTTACTCCGGACTCGGGTGGACTTATTAGTTATCGTTATTATCAGAATGATGCTGAATCCAGCGATCAGGGATTTCGCGAAAACCGACTCAATGTCCGTTTCAGCACGAAATTTTGAACCAGGGCATGCGACTCTGCGCCCCTGCTCCTACAAATATCGATTAACAAGACTCTATGTATATTGATTACTACGGTTTCAGCGCCAAACCCTTCCAGTTGAGTCCGGACCCGAAATTCTTCTTCGGCAGTAGTGGGCATAGCCGGGCGCTGGCCTATTTGCGCTACGGTTTGAGTCAGGGCGAAGGCTTTATCGTCGTCACTGGCGGTATTGGCGCTGGTAAAACCACGTTGGTGAAAAACCTGTTCAGCGAACTTGATTCCCGACAGGTGGTTGCCGCGCAACTGGTGACTACCCAGTTGGAGGCAGACGATCTGTTGCGCACCGTGGTGGCTTCCTTTGGTCTGCCCTACGAAGACGCCAACAAGGCGATTCTGCTCCGGCGTTTTGAAAATTTCCTGCGTGACCATGCCGAGCATGGCCGGCGAGTGTTGCTGGTGGTGGATGAAGCGCAGAACCTGCCGATTCGTTCCCTTGAGGAGTTGCGGATGCTCTCCAACTTTCAAGTCGCCGAACGTCCGTTATTGCAGAGTTTTTTGCTGGGACAGGAAGAATTTCGCTTTACGCTGCAAGATCCCGGCATGGAGCAGCTTCGCCAGCGCGTGATTGCCTCCTGTCATCTGACTCCGCTTAGTCAGGATGAAATTGGTCCCTATATCGAACATCGTTTGCACATCGTAGGCTGGCAGGGTCTTATGCCGCGCTTCAGCGAGGACGCCTACACGACAATCTATCAGTACACGCAAGGTATCCCGCGTCGGGTCAATGTGTTTTGCGATCGCTTGCTGCTCTACGGGTTTCTTGAGGAGATTCAGGAGTTTTCCCATGAATCGATCACTGCAGTAGGCAATGAACTGGCGCAGGACGAACAAAGGGCCGGCGCCCGGGGACAGACCAGTGGCAGTGGTCCGCTGCTGCGCATCGGTCACATCATGGAGCAACGCCTGCTGGAACTGGAAGAAACCGTGGAAACGCTTCTGCGGCATCCCGAATGGCAGGATGCGCAAATAGAACGCATGGAGCGGCGGTTGATGCTTTTGGAGCCGACGGTCCGCCAACTCCAGCGGCAGTTAACCAACCTGACACAGCAAGTCAGCGAACATGATCCAGCGGATGAAACTCCGCCCGAAGAGCACCTTTAATTTTCTAATCTTTGGCCATTTCATGACTGCTACATCTTCCAAAATTCTCTGCGTAGTGGGCGCTCGCCCCAACTTCATGAAGATTGCGCCCATCATGGCGGCGCTGCGTCAAACCTCGGGGCTGGATGCGCGGCTGGTGCATACTGGCCAGCATTATGATGTGGAGATGAATCAACGCTTTTTCGAGCAGTTGGGCATCCCAAATCCAGACATTGATCTGGAAGTCGGTTCCGCTAGTCATGCGGTGCAGACCGCTGAGATTATGAAGCGTTTTGAACCGGTGGTGGATGCCGAGCAACCCGCGGCGGTGCTGGTGGTGGGCGATGTGAACTCGACCATTGCTTGTGCGCTGGTCGCGGCGAAGAAAGGGATCAAAGTCGTGCATGTCGAGGCGGGGCTGCGCAGTTTTGACCGGGCCATGCCGGAGGAAATCAACCGGGTTCTGACCGATCAGATTTCCGATTTGCTGTTCACCACGGAGCGGGAAGCGTTGACCAACCTGACCCGGGAAGGCGTCGACCCGACCCGAGTGCAGTTCGTCGGCAATGTTATGATTGACACCTTGCGGTCTTGTTTACCACGCGCCGTTTCTCCGGAACAGACATTGGCGACCGCTCCGGATCCGGCGGTGTTTCTGAACAATCCGAACGGTTATGGGATTTTGACTCTGCACCGACCGAGCAATGTCGATGATCCCATCATTCTGGAACGCCTGCTGAACGTCTTAGGTGAAATCAGCGCTGATCTGCCGTTGGCCTTTCCCATTCATCCCCGCACCCGGGCCATGATCGACAAGGCTGGCTTGAGCGCGCGACTGGATAGTCCGCATTTTTGTTGTCTCCCGCCGCTGGGCTATCTGGAAATGCTGGGCTTGATGCAGGGGGCGCGGCTGGCCTTAACCGATTCCGGGGGGGTGCAAGAGGAGACGACTGCTTTGGGCGTCCCTTGCCTGACCCTGCGCGAGAATACGGAACGACCGGTGACGGTGACTGAGGGGACCAATACGATCGTTGGCGCCGATCCCAAGCGCATTCGCCAGGCGGCGCAGGAGGTGCTGACAAGCGGCGGCAAGGCGGGGCGGATTCCCGAGTATTGGGATGGGTGTGCGACGGAACGGATTGCTGCGAAGTTAGCGAAATGGCTGTGACGCCCCTCACCCCCAACTCTCCCACGGAGCGAGGGGAGCGTTTGCGGGTAAACGCTATGACCGTGGATGTGGAGGACTATTTCCAGGTCTCGGCGTTTGAGCCGTATATCCGCCGTGAGCAGTGGGATCAACTGCCTTGCCGGGTTGAGCGCAATACCTGCCGGATTCTGGATTTGTTTGCGGAACAGAGCGTTAAGGCGACCTTTTTCACCTTGGGCTGGATAGCGGAGCGATATCCGCAACTGGTGCGCCGCATGGTTGCCGAGGGTCACGAACTAGCCAGCCACGGGTACGACCATACCCGCGCAACTCAGCAAACGTCAGCCGTTTTTCGCGAGGACGTGACTCGCACCAAGGCGTTGCTGGAGGATGTGGGCGGCGTAGCGGTTCAGGGTTATCGGGCCGCCAGTTACTCCATCGGGGCCGGTAATCTGTGGGCGCTGGCGGAACTGGAACAGGCCGGCTATCGCTACAGTTCAAGTATTTATCCCATTCGCCATGATTTGTACGGAATGCCAGAAGCGCCGCGCTTCGCCTTTCAGCCGGATAACGCGCCGGCGTTGCTGGAAGTCCCAGTGACCACGGTGACGGTATTTGGCAAAACCCTGCCCTGTGGCGGCGGCGGCTGGTTCCGGCTCTGGCCCTATCCGTTGTCGCGCTGGGCCTTGCGGCGAGTGAATCAGCAGGATGGACAATCGGGCATCTTTTACTTCCATCCCTGGGAGATCGACCCGGAACAGCCGCGCCAGCCGGGCGTTAATTTCAAAACCCGCTTACGGCATTATCTGAACTTGAGTCGCATGGAGGGACGCTTGCAGGCGTTGTTGCGCGATTTTCATTGGGATCGGATGGATCAGGTGTTTTTGCGAGAGAGATATGAACGATAGCAATTTGCAGATTCATCATCTCGATGCAATAAACGCGGTGCGCTGGGATGCGTTCGTTGATGCTTGCCCGGAAGCGACGTTCTTTCATCGGGCGGGTTGGGCGGAGGTGCTGCACCAAGCGTTTGGCCATAAGGCTCACTTTCTCTATGCCGAGGCAGATGGAGCGATTCAGGGGATACTGCCGCTGGGTCATATCCGCAGCTTGTTGTTCGGCAATGCGTTAATTTCTACGCCATTCTGCGTATTGGGCGGCGCGGTGGGCGATGAGGCTGCATGTGCGGCTCTGGAAAAGGCGGCGATTGAATGTGCGCAATCCTTGCGCGTCGATCATCTGGAATTGCGCCATGCCCAACCGCGCCATCCCGACTGGCCGGCCAAGCGGGAACTCTATGTCAATTTCCGAAAGACTATTGATCCTGACCCGGAAGTTAATATGAAAGCCATTCCCCGTAAGCAACGGGCGATGGTGCGCAAGGGGATTGAAGTCGGTTTGCAAGGTGAAATTGACGCTAGCGTGGAGCGGCTGTATCTGGCTTATTCGGAGAGTGTGCGCAATCTTGGTACCCCGGTGTTCTCTCGTCGGTATTTTGAGACGCTGAAATCGGTATTCGGGCCGGATTGCGAGGTGCTGACCGTGACCCATCAGGGACAAACCGTGGCCAGCGTGATGAGCTTTTATTTCCGTGATGAAGTGTTGCCTTACTACGGCGGCGGCACGACGCTGGCCCGTGATCTCAAGGGTAACGACTTCATGTACTGGGATCTGATGCGCCGGGCCTGCGAACGCGGAGTGCGCGTATTCGATTACGGGCGCAGCAAGGTCGGCACCGGTTCTTACAGCTTCAAGAAAAACTGGGGATTCATTCCTGAACTGCTGCACTATGAATTCCAGTTGGTGAAGGCGACGAAGCTCCCTGACGTTAATCCCCTCAATCCCAAATACCGGCTGTTCATTGACGCCTGGAAACAACTGCCCTTGCCGGTCAGTCGCTGGCTGGGTCCCTTCCTGGCGCGCAGCCTGGGGTAAAGCGAGAGTCGTTGCGTATATGGAAAAAATCGCAGTCTCTCCGACTTGGCGCACCGCACTACCAGCGCTAATTATCGCGCTGCTGGCGATCATGGGGCTGTACTGGCCTACGGTAGCAGTAATGGCAACGAAATGGTGGCATTACGAAACGTATGCGCACGGGATGTTGGTCGCGCCCATTGTTCTGTACATGATCTGGACCCGGCGCGATGAACTGGCGGCATTGCAACCGCATGGCGCGATATTGGGCTTGGCTTTGGTGCTGCTGATCAGCCTCGGTTGGCTGGTTGCCGATGCTGCGCAAGTTGCCGTCGTGCAACATTTTGCGGTCGTCGGGATCATTCAGGCGACTGTTTACGCGCTGCTCGGTGGTCAAGTCGCCTGGGCTATGGCGTTTCCCTTGGCCTATCTCCTGTTCGCCGTGCCGGTGGGCGAGGCGCTGATTCCACCCATGCAGCAGATCACTGCCTGGTTCACGGTTGAAGGCTTGCGCCTGACCGGAATTCCGGTGTTATGGGAAGGGCTGTACATCATGATTCCCTCCGGCAATTTCGAGATTGCCGAAGCCTGTAGCGGCCTGCGTTATCTCATTGCTTCGGTTGCTCTGGGATTTCTCTATGCTTATCTGACCTATCGCAGTATCTGGCGGCGACTGGCGTTCATCGCGTTGTCAGTGATCGTGCCAATCATCGCGAATGGTATCCGTGCTTACGGTATCGTGATGATTGCCCATCTGAGCGATATGAAATACGCGACCGGCATAGATCACCTCATCTACGGCTGGTTTTTCTTCGGCTTGGTGGTGCTAATGATGTTCTGGATCGGTTCGTTCTGGCGGGAAGCGCAAGAAGACAGAGCGCAGGAACTCAAGGACAGGGATCAGGAGGCCAGCAGTCAGTCGACAGGGAGCCTGGAATCCAAAGGCTGGAGACTAAAGACTAGCGTCGGGTGGACTGTGGCGGTGATCCTTGCGACAGCAGTTGGTCCCTTGTGGGCGATGTGGACTGATCGCGAGGGTTTGGCTATTGCGCCGATTGTGTTGCAAGCGCCCCAGGCGGTAGCCCCCTGGCAGGGACCGGAAACGGATACGGGAACCTGGGAGCCGCAATTCAGCGGCGCGGATGTGATCGTCCGCAGCCAGTATCGGCTGAATACCCAGACCGTGCGCCTCTACATCGCTTATTACCGGCAACAGCGCCCGGACGCCAAGCTGGTCAGCAGTCAGAACAATTTGTACGATCGCAAGCGTTGGCGTTATCTGGGCAGCGCGGGCCAGGCGCACATCCAGGCAGGCGATGTCGAATGGCCATTGCAAGCGACACACCTGACCGATGGATTGCGCAAGCGGCTGGTATGGAGCGGTTATTGGGAAGGCGGACGGATGGTGGTTTCCCCCTATCTGGCCAAGGTGTGGGAAGCTTGGGACCGCCTGAGCGGCGCCCGGCGCGGCGCGGCCCTGCTCGCTGTGGCGGCAGATTACGATATTCAACCGGATGAAGCCGAGACTGTCTTGCGGCAATTTCTGCAAGCCATGCAACCGGGTATCGCGGCGGCGCTGGCTGGCGTCAGCGGCGAAAACTAACAATGGCGGACAACCCACTGCCTTTGGTGGCGCACATCATTTTCCGGCTGGATTATGGCGGCCTGGAAAACGGGCTGGTTAACCTGATCAATCGAATACCGCCAGAGCGCTACCGCCACGCGATCATCTGCCTGACCGATTACAACCCGGAGTTTCGTCGCCGCATCCAGCAACCGGATGTTGCAGTGTTCGCCCTGCATAAACGCGAAGGGCATGATCTCGGGTTATACCGGCGCTGCTGGTCATTGTTGCGTCGCTTGCGCCCGGCGATTGCGCATACGCGCAATCTGGCGGCCCT
Organism: Gammaproteobacteria bacterium; assembly: GCA_024235095.1. Taxonomy (NCBI): domain Bacteria; kingdom Pseudomonadati; phylum Pseudomonadota; class Gammaproteobacteria; species Gammaproteobacteria bacterium. The sequence goes on from JACKNC010000001.1 coordinate 415,314, forward strand.
GGAAATGCAGTTACCCGCATGGCTGGCGGGTGTGCGAGCGCGGGTGCATGGCGAACATGGCTGGGATCGTGATCCGGCGCTGATGCACCCTCGCCATCATCGCCTGCGGCGCTGGCTGCGCCCCTTGGTCAGTCACTACATCGCGCTATCGGGTGAAATTGCCAGTTATCTGGAAACGCGGGTTGGCGTAACGCCAGAACAGGTTAGCCGGATTATCAACGGCGTGGATAGTGTGCGTTTTCACCCCGGCGCTGACCGGTCGTTGTTACCGGCGGGATTTACATTGCCGGAAACGTCGGTGATCGGTACGGTCGGACGGCTGGAGAAAGTCAAGGATCAGCTCAATCTGGCGCAGGCGTTTATTCAGTTAGCGCAAAAGGTTCCCAATGCCCGGCAACGCTTGCGACTGGTGATCATTGGCGAGGGTTCACTGCGAGTCGGGATTGAAAGCCTGTTGAATGAGGCGGGACTGCGGGACTTGGCCTGGTTGCCGGGCGCGCGGGATGATGTGTCCGAGATGTTGCGCAGCTTCGATCTCTTTGTGCTGCCCTCTCAGGCCGAGGGGATTTCCAATACGATTCTGGAGGCGATGGCTTGTGGGTTGCCTGTCGTGGCAACCGAAGTGGGCGGTAATGCCGAGCTGGTGGTTGCCGGGAAGACCGGGCGGCTGATTCCGGCCAGTGATCCGGAGGCGCTGGCGTTGGCTATTCGGGAATATATGGATGACCCTGGACGGATGCTTGCCCACGGCGCAGCGGGTCGACAACGGATTGAGGAACGGTTCAGTATGGAGACGATGGTGGATGCTTATCTAAAGGTTTACGACAACGTATTAAAAACTCCTCTCTCCCCTTGAAGACGAGGAGTTGGGGGAAAGAGGGAAAACCATGTGCGGTATTACCGGTATTTTCGACACACGCGGTCGCTGCGAGATCAACCGCGATCTTCTGCATTGCATGAACGAGTCTCAGCATCACCGGGGACCGGATGAGGGCGGTTTGCACGTTGAACCTGGCGTGGGTCTTGGTCATCGGCGATTATCGATTATCGACCTTTCCACCGGTCAGCAACCGTTGTTTAATGAAGATGGCTCGGTGGTCGTGGTCTTCAACGGCGAGATTTATAACTTCCAGGAACTGGTTCCGGAACTGGAAGCCCTGGGGCACGTCTTCCACACGCGCAGCGATACCGAGGTCATCGTTCACGCCTGGGAAGCCTGGGGCGAGTCCTGCGTGGAGCGCTTTCGCGGCATGTTCGCCTTCGCCCTGTGGGATCGTAATCAGCAAACCCTGTTTCTGGCTCGCGACCGGCTGGGCGTGAAACCGCTGTTCTACGCCCTGCTCCCGGAGGGGCAATTGCTCTTCGGTTCCGAACTCAAGTCGTTAATGGCGCATCCCGGATTAGGGCAGGAGATCGATCCCTGCGCGGTCGAGGAATACTTTGCCCTAGGCTATGTCGCCGAACCCCGCACCATTTTTACCGGCGCTAAAAAGCTGCCGCCGGCGCATACGCTGGCGGTTCGCCGGGGGCAACCGTTACCGGAACCGCGCGAATACTGGGAGGCGCAATTCACCCTGAACCAGCAGTTAACGGCGGCGGAAGCAAGCGAGGAACTGGTTGCTCGTCTAAAGGAATCGGTGCGCCTGCGCCTGATTTCGGAAGTGCCGCTCGGCGCGTTTCTGTCCGGCGGCGTCGATTCCAGCGCCGTGGTGGCGATGATGGCTGACCTATCCAGTGAACCGGTCAATACCTGTTCCATCGCCTTCACCGACCCAGCTTTTAATGAGGCGCAATTCGCCCAACAGGTCGCGGATCGCTATCGAACCCAGCATTTCGTCGATACCGTTGAGAGCGATGATTTCGACCTGATTGACACCCTGGCCTGGTTGTACGATGAACCTTATGCGGACAGCTCGGCGATTCCCACCTATCGGGTGTGCCAGTTGGCGCGCAAGCATGTGACCGTGGCGCTGTCCGGCGATGGCGGCGACGAAAGTTTCGGCGGTTACCGGCGTTATCGGTTGCATTTGATGGAAGAGCGGATGCGATCACTATTGCCCTTGGGCATTCGCCAACCGCTGTTTGGTTTATTGGGACGGCTTTATCCCAAGGCTGATTGGGCGCCCCGGGTCTTCCGGGCCAAGACCACCTTTCAGGCGCTGGCGAAGGATTCGGTGCAGGCCTATTTTCATTCAGTGTCGATCCTGCGTGACGAGATGCGCCAACAGTTGTTTTCCGACTCATTTAAAGCGCAACTCGGCGGCTATGACGCTCTGGAGGTGTTTCGTCGTCATGCGCGTCGCGTTGAGACCGACGATCCGCTGGCGCTGATTCAGTATCTGGATCTGAAAACCTATCTGGTCGGCGACATTAACACCAAGGTTGATCGGGCCAGCATGGCGCATTCGCTGGAGGTGCGCGAGCCGTTGATGGATCATCCGCTGGTGGAGTGGCTGGCCGCCCTGCCGTCTGCGCTGAAAATGGGTCAGAGGGAAAGCAAGTATCTGCTGAAGAAAGCGATGGAGCCGCATTTGCCGCACGAGATCATGTATCGCCCGAAAATGGGGTTTGCTGTGCCTTTGATCCGCTGGTTCCGAGGTCCGTTGAGGCAGCGGGTGCGCGATGCGCTGACCGGAGAACGGTTGTTGCGTACGGGGTTGTTCAATGCGAATTATCTGCGCCATCTAGTGGAAGCGCATGAATCCGGGCGGCGGGATTACAGCGCGCCGATTTGGACTACGCTAATGTTCGAGGCGTTCCTGCGACAGATGGATGATAATAAGCGGGTCGTCAATCAGTCCGTCCTATAAGCATAGCTATGGGGCAGCACTGCGCTTTTGCCTGATCTACGGTGTAGATTCCTCTGGGTATCAAGCCTGATGACAATGTTGTATAAAAACTCCGCTCTCCTGGTGAGAACGGATGGAGTTTTAGGAAAACATGACCTTACGCTTATGACATTCCGCACCGCCTTTACTCTAGTTTCGCCGGCAGGCCCCCGCGCCGGTCTGTCCATCCTGATTTTTCATCGGGTGCTGCCGGAACCGGATCCGCTATTTCCCGGCGAGATAGATGCGGCGCGGTTTGATCTGCTCCTGGGTTGGTTGCAGGAGTGGTTCCGAGTGCTACCGCTGGCGGAAGCGATGGAGCGGTTGCGGCAAGGCGAGTTGCCAACACGAGCAGCAGCGATCACCTTTGACGATGGCTATGCCGATAATCATGCGGTGGCGTTGCCAATTTTGCAGCGACATGGCTTGTCGGCGACCTTCTTTATCGCCGTGGGCTTTCTGGACGGCGGGCGAATGTTTAACGATACGGTCATTGAAACAGTGCGCCGTTGTGGGCAACCGGTGCTGGATTTGACCCCGCTGGATCTGGGACGCCATGATGTAAGTTCCCTAGCGGCGAAACGGCAGGTCATTCCGGCGTTGTTGGACCGGATCAAGTATCTGCCGTTCACGCAACGCCTGGAGACGATCGGGGCGCTGGCGGAAATCGCCCAGGTCACGTTGCCGGACGATTTGATGATGACCCGGCAACAGGTGACAGCGCTGCATGGGGCGGGAATGGGCATTGGCGCGCACACCGTGCATCATCCGATTCTGGCGCGATTGGAAAACCGTGAAGCGGAGCGGGAAATCGCGGACAGTCGGGACGATTTGCAGGCGCTGCTGGGTGAACCGGTCACGCTGTTCGCGTATCCGAATGGCAAGCCGGAGACCGATTATCGTCGTGAGCATGTCGAGATGGTGCGGCAGCTGGGCTTCCGGGCGGCGGTGTCGACGGCTTGGGGCGTGGCGCATCGGGACAGCGACAGGTTCCAACTGCCGCGCTTTACGCCCTGGGAGCGGCCGCGCTGGCGATTTGGCTTGAGCCTGTTGCGGAATTATGGACGGGGGTTGGCGGTCTTGGGTTGAGGAACTGGAAACTTGCTCGGATAATCGCAGCCCACGGCAACACCCTGGGCATTCAACGGGATTTTCAATGGAGACCTGGCCATGGCCTTTACCGCGCAACAACTAGCTGAGCGGATGCCGGATTTCCGTGAATTGCTTAGCGATGAACCGGAAATGGAAAGTACGCAGCATTATCAGCAACTGGCGTTGCTGGTCAGTCATCTGGAGTGGCGCTGGCAGGAGCGGCAAGATTTTTTCATCGGCGCCAATCTGACGGTGTATTACACGGACGAGCAATTGCAACACCGGCTGTTTCGCGGGCCGGATTTCTTTCTAGTGCAGGGGGACGTAGCGCGCGCGCCGCGCAATTCCTGGGTGGTGTGGGCGGAAGGCGGCCGTTACCCGGATTTGATTATCGAATTGTTGTCAGATGCGACGGCGGCGGTGGATCGAACTGACAAGAAGAGTCTGTACCAGAATATTTTCCGCACCCGGGAGTATTTCTGGTATTCCCCAAAGACCGGAGAGTTCGCGGGATTTCGGCTGGACCGCCGCCAGCGGTATGAACCGATTGCAGCGAATGCGCAGGGGTGGCGCTGGAGCGATGAATTGGGGTTGTATCTGGGGGTGAAGGACGGTTGGCTCCGGTATTTTGAGCCAGATGGCGCCTTGGTGCTGGGGCCGGAGGAAACGGCGCGGCAAGCGCAGCAATGCGCCGAGCAGGAACGCCAGCGCGCCGAGCGTTTGGCGCAACGCTTGCGGGCGCTGGGGATTGATCCGGACCGCGAATAATTCCTCCGCGCGGCGATCCAACACTGATTTGGAGCTCAACATCATGAGTACAGCCCTTCTCGTCCATCCGCGTCCAGTCGATCTGCCGGAACCCTACGACGGCATGCCGGTTTCCGAGGCCGATTATTGGGAATTTTATTACCTCGGCCATGACGTTACTTATGAATGGAACAATGGGATTCTGGAGGAAAAGGGCGTGTCGGATTACCAAACGTTCCAGGTTTACGATTGGTTCATTCAGTTGTTGACCGAGTTCCTCCATGCGCATCCCATCGCGGATCGAGTCGGGTTGGAAATGGGTTTCCGCCTGACTTTATCGAACAAAACAGCGATTCGTCGCCCGGATTATGGCGTGGTATTGCATAATAATTCGGTTCCGCTGACCGGACCGGCGCAAAGCTACCGGGGGATTTTCGATGTGTGCATCGAGGGAGTTTCCACATCCAGTAAGGCCAAGCAGGAACGGGATACCGTGGTTAAAAAAGGTGAATACGCGGCGGGTGGCGTGGTGGAATATTATCTGTTGCACCATTCCCCTAAACTCCGGCAATTCTACCGCTTGAATGCGCAAGGCGTTTATGAACCCCTGCCAGTTGCGCCGGGTGGGATTATTCGTTCCACGGTGCTGCCGGGTTTTCAGTGGCGGGTGAATGATCTGGATCGGCAACCGTCGCTGGAAACCCTGGTGGACGACCCGGTGTATCAAGGCTATGTGCGGTTGCCGTATCAACAGGAACGCCAGCGCGCCGAGCAGGAACGCCAGCGCGCCGAGCGCCTCGCTGCCCGGTTGCGCGCATTGGGCATTGATCCTGATGTGGAATCGGATCAAGAGTAAGGAAAATTAATGGCATCGACGAACCTGCATGATCGGGATTTCCATGCCTGGATGGTCCAGCAGACGGCGCTGCCCATTTGCGCTGAGCAATTGCTCAACGAAGAATATTGGCCTGAATAGAGATGAAATTGGACTGATGCGTATGCGTAGTTGTGTACTATTATGTATCACTACAGAGGGTTTTAAGTGGTTAATCATAATTCAGAGTCATCGACTCTTGGCCTCTCGGTTGTTATCCCCGTTGTAAGGGTTCAGCCCTCCCTTTCTTTGGGTTGGGCACCGTGGGACACTGGAGGCTGATTTGCGCCTCTCTTGACCGACCCGATTGACCGTGTTTTGATCCGTCCATGCGCCTGAGTGATTATAGTCTTCGACAGATTGACGCTGCCTACCCCCAGTCTTTAGATCGGGAGGGATTGCGTTATTTGTCGTCCCAGTTGCTCGCGGATCTGCACGAGGCGCGGGAACGGTTGGATCAAGGGCCGACGAACAGTTCGCGTCCGCCGAGTAGTCGAGCGCCGTGGGAACGCGGTGATCGGGGGACCCAGCGCATGATGACGGGGTACCGGTGACAGAAACTGAGAATGCCGCACCCTCGACTGAAGCCTTAGCAGCGGCGGTGAACGCCCCGGACGGGACACCGGCGCGCAAGCCCGGGAAGCAACCGGGCGTCCCCGGTTTTGGACGGCCCCAGATTCTGCCTGCCCCTCACACGCAATCGCATTATCCGGCGATATGCGCGGGGTGTGGCCAGTCCCTGATCAACGGGGGGAACGCGGTGGCCTACACCGGCTTTCAATCCATCGATTTGCGCGAGGGTGAACCGGACGCTTTGGGCTTGCAGGTCGACGTGACGGATCATCGCGATTATGAAGTCACCTGCGCGTGTGGACACCACACCCGGGTCACACCCGGCCAAGGGGCCGTGGATGCGGCGCTGACCCACGTCACCCTGAACGAATGGCGGCGGGTCGGCCCCGGGTTGGGCGCACTGATCGTGGCGCTGCGCCTGCGCTTCCGGATGGCGCGCCCGCGCCTTCAAAAATTTCTGCATGATTGGCTGGGGATCGACCTGAGTATTGGAACGATCCATCAAGCCACCCAGGAAGCCGGTGCGGCGGTCCTGCCGGTGGAAGCCGAGCCGATCGCCGCCGTGCAAGCCAGTGGTCCACTCCTTGTGGACGAAACGCTGTGGCTCGAAGGTCGCCACACGGCCTGGTTGTGGGTGTTCACAGCCGCCACGGTGACCCTCTACGCCATCGCCGGTCGGGGTCGGGCGATTCTGGACACGGTGTTGGCCGGCTTTAACGGGTGGTTGATGAGCGATGGGTGGTGCGCCTATCGGCATTTCGAGCCGCGGTTGCGGTGCTGGGCGCATCTCCTGCGCAAGGCGCAGGGGTTGATCGACAGTTACGGTCAGGAGACCTGCGCGTTTGGCCGCCACGTGCTCGACTTGTTGAAAGTCCTGATGGCGGCAGTGTACGCCACCCGGGAAGGATCACCTACCGACGACTTGCCGACCCGGTATGCCGAGGACTTGGCCTGCCTGCGGATGACCTGCGAACCCCTCAAAGACCACACCCATGCGAAGACTCGGGCGTTAGCGGTGGAGTTACTGAATGACTGGGACGCGATCTTCCAGGTCTTGCATCATCCTGAGTTACCGCTCACCAACAACGAGGCCGAGCGTGCGCTCCGTCACTGGGCGATTCTTCGTAAGATCAGCCGCGGCACCCGCACACCCACCGGTTCGCGCACCTTCACCGTACTGGCCAGCGTCATGACGACCTGCCGACAGAGGGGCCATTCCCCGTCGCCCGATCGCCGCGCCGCCATCGCCGATCGCCGCGCCGGACGCCCCTTGGCCTCTCTACCCACTCCCGTTATGCAGGGGGTGTGAACGGTTACGGTAATGTGTACACAACGCCCACATGTACTATATCCTGCTGCAAGAGAATGACAACAAAGGCGCCAACCGACAGGTCAATTTGCCTAAATACGTGATCCTGGACACAGAGACCCTCTCGTGGGGAGCAAGAGAGCCTATTCGTGATATTAATCAGGTGCCATCATGTTGGGTTCAGACTGAGATATTGAAGCCATCAGAATTCGGGCTTGACTGGCAGATTTTAAAAGCTTTGCAGATATCAGGATATTTATTGCCAACGACAGCAAAAGAGAAAATAACCAGGAGCTTAGATAATTTAACTTAGCCGAAGCCTGCTTACGTTTATGTGGTTCCTGAAGGTGAATGTGTTTCGGATACACGCCTAAAAACCACATTAGAGAAGCGATAGCAATTGTTTCGAGTCAAACATCGCGTTAACCAAGGAACATCCCAATGAAAATCGCAATATTTGGTATGGGCTACGTCGGCGCAGTATCCGCTGCTTGTCTGGCCCGTGATGGCCACGATGTAGTCGGCGTCGATCTTGATCAAAACAAGCTTGATCTCTTGCGTAGTGGTCGTTCACCGATTGTGGAGGAAGGTATCCAGGAACTCACTCATCAAGTGGTCAAAGCTGGCCGATTGACGGTCACGGAGAATGTACAAGAGGCTATCGCCCGCACTGATCTATCCTTTGTCTGTGTTGGAACGCCCTCCAAGCCCAACGGCAGTCAGGATTTAAAAGCCATCGAACGGGTGGCGGCTCAGATCGGCGAGGCGCTCGCGCCGGTCGATAACTATCACGTTGTGGTGGTGCGGTCCACGATAAAACCGGGTACGGTTGAGAAACGGGTGAAACCGATTCTGGAGGAACATTCCGGTAAACAGGTAGGCAAACATTTCGGTCTGGGTTTCCAGCCTGAGTTCCTACGCGAAGGCTCTTCCATCAAAGACTATGACCACCCACCGTTCACGGTGGTCGGCGCTGACTCGGAGCGCTCGCTGGCCCAGGTGCGGCCGGTGTTCGAGCACCTGCCCTGTGAATTCATCGGCACCAACATCGGCACCGCAGAAATGCTCAAATATGCCTGCAATGCGTTTCATGCCCTCAAGATCGTATTTGCCAACGAAATTGGGCGGTTATCCCAAGCGATGGAGGTTGACGCCCGCGAGGTTATGCGCTTGGCGACTCTCGACCGGCATCTGAACATCTCTCCTGCTTATCTGCGCCCCGGCTTCGCCTTCGGTGGTTCCTGCCTGCCCAAGGATCTGCGCGCGTTGCTGTACATGGCCAAGGAACAGGATTTGGACTTGCCCATGCTGAGCGGCGTGATACCCAGCAACCAGCGTCAGATTGAACACGCGGTAGAATATGTGTTAGGCAGCGGCAAGCGACGCATTGGCCTGATCGGTTTGAGCTTCAAGAGCGGCACCGACGATTTGCGCGAAAGTCCCCTGGTGGTCATGGCTGAGCGACTGATCGGCAAGGGTCTGCAACTCAAGGTTCACGATCCCAACGTGCAGCTTTCCCACCTGATTGGCGCTAACCGCCGTTACATCGAGGAAACCATCCCGCATATTGCGTCGCTGATGGTCGAGAGTTGCGACGAACTCATTGAACAGTCGGAACTGATGGTGTTGGGTCTGAGCGATGCCGATTTAATGGAGCGTCTCGTGACGCGCGCCAAGCCGGAACAGATCGTGCTGGATTTAGTCAATCTGTCCTATCGCGAGCGGTTGTTGGCCCAGTACCGGGGGATTTGCTGGTGAGCGAACGCCCTCACCTGCTCTTCGTTTCTCCACGCTTTCTATTTCCCACTGATCAGGGCGGCAAGATTCGCACCACGCAAATCCTGCGGGGTATGAAAGGTGGGCGCTTTGAAATCATTCTGGTTTCGCCAGCCTCGATTGGGGCGGAACAGCGGTTCGCCGCCGAGTTACAACAAGTTTGTGATCGCTTTGTCTCCTGGCCATCCGTGGATGACGGGCGGTTTTTTCGGTCGCTGCGTCTGCGGCATCTCGTTTCGCGCTTGCCGGTATCGATCGCAGCGGATTATTCGACGGCTGGCGCTGCGGTTATCCACGCTGAATTGGCGCAGTCACCTACGGTGGCAGTATTCGATTTCCTGCATTCAATGGTCATGGCGCCGGACACTTTGCCGTGCGCATCGGTCTTGTTCACCCATAACGTGGAAGCAGAAATTTTCAACCGCCATGCCCAAGTTGCCGCGAATCGGTTGAAAAAAGCACTGTGGCGCTCCCAGTTCCGCAAAATGAATGCATTCGAGCAGGCAGTGATTCCGCGTTTCGATACCGTCGTGGCCGTGTCGGAGCGGGACGCAGGGGCGTTTGCCCGAATAGACGGCGCGCGTAATATAGAAGTCATCGGCACGGGCGTTGATCTGGAATTCTTTACCTATACACCGCCTGGCGATCAGGAGCGCGTGGTATTCACTGGCGCTATGGACTGGCTGGCCAACATCGATGGCATTGAGTTTTTCATGCAGGAGGTCTGGCCGCAAGTGGCGGAACAGCGCCCGCGAGCGTCGATGACCATCGTTGGGCGCAACCCTTCTCCTGCTTTGATAGAGCGCGCCAAGAGTCGGGGACTGCCATGGCAATTCACCGGCTTCGTCGACGATATCCGGCCCCATATACAGGGCGCGGCGGCGTATGTGGTGCCGCTCCGGGTGGGCGGCGGCACCCGCATTAAGGTGTACGAAGCCATGGCCACGGGTATCCCGGTGGTGTCGACGGGTCTGGGTGTTGAGGGGTTGCCCCTGCTTGCGGACCAGCACTATTTACATGGCGACACCCCGAAGGCGCTGGCCGATGCAATAATACAACTGTTGGAAAACCCGGACTTACGCCAGCGGCTTGCCTTTCAGGCTCGGCATTATATCGAAGAGAACTTTTCCTCTAATGCCATCGCTCGCCAGTTCGAGGATATTTGCTGGCGCACGACGTTTCCAACCGATGATTCTGCAAAGTAATAAGCCCGCTGATGCATAATCTGCTGTTTTTGGTCCACCGCATTCCCTTTCCGCCCAACAAGGGCGACAAGGTGCGTTCCTTTCATCTGCTGCGCCATCTCGCCCAGCATTACCGGGTTTGGTTGGGAACCTTTATAGATGACCCGGATGATTGGCGACATGTCGACGAGGTGCGGCGCTTCTGTGCCGATGTCTATTGCGCGCCGCTGGAGCCGCGTCGCGCCAGGCTGTGGAGTCTGCGTGGTCTGACGACCGGCGAGCCGTTGACCCTGCCCTATTATCGTCATGCTGGCCTGCAAGCCTGGGTCGATCGCGTGGTTACAGAACAACGGATTGAACGAGCGCTGATGTTTTCCTCGGCAATGGCGCAATATGTGCGCTATTCTCCGCATGATCGCTTGCGGCGAGTGATGGATTTCGTCGATGTCGATTCCGCCAAGTGGGCGCAATATGCGGACGGCAAACCGTGGCCCCTGAGCTGGATTTACCGCCGCGAAAGTCAGCGGTTGTTAGCGTTCGAGCGATCCGTGGCGCGGGAATTCGCCGCCAGCGTGTTCGTGACTGAGGATGAAGCTGCGTTGTTCCGCCGCCTGGCCCCGGACGTTCCCGCTGAACGGGTGATCGCCGTGGCGAATGGCGTAGATACTGACTACTTTAATCCTGATCGAGAATGCCTGAATCCCTACTCGATGGACGAGCGAGTGCTGGTGTTCACCGGGGCCATGGATTACTGGGCGAATGTCGATGCGGTGGATGGGTTTGCCCGAGCGGCGTTTCCTGAAATCCATCGCGCCACGCCGGAGAGCCGGTTTTACATCGTCGGGGCGCGGCCTACGGCGGCGGTGCAGGAGTTGGCGACGTTACCTGGCGTTTGCGTGACCGGAACGGTGCCGGATGTGCGGCCTTATATCACCCATGCCGAGTTTTCGGTCGCGCCGCTGCGCATTGCCCGTGGAGTGCAAAACAAGGTGCTGGAAGCAATGGCGATGGGTAAACCGGTGCTAGCGACATCGGCGGCGATGGAGGGCATTGGGTCATCGTCACTCCCCTTTGAAAAAGGGGAGCCGGGGGGGATTTTGGTCGCCGATGATCCCACAGAGCTGGCGCAACAGGCGCTGGCGCTGCTGGCGGACCCGGCGGGAGCACAACAAGAGGGGTACAGGAATCGCGAGTGGGTGCTGCACCATTATGATTGGGATCGCAACCTGAGCCGGATGTTATCGCTGCTGGAGTGATCGTTATGACGATTAACGATGTCCCTGATAGTGTTTGCAGCGATCTACGGAGTGAACCAAATGACTGACCTGAGCAATATTGAAAGCCTGGTGCTGGAGCATCTGCGCGCCATTCGCAGCAAGCAGACTGATCACGATGAGCGGTTTGACCGGCTTGAATCCCGGCTGTCGAGTCTGGAATTGACGGTTGCGGGTATGCGCCGGGATTTGGCGCACATGTATGGCGATATTGTTGAGCAACATGTTCACCATGATCAACCCAATACACGCATTGAAAGACTTGAAAGGCGTCTGGATCTGCGGGAGGGTTAGGCGATCTGAAGGATTAACCATGACGTTTGCTTTCCGGCGCATAATCGGATCAAAGCATTGTTAGGAAATGATTTTATGAGCGAATGGTTGGCGCGCAATCTATTTTTGCCTCTGCATGAACGCCTGCGGGGCCGTTCGACGCTAGTTTGTTACCGGTCGCTGCGGCGCACGGAAAAACTGGATCGCACCGGTCTCCGAGCGCATCAGGATGATAAGCTGCTGACTTTGCTACGTCATTGCTGGAAAGATGTCCCTTTTTATCGGGCGCGCTTTGCGGCACTGGGTATCAAGGATGTCTCGGACATCAGCCTTGACCTGTTTCGGCGATTGCCGCCGGTGGAACGCCTTGATGTGCGCGAGAGCGTCGAAGAGATGGTGGCGCGCGGCTTCAAAGGCCAACTTATTCGTCACACCACCGGTGGTTCCACGGGTCAGCCGCTAGTGTTCTATACGGATTTGGAGAAGGAGTCTTGGCACAACGCAGCCAAGCTGCGCGGCCGGGCCTGGTTCGGGGTGGCGCCGGGCAGCCGGCAGGTGGATTTCTGGGGTTCGCCCGTGGAACTTTCCAAGCTTGACGCGACCCGCCGCTTCAAGGATCGCTGGTTCCTGAATCATATTGTGTTGTCAGCGTTCGATCTGACCGATGAGGGGCTGGCGCGAGATGCCGAGGTATTGCGCCGGTTTCAGCCCCGACTGGTGTACGGCTATCCTACGGTGCTCTATCATGTGGCGCTGTTCATGGAGCGTCGGCTGGAATTATTTGGCGATTGGCGTCCGCAACTGGTGACCTGCACCTCCGAGGTCATGTATCCGAACCAGCGATACAAGATGGCTGAGGTCTTTGGTTGTCCTATTGGTGACGAGTATGGTTCGCGGGATGGCGGCCATTTGGCTCACGAATGCCCGGCGGGCGGGTTGCACATCGCTGCCGAGCATGTGTTGTTGGAGGTCGATCAGCCCAATGAGGAGGGAGTTGGGGAATTGCTGGTCACTAATCTGGATGGTTTCGGCATGCCCTTGTTGCGCTATCGAGTGGGCGATCGGGTGAAGTTGCTGAATGAGCCGTGCCCGTGTGGCATGACGCTACCCACTTTGGGGCAGATCGCCGGGCGCACCAGCGACTTTATTGTGGGCCGGGACGGTGCGCCCATCCATAGCGCGGCTCTGCGGTATGTGCTACGCGAATTGTCGGACCTGAAACAATTCAAGATCATTCAACGTCAGGATCTGTCGCTGGACGTGTTGCTGGTGCGTGATCCGCCGTACCCGGAGAAGAAGTTGCAGGAAATACGGGGTAAGATGCACCGTACATTGCGAATGGAGGTGCCGGTGCGTTTTTCTTTCCCGGAAAATATTCCGCCAGGTAAGTCTGGTAAATATGTGACTTTGGTATCCGAAGCACAACAACTCTGTCAATGAATCAGTGCGCCCAAATGCAAACTGACTCAACGCAGGCTGGTATGGATACGGCAAAATTCCTGCACCAGTGCGGGAATACGGGTCTCCCAGGAATTTTCCCGTCCATGGGCGATAATTGCTTCCCGGTCCCAGGAGGAACGCCCCAGCGCAGTCATGATCGCTTCACGCAGGGTTCCCCAATCGCCATAGGGTACAATGATGCCAAGTTCCGGTTTACCGACCACTTCACGGTTGCCACCCACATCCGTCGTCACTACGGGCAAGCCACACGCGCAGGCTTCCAGGAACACATTAGCCCAACCTTCCATCTGCGTGGCCAGTACAAAGAGATCGCCAGATGAGTAGACGAAGCGCAGGCGTTCCGGGGAAACGGGTCCTAAGAAATGGACACGGTCGTTTAGGCCGATATTTTTAGCCAGAATTTTTAGGCGTTCTTCCCAGTTTCCTTCTGGCCCTGGCCCGCCAGCAATGACGTAATGCAGATTTGGAAAGCGGTCGAGCAGCTTTGGCATGAGGGCGATGACATGATGATAACCTTTGCGCTCGAATAATCCACCTACGGAGATCATCACTAGTGCGTCTTGGGGAATACCGAGCAAGTATCGGCATTCAATTCGATCTTCCCGGTGGAATTTGCCATAATCAACGCCATTGGCGATGACTTGTATTTGTTCCGGGTCGATACCGATGGTATGGATAGCCATTTGGCGCAACGATTCGGATACCGAAAATACCCGGTTTGCGGTGCGCAGCGCCCGCTTAGTCAGCCATTGGCATATCCATGGACGTAAGATGTACGCGCCGCGTAAGGTTGCTGTAAACGGTTGAGTACCGCGTAGGGTTATGGTGAAAGGTTGGCCGAGCCACTTGGCTAGCAACCAGGCTGCAACGCCGTCCGGGTAGCCGAAATGGCTGTCGATGAGTTCGAAACGGAACTTGCGGCGCAAGCGCAGCAGGGTGGGCAGCGAACCCAGTGCTTCAAAGAAAGAATCGGTGAATTTCAAAAGCCCAGGGATTGACAGAAAACGTGGGTGGTACACTTCAATTCCTTGTTGCGCTTCATAGTACGGCACATCAGGCCGAAATCCGGGGCGTAAGCATCGTAACCAGCGCTGTAATGGGAACCACGGTACTGGCGCTACGACGACCAGCGGCAGATGTTGGGCTACTCGGAACATGCGTTCACGCACGAAGGTGCCATAGGTCGGTTGCGCTGAGTTCGGGAAAACGCGAGTGTAAACTAATAGACGAGGGAAGCTATCGGGCCTTATGGTAGCGGATATGTTTCGTTCGTTCATGTAGCAAGGTTCCCGTAGATTTTAATGGTAAGCAGGTACATGGGGAATAACATAAATGACTGGGAAAATGAAGCGTGATACTGAAAAATGGGATTATAGCTCTGATCCGAACTTCTACCGCTATTATGAAGAGCAAAGCTTATCCTCGGCTACACTTGAAAGGCTTGCAACAATCCGGGATAAGATACTCGACTTTCTTGGGAATAGTGGTAAATCGTCCGCAAGTGTGCTGGATGTCGCTGATATCGGTTGCGGCGCGGGAACCCAGTGCCGGATATGGGCCGAACGAGGTTATAACGTTTTTGGCGTCGATATCAATGAGCCGCTGATTGAGTTAGCGCGCCGCCGCACCCACGAGTCTGGGCTTGCTATCCGCTTTGAAATCGGCTCTGCAACGCAGTTGCCCTTCCAGGATGAATCAATGGATGTTTGCTTGTTGCCAGAGTTACTGGAGCATGTTGAGGATTGGCAAGGGTGTTTATGTGAAGCTTCCCGGATATTAAAGCCGGGTGGCGTGTTGTATTTGAGTACTACGAATGTTCTTTGCCCGAAGCAGGAGGAGTTCAATCTGCCCCTGTATAGCTGGTACCCTAGCTTTCTCAAGCACAGGTATGAGCGATTGGCGACGACTACGAGACCGGAATTAGCGAATTATGCTCGGTATCCGGCGGTTCATTGGTTTAGCTTTTATGGACTTTCTTCTTTCTTGGCTGGGCATAAAATTCATTCTTATGATCGCTTCGATATTCTGAATACTGATAAGATGGGAATCGTGCTGCGTCTTTCTATCTCAATGGTCCGTGCGCTCCCACCATTACGCTTTGTAGGACACATCTTCACGCCTTACACCGCGATATTTGGGGTGAAGAATGCTTAGAAGCCGGACCTATCCATGCGGAATGGATATACCACCGATATGGGTTTTTCTAACTAACGGGGCGCGAGCTGAGCGGAATCGGTCTAATACCGGAGAGCGCATAGGCGCTTGCAGGTGATTAGGCCGATTACCGCTCCAGCGAGTTGATAGGCGGAGCGCGCAGCGCGACACCTGCAACTCGCGTCGAGCGAAGCTCGGCTCGCGCCCCGATAAGCGGAGCGCGAAGCGCTCCGCTTATCAAGTGTGTAGTGCTTCATACGAGTTGACTTGACTGCATGGTCACATAAAATATTTTTACAAATATAGATAGAAATTATTATATTTCTATAACCTGTAAAGGACTGCTATATTCCAATTACTGCGCTTCACTCATGGAAATATGCCTTGATTGGTCAAAATCGGTTAGGATCTGGCTAATATGCGTGACTTATTAATTGTTTCCATTGTGCTAGTTTTTGCGGTCATGGCGCTTTGGCGACCGTGGATTGGTATCATGAACTGGACATGGTTGTCAATCATGAATCCGCATCGCTTTTGTTGGGGTTTTGCTTATTCTGCCCCACTCGCGGCAATTGCAGCAGCCTCAACTCTAGTAGGCTTGCTGTTCACTAGAGAGCGGCAATCGCCGTTCAAGAGTGCGCCAGTTTGGTGGCTGCTTGCATTTATCCTATGGATAAATGTGTCGTGGCTCATGGGCATAGACGTAGCAGGAGATTACGCATTGTGGGATAAAGTCATGAAAATTTACCTCATGACGTTCATTGCATTAATGCTCCTGCAAAACCGCTATCAAATAATGACCTTCGTTTGGGTCACTACAGGGTCACTGGCCATTTTAGGGGCCAAGGGTGGCTTATTCACCGTGATAACTGGCGGCAATTACCGTGTGTGGGGACCACCCGGCAGTTTCATCGAGGATAATAACTCGTTGGCGCTGGCGCTGATCATCATTATTCCGCTGCTGCATTTCCTTCAATTGCAAGTGAAGAATAAATGGGGCCAACATGGTTTGAGCCTGATCATGCTGCTCTGCGTGGCAGCAGCGCTGGGTAGCCACTCACGAGGGGCATTGCTGGCTCTGCTTGCTATGGGCGCGATGTTCTGGTGGCGCAGCCAGCGTAAGGGCATCATGAGCATATGGATCATAGTGGTGGTGCTGGCTTTGGTGCCGATCATGCCAGATGCATGGTTTAATCGGATGGAAACGATCGAAACTTATGAAGAAGACGATTCCGCTATGGGCAGAATCAATGCCTGGATTGTCGCTTGGGAAGTCGCTAAGACGCATTTCTTCGGTGCTGGTATGAATTACCAATACCCAGAATTTTTCTATGCTTACGGCACTTACGAGACCGAGGTGCGGGCTGCCCATAGTATCTATTTCCAGGTTCTCGGTAATCATGGATTTGTCGGACTCGGCTTGTTTTTGTTGATCTGGTTTTCAACCTACCGCGTTGCTGACTGGCTTAGGAAGTACGCTCGCGCTATCCCAGAAGCGCAATGGGCAGGAGACTTGGGTGCGATGGTGCAAACCGGGCTGGTCGGTTATGCAACGGGTGGCGCTTTTCTCAGCTTGCCCTATTTTGACCTGCCTTATAACATGATGATCATGGTGGTGTTGGCGAAGCACTGGGTGGAAGCTCGAGGCTGGGAACGCGATTCGCAAATACCATTTTTGGAATATGCTGCTGGGCTAAAGAAGCGACGCCAGTTGGATACGATTACTGGTATAGTACCTTAGTGACCCGATCTTTGGTTCGACGGCGCTTCGCGCCGACAAAAACGGGGCGCGAGTTGAGCTAACTTCGGGTTCTCGGCGCGTAGCGCCGTCGAACCTTCGTTGGAACGTCACCCCTGCGGGACGACGAAGTCGCCCCGATAGAATCTTAAATTGGGTGCTGGACCACATCCAGCCTTAGAAATCAAACGATTGTTAATTATGCATTCATCACAAAACTCTGAAAACTTGCGTTACCATGCAAGTGATCCAGCCTATAGTGGCAAATACGATGTGGTACCGCCTCCAGTCGGACACCGTTTGCGCCCCTTGGTAAAAACATACATTCCTAAGAAGGAAAACGGCGACTGCATCGAAATCGGTTGTTCTCCTGGCGGGTTCCTCACCCTATTCGGGGATTTAGGTTATACGTTGCATGGCATAGATTTCGACCCACGTATTCAAAATGAATTGCCACAGTGGTTAATCAAGAACGGCTACAAGCCTGGCGAATTTATCATCAATGATTTCACCATTCACTCATTCGCTATGCAATATGATGTAGTGTATTCGCTTGGCTTCATTGAGCATTTTACTAACTGGGCTGATATCCTATTGCGGCAGGCTGATTTGGTAAAGGAAGGAGGCTATCTGCTGATTGGAACACCCAACTATGCCGGATTTTTCCAGCGTCTGTTGCACAAACTTTTTGAGAATGAAAATTATATGACACATGTAACATTATCTATGAATCCCGAGCTTTGGCGTAACTTATTGGAAGCTATTGGTTTTCGTGTAATTTTTGCCGGAACCGTAGGTGCTTTTGATCTCTGGACACGAGGGACGGAAACATTACCGCGTATCACCCAGGAATTGCTGTGGACGGTAGAAAAACTGCGTCCGACACTGTCGGCAATTGAAGAATCAAGTCTTTATGCAATGTCTCCTTATTTGGCGATCGTAGCCCAACGGGAAATAGCCGTTTTGCCCTCTGCGCGGTACGCTGATGCGACTGTGCGAGCCGGTTTTGAACCTTTACTGGCACAGGCGAAACAAAATGATCGTCGCACGGAAGAACTGGCTACGACCGTTGTTACGGAATTAGAGAACTACCTGCGGAGACGTGCCTGCTTGACTACCCTACTGAAGGATAAGCTGCGTAGACTGTTGACCCGTAGTTGAGAATTTTGTGTGATTGGCATGAATGACTCCAACTATTCCACTGCGGGCAGCCAATATTTTAACCGAGGCCAACGCTGATTGATCTCCCGCAAAAGAGTATGTTCCGGACCGGCAGGCTTACCCGCTAAGCGCCATAACAGCAGCAGGGTCGTAATATAGACTGTAGCCCCCAATGGCGCTAATATAGCAAGCATCCGCAGTGCCCGCCAAAAATCGGCTGTATCCGCTTCCATCATCAAGCTTAATAAGCTCCAGATGGCAATTACCATACCTAAGCCAGAAAACAAAGGACGATAGGCGTAATGAATGATTACCTTCGCACTTAATTGTAACAGAAGATATGAGCTTGTAAGATAGGCTAGGCTGGATAGTACCATTCCTCCCAAGAATCCGTAGGCCACGCCGATGGCACCAGCCTGCCAAGCGCCAAGTATGGACAATGGCAAGGTCATCAGTAAGCTGAATAAGGCTAGCAAAGCATATAGCTTGGGTCGGCCTTGAGCCAAGATAATGGATTGAGCACCCGTACTGAACAATCGTATTAATCCGGATACAGCCAATACTTCAATAAAGGGCACTGCCTCCAGCCATTTTATCCCCAACAGCACACACACCAATGGTTCAGCGGTGACAGCGATGCCTAGGGCTAAGGGTGTAGCCAAGGTGATGATTAAACCGATGCTGTCCAAATAGAGTTGGCGTATCTTCTCCGTATTGCCCATAACCTTGGAGTAACCTGGATAGAGCGTACGGGCGATGGGCCAGACAAGTTCGGTTGTAGGTAGGTCGGCGACTTCGCGCCCCACCTCGTACAAACCTACACTGCTCACATTGGCGAAGCGCCCGATGATGAGGGAAGGACTTCGGGTAAGCAGGGCACCAAACACGCTGGCCAGCATGATCCAGGTCGAAAAACGGAATATTTCGCGCCAGCGCGCCAGTGTTAAGCTCGGGCGGTAGTCGGACATTATGTAGCTTAATACCACCAGCGCCACCTGACTGCTCAAGGTGCCGATAACCAATGCCCAGTAGTTTTTCCAGACCAACGCCATGCTAATGGTGGTAGCAAAAGCCACTAACTTGGCCGCTAACCTCAGCCGGAATTCACGATCGAAACGGAGTTCTTTGCGAAATTCGACAATGCCAACATTCTCAAAACCGCTGATGAACGAGCCGAGTGCCAAGACGTGGTAAATATCTACGAGTGCGGGGCTGGCATAAAATGCTGCCGCCAGTGGTGCCGCGAGGAAGATCAACAGGCCCATCAAGCTGCCGCGCAACACGGACAGAGTCCAAACCGTATTGTAGAGGCTAGTGTCCTGGCCTTTCTGGCGGATCAGGTAGAGATCGAAACTAAAGTCAAAAACCAGTTCTAGAATACTAATAATTAGACTGGCCAGGGCCACTAGACCGAAGTCAGCAGGAACCAGTAAGCGCGCCAAAATAAGGGTGCTGATCAGCCCCAAACTACGGATGGTGAGGCGTAGCAACACCATCCAAGCCGCACTCTTGGCAAGGCGTCGGCCCATATCCCGATCAATACTCATTAGGCACCAAAACCCTAGGGACAGAAGACCGGAGAGCCTCATGATAGACCGCAACGATCCGCTCGGCGATAGCTGACCAGCGCAGGTCATGTACTGTATCACGGCAGACCGTGGATGATGGTGAAGAATCCAGGAAGCGCTGTATCCCAGCTCGAATGGCTGTGCTGTTTTTAGGATTGACCTCTTGCCAGCAGGCAGGAGGGAAGTTCTGGTCAAAAGCATGGTAAAGAGTACAGACCACTGGGGTACCGGTAGCTAGAGCTTCCAAGGCGACATTGGGCGTTACTTCCGTATAGCTAGGTATCAGCACCGCTTGGGCGGCCGCGAAGGCGGAAACATAAAATGGGTCATTCTGTGCATATGTTCCCAGGTAGTGTACTTGCCCAGCTCCTTCCTTCAGGCAGGCATCGAGATAACTCTGCTGAGATTTTCCCACTGCACCGAACAGGACGAGGTCGACTTCCAGCCCACGTACAGCACGCACCGCTCCGAGTTGATTTTTCTCCGGACTCAGCGAAGCCGACATCAAGACAAAAGGGCGTCTACTCTGCCACGTTTTCAGAAATAGGGCAGGGTCGGCAGAGAAAAAAGCATCGTGGATGCCATTGGGGATGATATGGATGCGCTCGACATTGATACTGAAATTATTGCGTATAGCATTAGCCTCATTCTGCCCAAGAGCAATGATCCGCTCTGCTCCCGCAAAAGCGGAGAAGCTTTGTCCCCAACTCGTGCTTAGCTGGTAGCTAGACAGGTAACGTATCAAGATGTGCAACAAGCGATCACGCCAGCCTTCGAAACGGTTGTAAGGTAAACTTAGCACTGAGGAGAGCACTACCGGAACACCAGCATCACAGGCGGCCTCAACAATACGATGGTTACCCGAGCCAGTGCAGAAGACATGCAAGAGATCAAAATCGGTTAGACAGTCCGTATTGATATCGAACAGACGCGATTCTACTCCTAGCCCACTCAGAGCGACGAGAGTATTATGAATCTTATTTTGTACACCACCCTGACGCTGCCATAGCATAGGATATGAAATCAGGCCAACCTTCATCTTATTTGAACACAAATATTTTCTTATTAATAATCAGTAAGTTGTTTCTAAATCCGCTTGAGTGGGCGTCCTTCGCTCATCTCCAGCATTAACCCGTCCATGAAAAACTTGGTTGCCCAGTTCGGATAACGGAAGCGCATGTAGTCACCATTGATTGGGTAGGAACCAGCCATAGCCCCGCGTATACCAGGGTGGGCGGTTGCAAGATCCTGCAGGGATCTATTAAAGCAGTTAATCCGGCGAGCATGTTCCACCAGCGTTTTGTCACCCGTGATATGCGACAGGCGCATCCAGTTGATCGCCATTTGTGAGTTACCAGTCACACAGGTCCAACGGGTATTACCCGGCTGCCATCGTGGTGTCAGCGATCCGGGTAGGGAACCATCTTGGCGCTGGTTGGATATAACCTTGCGCGCCATGTCTTGCCCACACGCGATAAAATCTTCGCGACCAGCAATGGCTCCAACTTCAAAGATACCACGGATGGTATAAGCAATAGTATGGATAATTGCAGTCTCAGCTTCACTCAGGCAGTTGTCGGGTATCCAGCCATTATCCTGCGCTGTGCCCAGTGCCCAGCTGACGTTAGCCACAGCGGCATCGATGTAATGTTGCTTCTCCAAGGCTACGCCGGCTTGGGCCAAGGCAAAAGCAGAGCGGGTATTGTAAGGGTTAATACTACGAGAGGAAAAAGGTGATGAGAAACGCCGCCAGCACCCATCCGCATCCTGAGCAGCTACCAGCCAGTCCGCAGCCTTAACCAAGGCGGTACGTAAAGTTTCATCGCCGCTTTCGATCCAGGCGCGCGTCCAACCGAATAAAACTTGACCTGTGTTGAAGATAGTAGGAACAACCACTTCAGCATCCATGCGCCCGGCACGCACACCGCCTTCCAGCAGTTGTTCACGCGCCTCCCATCGAGCCATACGCAGGGCGCGCTCAGCATATTCAGGCTGTTGGTAGTGTTGAGCGTAGTCATACAGAGTGGGGATAATGTAGCCGGTAGTCTCTGGATAAGAAGCATGCCAGCGCCCTAGCTTGATGTCATAACTATGCGCTACGCCGTCATCCGGTGTGGCGTCTTGAGCACGGGCCAACCAAGCAGCAGCAGCCTCCAAGTGCTGTTCTATTGATTGCAGTTTAAAACGGCCGCCACCCAGTTTATCTCTGATGGTTGCAATCAAGTATCGCATATTCTTATCCTTTTAGTTTCACGCGGCCAAATGACGTTGCCATAGGCAACCACTTGTTTATGCCTTGTTTGAGGCGTTCACGCAAGACCTCATATTCCAAACCTGGACATGGATCGTTCCAGCGCCAGTAGGCGTCTACTACCCGTACCGGTCCGAGATCAGGAGGCCAAGTAGAACCGGTGATTGCCTCGGCCCAACCATCGGTAACGGGTTCACGCCAGATCCGTGCTTCAGACAAGATTTCCGATTGCGGCAATGCTAACCCTGCCTCGTCGCAGAATTGAATCCAAGGCAGGTTGACGCCATTGATCGTAGCCACTTCATGCTGGAAGTCGGTGCGCGCAACGGTCGGTTCAATCATCAGCAGACGGTCGCTCGGGCCATCCTGCTTGAATTCGATGCCGCCCATACCGATGAAACCGACAGCAGCAAAAAAATCCTCCGTAGCAGCAATGAGTTTCTCCTGAAACTGCCGAGCCACTGTGCAGCTAGCTGTACCGCCTACTTTGGGTGGCCAAGAGCGTAGCTTGCGGCCAACGAAAGAAGCCAGTGCACCAGCCTTACTGCGATATTGCAGGCAGAAATAAATATCGCAGTCTTCACCCTGAATCCACTCCTGCACTATCATTTCGGCCATTACCGGCGCGATCTCCGCATATAGCCGATGTACTTCGGCTGCATCCTGCACAATGTAGCCCTTTTTGAAGCGGGTACCATAATTGTAATTTTTGTAAGCAGGTTTCAGGATGCAAGGGAAGCGCAATTCGGCCAGCCGTTTCAGATCGTCAGCATTGTGCAAGGTAAGCGAACGAGGTAGCGGAGCCTGATACCGCACGGCTAAGGTGTGGAAACGATCCTTGTCCATCAGGGACATCAGCATATTGTGCTCCGGCAATTGGATACGGCATACAGCCTGGATGGCCATACGGTGCTCAGAGACAGTCCTGACCGTGGCCTCCTGGGTCAGAAATAAGATGGGGGGCGTAGGTTCCTGCCGGGCTAAATCAATGATCTGTTCGACGAAGCGTGAGCCGGATAAGGTATCAAATAATACCTTGCGTCCATAACGCGAGCGCATACCGGCTTGGTTAGCGGTAGTGTCGATACAAACACAGTTAACCCCCTGCGGTGCGAGGCTGCGTAACACGCCCAAACCGTTGAGTTCAAGTCCAATGATATAGGCGGAGGGAGTCATTATCTGATGGTTATTCTGTTCGAGGGGCGGTGCATACAAGAGACGACGGTAATTTTAGCACGGGTTGTGATTATGGCTGCTCGAAACAGTCGTTGATGATGCGTTGAGAGAAGATGTGCGCTCCTTTAGGAGCGAGATGATCCATATCGCTGAAATAATCCGGTTGGTCAGCATAGAGCGCGTTGTAGGCCAACAACCGGAGGTTGAGCCGTCGCGCCTGTTCTGCAAACCAAATGCGCACAGCCTGATAGTTAGGTGAGTCGACATAGTGCAGGTATGTGGAAGTGACCGGGAATTCTACCATGCATGTTTGAATGCCCCGGTTCCGTAAATTGCTGAGGAGCGATTGGTAATCTGCGGCGAAGGGGTGGACGGCAAAATCGCTCATAGGAATATGTAAAGCAGCCCGTTCGCGCGCTTTCTGCTCTTGTGCTTCTGTAGTTAGGGCAATCCAATTATCGTTGCCTTCGATCCAGCCACTAGCGTGAAAACGTGTACGACTGGCGAAGGTTCCTTTGCGTAGCCATACTTCCCAATAGGCTAGAAGCTTGGGCCGATGGTAACCGCTCAGAGTGCGCAGGTTGATGGTATCCAGTTCTTGGGGAGACCGCCCGAATTGTTCGTTGTAGCCTAGCATCTGTTTAGCGCGGTACTTGGCAAACATGTGCGCATCAGCCTGTACAATCGCTCGTGTAAGCTCAGTACGCGCCAGTAATACATTTATTTTGTATGCTAAAGTGTCGATGCTTTCGCCTGGGAAAGCCAAATTAACCCAATCCTTCGGCGGTTGAAAACCTAGAGCCATATGTGAATCACCAAAGCCTGCTTGTAAAGCTGTAGTCATTTGAAACAGGCGCAAATGAGTAGGCAGATGATCATTGGGTTCGACGTGGGTACGTATCAGCCATTCCGTTGCTACCAGTGCAAACACACATAACCCAGTAAGCAAGGCTAAGGTGGTAAGGACATAGGATTTAAAACTGGAAGTACAGAAATTCACTGTAGTTTCCGATCAGCAACCAAGTAAGCGACACGAAACCAAGAATGGCGATAAAAACAGTATTAAAGCGACTTGGCATCCAGCGGTACCAACCCCAATGCAGGGCCAGTGGATGTGCGGTGTAACCATCCAAGGTAGGTCGAAATTGCTCCATGATTTGCTGGGTGTTAGGCATAAGCCAGATCACTATAGCCAGTCCAGTTAACCAGATGAGACCGCTTGACCAAGGGGCCAAGTCATGATTGAACATGCCATCGAAGGTTACACTCCAATCGGCCAGCCAAGGAGTCAAATCAGCCAGTCGGCTTGGTAGGGACAACCCATTCAGACCAAACATTGCACCTAGAATTTCTGATGCAGCAGAATAACTCTCTGCACGAAAAGGCACCCAGGCTAGAGTGACTGCAAGGAAAGTAAGTGCGATTGTCAGTACTTTACGCCAGCCATACGCCGGATTAATAGAACAGCCACGCTGATTAAGAAAGGTGTGCCAAATATGGTTTGCCGCCAAATAAAAACCATGCAATCCACCCCAGATCACGAAGTTCCAACTTGCACCGTGCCACAGTCCACCTAAGAGCATGGTGGCAAATAGGTTGAAATGACGCCGGATAGGTCC
Source organism: Gammaproteobacteria bacterium (assembly GCA_024235095.1). Classification (NCBI taxonomy): domain Bacteria; kingdom Pseudomonadati; phylum Pseudomonadota; class Gammaproteobacteria; species Gammaproteobacteria bacterium. Next base: position 440,372 of record JACKNC010000001.1, read on the forward strand.
TTTACGATTCCCACCCAAGGAGATATACAGGTAGTCACGCAAGAATCTCGACAGAGTCATGTGCCAGCGGCGCCAGAATTCGATGATATTGTGAGATTGATAGGGCGAATAAAAATTGATCGGCAGGCGCACTCCAAACAGCAATGAAAGCCCTACTGCCATGTCGGAGTAGCCGGAAAAATCGAAGTAGATCTGAAAACTATAGGATAGCCCCCCCCCCCAAGCCTCAAACAGGGTAAGTGCTACGCCAGCCTGAGCGGCGTTGAATACTGGCGTAGCATAGATTGCGATGCCATCAGCAAGCACTGCCTTTTTAAACAAACCGATAGTGAACACCGTTAGCCCCACGGCTAAATTTTCCCAATTCAATCGATAGGTTTCTGCATGGGCAAACTGTGGCATCATTTCTTTATGGTGCAAAACTGGGCCGGCAATAAGATGTGGGAAATAGGTAACAAATAAGCTGTAGTTGATAAAATTCAGTTCCTTAGCCTTACCACGATAAGCGTCGACTAAAAAGGCAATTTGAGTGAAGGTGAAAAAAGAAATTCCTAGTGGTAAAACTATTTCTGCAGTGGACAGATTTGTACTTAATATAATGTTAGCGTTTTCGATGAAAAAATTAGCGTATTTGTAATATCCCAGTAGAGTAAGGTCGCCGATGATGCCCAATATCAACAATTGCTTGCGGCACTCCTCTCTCACTAAGGCACAGCCAATTATGTAGTTAAATAGGATGGAACCGACTAATAGGCTTAGATAGATTGGGTTCCACCAGCCGTAGAAAAATAGTGATGCAGCTACTAACCAAACTATAGTAGCCCGCTGCCAACCACTTGCACCAATTACATAGAATACTAACAAAACTATTGGCAGAAAGCCAAATAAAAAATTGAGCGAATTAAATAACATAGGTTTAGTATTGTCTATTACCAGTGACCTGCCTGCTTCAATTTTTTGCGGAGACCGGGTAATGGATAACCAAGTTCGTAGGCGCGGATAGCATATTTTTTGGAGCTAGCGAAATCTTTCAATTCGAAATACAATAAACCCATATTGTAGTGTAGCTCAGCGGAATTAGGCATAATCTTTTCGGCTTCTTTGTATTTTTGTTGGGCAGGTACCAGCGCACCAGATTTATGTAAGTAAAGACCAAAGAGCAACCAAACATTGCCATCGTTCAGCTTGAAGTTTAGTGCCCTTTGAAGATAGCATTCAGGATATATATCGCTTTTCTTATAAAGATTAGTTTGCTTAAAATAATAATTTATAAGTGAGTATAATGCCCGATGATGGTTTGGAAATGCTCTTAAGGTATAGTCGATATCACCTATTGGATTTTTTCCCGTGGTTTCACCGCTTTCCAAGTATTCGACTTTTGGCGTGAAGTGATGTTGTTCAACAATTTTCAAAATATTTCCTCGATGATTAGGATTTGTATAATCATAGGGTCCATAACCCTGCCCTTTTCCTTGGCAGGGTGCTCCAGAAAGGGTATTGCCTACCCACGGCGCAGAATCCTTCGGCAAAGGTGGTACCGTGGCCCACACTTGCAATGGTGATAGCATTAATGAAGCTTCTAGAAAGATAAACCAAAAAATTCGATTAGCTATACTTTGCATTAAAATAATTCCAAATAATCCAAAACTATATCCAAATATTTCATCAAAAATCTCTCAAAATTCTTCTCATAAAAACTTTCGCGATGGATTTTAACCGATGGTAATAACTAGCAAGCTTACGGCCTCCAAAATGATGGATAGCAGACATCAAACCTTCCAGGGTGCGTGGATTAAAAGCAATAATGCCATATCGTTCACGGCGATCGCTCATCCAGTCCCGCTTGTAGGGATCATCACCGATAAGATAATCGACTTCATGGACCTTATCTTCATCAATCACCTGTTGCATAAGCGCCGTAGTCAACACCGATCCTGCTGATAAACGTGCATAGTCCTGATGATAGGCAAGTTTGACAATATAGGCTATGCCGCCCGTTACCAACCATAGTTGAGCAGCTAATGGCTGTTCCTCCAATCGCATCACGCCTAACCTCAACCAACCTTCTCGAGCAGCCAGGCGACAGAGTTCTGGAATGAAATCGGGAAAAGGCTCCGGGCGCTTCCAACTATGATTGTAGACCATAACAAAATCCGCAATCATTGATTCAAGCTTATCATCGGACTGCGTTTGAATATCAAGGCGATAGCCGGGCAGCTTTTGCAGCCGCTTTCGCGAACGAACTATAGTGTTCCGCAATTGTGAAGGGCGTTCTGCAAAATAATCTTCAAAATTTTGCTGATTGACTTTTAAATACCAATTGCCAAAGCAGAAGTATTGATCAGCCCACCATCCTGCATTTTGTAAGCCCATCAATAGTCCAGTGAAAAATGGTGTATCCGGATCCAGGGGGCGAAGATTCATTTTTATCCAGGGAGGATTTTCCTGTGTCAACGCCGTAATAAAGTGAGCAATCTTATTTTCATCTATTTCAGGTACGCCCAGTGGCCCGAACAAAGGTGTATAAAAATTCGCCAAGCTATGCAGAGTGCGAGGTTCCTCGCTGACAACCTTGCACGGAAGACATGGCGCATATACATCGTCGGCTGCACCCAGTGGAAAAACTCGAACTTTTGTTCCATCGGGCAAAGATGTACGCGCTAACAGTTCAAACCATTGTGGCGTCAGATGGATATCATCTATTGGTCTATCACCAGAAGTAGTTTTTAGAGATGAACACCACTCAATGCAAAAGCTCATATTAGTGATTATTCTCTAACAAATCAGCAAGTAATTTCGTTCGGTTGCGTCGGGATGCGCTAGTTGCCTGCTCCAGGCGTGGCCTGAGTGCGGTTCCAGTTTCTACACCGCCCAGAAAGCTTAGCAGAACTTTGGCAATCTGTTCAGAAGAGTCAAGGCGCGCCAGATAACGATAACCCGCCTGTCGCAAGACCTGCGCAGTATCGCCGGCTGGATCGGTCAAACCCAGGATCGGCCGGCCCGCACGCAAGTATTCATACAGTTTGGCCGGAATTTGATCATTGCAATTCGCCGCCTGCAAAACCAACAACCCATCCGCTCGCAGCATTTCCTCCAGCGCCTCACGGTAAGGCAGAGGCGGCGCCAGCTCAATGACATCAGTAATCCCGTACTCCACCGCCAAACTTCTCAGCTCATCATCATGCGCTGTAGCGCGTAACCTCAGGATAAAGCGCGCTGGACTCAATTGCCCTGACTTCAACAAAATGCCGATACCTTGAAATAACTGGGTCGGGTCACGCTCGCTCGGATAAACAATGCCGCTATGCAGCAGGGTAATTCTGCCCGGATGTAGCGGCCCCTTGGTTTTAGCGCTGGCATCCAAACCGGCAAAACTCTCTTCATCATAACCGTTCTCGACCAACGCCAAGCGCTCGGACGGTATCGCTGGATAGCGCTGGCCATAATAACGAATCGCCCCTGGCGAGGTAAACACACAATAAGCAGCTCTCTGGAAAGCGGTCTCTTCAATTGCCTTGAAAGACTGCCAAACCTTTGGATGTGCCGGATAACCCTCTTGCGCCATGGGATCGCGGAAATCAGCTACCCAGGGCAACCCGGAACGCTGATGCAAAATCGCCCCAATCTGATGAGCGGTTGCAATTGGATACGTAGACCATAGTACAGCAGGCTGATAGCGCTGGATCAACCGCAGACCTGCCGCGACCGCACCCCAGCGCCAGGACATCCAGCGATCCGGTCGCGCCAGAAATCTCGGATAGCGGCCACCAATGCTCAAATGGCGGGCTGCATCCAGTGCAAACGCTCGATGCACTACTACATCCTCTGGCACCTCCAGCAACAAATCGTTGCTGGTCCGTTCATAAGCACGGGGATGCGCGGTCAACACGATCGGTTCCCAGCCAAAGGTTGGCAAATGCTGGACAAAGCGCAAGGTACGCTGAATCCCACTGCTACCAGCTAGCGGTGGGAAGTGGTAAGCGATCATCAAGATGCGTTTTTTTCGCATATCACGGTTGCCTGCTTCGACTATAATTTCACCCTCTTCCTTGCTCCCCAGCATCCGCCATGAAGGCGAAGAACATGAAAAACACCTATTTAAATCGATTCCTGTACACGCTCAATGATTGGAAAGATTCCATATTAAACTACTTCATGCATCGCGTGAAATGTGCAGGTTACGGTTTTCACAATTTTGCCAACTTTAAACAGCGAGTGCTGATCAGCTTCGCCTAGCTCCAAAAGAACCCTCGAAGAACCACATTGGAGCACAATTTTCTGGTCGCCGCGGGTAGCGACGCTGCCTGCTAGTGGGATTAGCGAAGGCTTCACTGTATGGCGTTGTGCGTATTTCCCCGCAGCCACAACTCCAGCATGGTTAGAATCCACACTAACTCTCCGTAATAAGCCGCATGTACCTCTCGATGCATCTGGCGCGCCTGGTCAAGAAACGCCGGCTGGAACCAGTCGCGCTGTTTCAGAGAGTCCAGAGCGTCATCAGTGATCGCCAGCAAGCGCGGATCGGAGCGGGTCCAGACCCCGAACGGCAGACCGAAACCGTGCTTTTTCTTATTGATGATCGTATCGGGCAAGAAACCGCGCACCGCTTCCTTGTAAAACCAGCGTAAGGTCATCCCACGCAGTTTTTCAGCGGAAGGAATCCGGCACGAGAGCGCTACGACTTCGTCATCCAGCAAGGGATAGGCGATCTCGACCCCAGCCAACCGGCAAGCAGTGTTAATCTTGACCAGATCGTTGTCATGTAGCGTGAAATGCCAGTCCAGATACAGCATCCGGTTCAGATCCGAGGCATCCCTGGGCGCGAAGAATGCGGCCTGTTTTAATTCCAGCGGCTCCAGGGTACTGACCTGGTTCAAAAAATCCGGGTTGAAGACTTCAATCGGCTCATGGCGCACCAGGAAAGCGTAGCTGTCCATCCGGTCCGGCAGAGGAATACGGGCCTGTCTGACATAGCTATGCGCCTTGCGGGCCAGTGGGACCGTGGCCAGCGGTTTAACGGCTATCGCCAGCAAGGCTTGTAGCGCAGAAGGCAAACGTCCGAACAGTTCAAAAATCCCTTGCGTGGCGTAGCGTTCGTTGCCGGCAAACAGTTCATCGCCGCCATCGCCGCCCAGCAAGCGGGTGATCCCCTGTTCCTTAGCAAAGCGGGCGCAACAGAATGCCGGCAACAGCGAGGAATTGCCAAAGGGTTCATCGGTTATATTGGCGATTTGCGGAAGCCACTCCGCCACATCGTCGGGCGTAACGTAGTACTCATGGGGGGTGGTCTGGAAATGGCGCACGGCGGTGCGCGCATAGTCCATTTCGTCATAACCCGGCGCATTAAAACCGATGGAATAAGTGTGGGCTGGTTGAGTCGCGCGGGCCAGCATTCCGGCGACTGTGGAGCTGTCGATGCCGCCGCTGAGAAATGCACCGAGGTGTTCCGCTGAAGTCGCGCCGGCTTCGCGCCGAATGACGGTCTCGATGATCTCCAGCATTTCACGCCCGGTCGCGGTAATGTCAATCGGCGTTTCCGTAAATTCAGGCAGCCAGTACGGCGCCACCTGCACTGCGCCGTCCCGCCATTCGAGAAAGTAACTAGCTGGCAATTTGTGCAGGCCCCGGTAAATGGTTCGGGGACTCGGAATCATATGGCAGTACAGGTAATCGTAGATCGCCTGTGGATCAATGCCGGCGTCAAATCCGCCAACGTGGGTCAGGACAGTGGGCGTAGTAGCGAACAGCAGATCGTCTGCTTGCGGCGCATAATAAAGTTGCTCAATACCGATGCGATCAATGGCCAGCAGAGCCGTACGGCGTTCGGGATCCAGAATCGCCAGGGCAAACGCGCCGGACAGCTTTTGCAGTGCAGCGGTTCCACAGGTGCGGTAGTCCGTCGCCAATCGACGCAGCATCTCCGGCATGTCGTTACCGGCGTCAATATGCCGCGCCCGACCCGCGATGGCCAGCAGCAGACCCTGATCCTCCAGAACTTCGCCGCCGATCACTGCACAGCATGCGCCCGCGACGCTGAGAGCAGCCAGTTCGCGCAGGGGGGGCGTTAATGCAGCCTGAATTCGCTCGACACCCATCGAACGGGCGGGGTTAAAATAGCCGGCAAGGCTGGAAGCACGACTCAAAAGATTTAAGGTCATTGATTAAAACCTTTAAAGACCATATCGCTGTCAAACACTGTCGCTAGACGAGGAATAAAAGCGGTCTTGTCAATATAGTAACGATCCTGAGTACGCACCCGCACAAAGTCGGCAACGCCGTAGGGAAGCGGCGAGACATTGCGTTTTGTTGTCATGGTTTACTTTGGCATGACTGCTCGTCAAGGCAGCACGATATTTATGACGTGATCCCGCTCCCGCGCCATATCCAGCAACTGTTCCCGCAAGACTGCCCGCGCCTCATGATCGCCACGCACCAACCGTACCTCACCAGGTAAGTGGCTTATCCGTTTCACAAAATTGAGAAAATCGCGCTGATCGGCATGGGCGGAATAGCCGCTGATGGTATCCACACGGGTGTGGATGGGATAACGCTGACCGTCCAGATCCACCCAGCCGCCGTGCGGGCCATATTTCTGAATGGCGTACCCCGGCGTTCCCGCCGCCTGATAACCGACCAACAACACCTGATGGCGCGCATCACCCAGCATCGCTTTCGGATAAACGACCCCGCAGCTTGCTGCGGGGTATTAAAAGACGATACTACGCAGCAAGCTGCGAGGTATGTATCCCGAACGAGAATCAAGGCTTCATCGCAAGTGAAGCCGACCTTGAGCGCATCTTCAATCACCAGAGGCAGTAGCTGGGCCGAGGGTTTGGAGCAGAGAATTGATCCCCGGAAGCCGGCGGCCAACAGATACGGCAGACGACCAATATGGTCGATATGGACATGAGTGACGATCAGCGTGCGCACGTCAGCGACCAGAAAGTCAATGCGATGGCGCTCCAAATCGCTCCCATCGCTGGCTTCCTCGCCCTGGAACAGACCGCAATCCACCAACAGCGCATGGTCGGCGTCGAGTTGCAGGCGGTGACAACTGCCGGTGACGCCCCGCGCGCCGCCGTGATGGGTAATTTGCACAGGCATAGGCGGATGATGAGTTCGATTGAATGGTCAGGAAATCATCTTAAGGGATTTTACAACGGTTCACACCCATCATCACAGATCGTTGTAGCTCAGATGAAGCAAAGCAGAATCCAGGCTACAATCCTGACACCTAACGCCTGGCGCCTGAAACCTTTACAGGAAGTTGGATATGGTTGCAATTCTGGAACGAAACCGCGTTACTCCATGCGAATTTGAGTAAATCACTACTACGGTTCAATTCCCAGCGCCCGCAAGCGCGCCATTAATTGTTCAGCCCGTTGCCGCTCCTGCTCCATACGCTGTTCGACTTCGATCGCCCGCTGTTCGGCTTCGATCGCCCGTTGTTGTTCGCGCCGCACCAGCTCCGCCCCGGTGGGAATCAGTTGTCCATCGCGCATCATCCAGCGCAGCCACAGACCGGTTTCCCCTTCGTACTCGCCCTGCCACACGGTCAGACCCAGGCCCACCTGCTCCAGGATGCCGCCGACCTGCTCGATATAGCCTTGGCTCAGACCATGAAATTGATAAATGCGTAGCACCCGCTCGGACAGCCGCCGCCAGGGATCGAAAATCACGTAATATTCAATACCAATAGCGGCGTATTTACACCGCTTTTCGACCTCCTCGCCACCTTCTCGGTTCGAGACAATCTCCACCGCAACCAACGGCGGTTTGCCGTCCTGAACCCAGACAAAGTAGGAACGGTTGGCTTTCTGGCTTAAATCCGGCCCCAGACCAGGAATATCCAACGCCAGCATCATGTCGGGAACGACCGGCGGTTGGCGCAGCGCATGGAACAGACCGACATTGGCCATGGCCAGGAAGGGACGATGGTCGGGCGCGCATGCCGGGGGATCGGTCCAGGCGGTATAAAGCGGCTCGGTTAATAACCGCTGCTGCTTTTCCGAAAGAACGTTATCCACGGGCGTATCGTCCTCGGTCACCAGAGATTCCATCTCGCGCTCGGTCATGGCGCGCACTTCCGCCAATTCTTCTTCCCAGTCCTCCAGGCGCCGGAGTTCCGGCATAGGGGTTGTCACTGTCGCGCTCATTCATTGCATCCTCGGGTCATGGCCTTCCTCGGTATCGGGATCAATCCGTCTAAGAGCAGCGCGAGTGGCGCTGGATCAAGCGGGGAGCGGCGTGGTCACCGATGCCTCGGTGACCGTGTTGGTGGGCCCTGTAGGATTTGAACCTACGACCAAGGGATTATGAGTCCCCTGCTCTAACCGCTGAGCTAAGGGCCCGAAACATCAAATTTTAACTCTAATTCTTCACTGTCGCCAGCCGGTTACTCCAAATCCAGGAAACTGCGCAACTGTTCGGAACGATTGGGATGGCGCAGTTTACGTAAAGCTTTGGCCTCGATCTGACGGATGCGTTCGCGAGTAACGTCGAACTGCTTACCCACTTCCTCCAAGGTATGATCAGTAGGCATGTCAATCCCGAACCGCATGCGCAACACCTTCGCCTCGCGCGGCGTCAAGGTAGCCAGCACCTCGCGGGTCGCTTCGCGCAAGCCTTCGACCGTAGCTGCGTCTACCGGCGACATAACGCTGAGATCCTCAATGAAATCGCCCAGATGCGAATCCTCGTCATCGCCTATTGGCGTTTCCATCGAAATAGGCTCCTTAGCAATCTTCAGCACCTTGCGCACTTTGTCCTCGGGCATTTCCATGCGAATAGCCAGTTCTTCCGGCGTCGGTTCACGGCCCATTTCCTGGAGCATCTGCCGGGAAATCCGGTTTAGTTTGTTGATCGTCTCAATCATATGCACCGGAATACGGATGGTCCGGGCCTGATCGGCAATCGATCGGGTAATCGCCTGGCGAATCCACCAGGTCGCATAGGTCGAGAATTTATAACCGCGCCGGTATTCAAATTTATCCACGGCTTTCATCAAACCAATGTTGCCTTCCTGGATAAGATCCAGGAACTGCAAACCCCGATTGGTGTACTTCTTGGCAATCGAAATCACCAGCCGTAAGTTCGCCTCGACCATTTCCTTTTTTGCCCGCCGCGCTTTGGCTTCGCCGATGGACATGTGGCGGTTTATGTCCTTGATTTCATGCACTGATAATCGCGCTTCCTGTTCAATCGCCTGCAAATGGCGTTGCGCCTCTCGCACCTTCTCGCGACAAACAGCCAGAGCCACCGAATATTTCCTGTCTGCCTGGATCTGTTCATCAATCCAGTCCAAGCGGGTTTCATTCTGTGGGAAAGTCGTGATGAACGTTTTACGCGGCATCTGCGCCTTGCCCACGCAGAGAGACATGACTTGTTTTTCATGGGTGCGGATGCGTTCGGCCATCTCATGTAGCTTGGCAATCAATTGATCGAGGGTTTTGGGCACGAGCCGGAGTTCCAGAAAACGTTCGCCCAGGTGCTGGCGCAGCGCTTGGGTCTGCGGATCCTGAATACCCCGTTCATCTACGCTGGCCAAAGTCTGTTCAAACAGCGCGCGCAGGTCAATGAAACGACGAGTGGCCTCTTCTGGATCAGGACCGCTCTCGATCACGGTATTCTGGGTCCCTTCCTCTCCTTCGCTTTCGTCATCGCCGTCCTCCACTACTTCCTCATCTTCCTCTGGCGTTTCCGACGTTTCCGGCGCTTCCTCCGATGATTCCGAAACCACTTCCGACGCTGGCAGCGTCTCACTTTCCTCTTGCTCTTCTTTCTTCTTACTGGTTACGTCCGGTTCTTCGCCGATAACCGGTGCGCTCTCCTCCGGCAGCGGTGGCGCAGGTTCCTCAATATCATTGAAACCGCTGATGACATCGGCTAATCGTGTGCCATTTTCACTGATGGATTCATAAATTTTTAACAACTCACCAATTGTCAGAGGATAGCTGGCCAGCGCCGATAGCACCTGGCTCATGCCTTCCTCAATCCGCTTGGCGATCTGAATTTCACCTTCGCGGGTTAACAACTCGACGGTTCCCATTTCCCGCATATACATCCGCACCGGGTCCGTGGTGCGGCCAAATTCGCTATCTACTGCCGCTAACGCGGCGGCGGCTTCCTCGGCGACTACATCATCATCGGCGTTGACCGGATTTTCGTTGAGCAGCAAAGTCTCAGTGTCGGGTACGAATTCATGGACTTCGATACCCATGTCATTGATCATGGCAATGATATCTTCGATCTGCTCGGGGTCGACGATATCATCGGGCAAATGGTCATTCACCTCGGCATAGGTCAGGAAGCCCTTTTCCTTGCCGCGGGCGATCAACTTCTTCAATTGTGACTGTTGCTGCTCGCTCATGACCTGTTCACATGCTGGATGGGTAAAAAACTCAAACTAATAATCATACCATGAAATTTCCATTATCCTTATAAAAGGATTATTGGACTTTCCTGAATTGTCCAAAGTTCCGCAATGCTTCTGCGCGCTCTTCTCTGCTCAGAGGGCTAGGCATTCCACGTTGCAACAATGTTTCCAGCCACTGTTTCACCGGGTCGGCGCGCCGCCGCAAGTAATCCAGAATATCGACGAACTCTGTCTCAAATTGATATTCTTCTTCCGGAGTTTCGGCTTCCAGGCGCCATTGCGCCAACCGCTCCAGAATGGCACCCTCGCGTGTGTCGCGATAGCGTTCGAGTAAGGCAGCGGCAGTCAGCTCGGGATGGGCGCGCAGCGTAGCGGCCAATTCCGCTAATAATTTTATGCCAGGTTCCTGGCTATTGCGTAATACCGGGTCATCATCCAGCATTGCCTGTTGCGCCAGTTCCGGTCGATACAACAGCAGGGCAATGGCTTTGCGCAACGGCGTGCGAGCGAGCTGCGCATTATTGTTATCAGCCGGTTGCGGGGTCGGGGCGGGGGGACGCAATCGAGTGTTGACCAACTGTGCTTCCTGTTGCAAGCGCGCACTCATAAGATCACGAAAATGTCCCTCGGGCAGTTTTTCCAGGAGTGGCCGGGCCAGTTCGGCCAGACGAGCGCGCCCCGCCAGCGTGTCGGGATGGGCACGGGCGCGCAATTCGGTAAACAAATAATCCGCCAGTGGCGTCGCATTTTCCAATCGGCGCTCAAAGTTCGTGGAGCCTTCCCGACGCACCAGGCTATCCGGATCCTCGCCCTCGGGTAGAAACAGGAAGCCAATCTGCCGGCCATCGCGCAGGAACGGCAACGCGACTTCCAGCGCCCGCCAGGCGGCCGTTCGTCCCGCCGGATCGCCGTCAAAACAGAACACTAGATCGGCAACCACCCGGAACAAACGTTCGATATGCTCAGCGCTGGTGGCGGTGCCCAGGGTAGCGACGGCATAGGAGATATCATGTTGGGCAAGCGCCACCACATCCATATAGCCTTCGACCACAACCAATCGTTGCAAGCGCTGGGTGCGGGTGCGCGCTTCATGGAGGCCGTATAATTCCAATCGCTTGTGAAATAGCGGCGTCTCTGGCGAATTGAGATACTTCGGGTTAACGTCGGCGTCCAGCGTTCGACCACCGAAGGCGATGGTTCGGCCTCGTGGGTTGCGGATCGGGAAGATAATTCGGTCCCGAAACCGATCACGCAGACGATTTCGTTCGTCGCGGCTGGCCAAGCCGGCGCTCATGAGCTGTTCGGGCGTAGCGCCGGCCTGGCGCAGGATCTGACTCAAGGCGTCCCAGCCTGGCGGCGCGTAGCCAATGCCGAACACGCCAGCGATCTGGCCGGTCAGACCGCGTTGGCGCAGATAGTCCACTGCGCGCTGGCGGGTCGGATGTTCTCGCAGCTGTTGGCGGAAATAGCGGTCAGCCTGGGCCAGCCATTCCAGCAGGGCGCGGGATGAGTCGCTCTCGCCACCACCGCTTTTCGGCATTTCCAGACCCGCCAGTCGGGCCAGTTCTTCAACGGCGTCCAGAAATTCCAGTCGTTCATAGGCCATCAAAAAACCGATGGCGTTTCCGTGAGCGCCGCAACCAAAGCAGTGATAGAATTGCTTGCGCGGACTGACCGAGAATGAGGGCGTTTTTTCGGCATGAAACGGACAGCAGGCCATAAAATCATGGCCGGCGCGACGCAACGGCGTTCGGGTGTTGATCACCTCGACCAGGTCCACTCGGCTGAGCACCTGATCGAGAAATTCCTGGGGAATACGGCCAGCCATAACCCCAAAGCCTAGTCGAAAAACGTCGGTCCGCCAGTCAATGGAGACAAGATGCGTGATCGTTGAAAGATGCAGATTCAGCCGCCGAAGCGGGCTTTAACCCGGGCGCTGACCGTACCTATGTCGACCTGGCCCTGCGCTTGATCCTTGATGACGGCCATGACCTTGCCCATGTCGCGCATGGATTGGGCGCCGGTTACCGCGATTGCATGAGCAATCAGCGTTTCCATCTCGGCTTCGCTCAGCGGGGCAGGCAGATAAGCCTGAATTAGATCGATTTCGAACGCTTCCTGACTGGCCAAGTCTGCGCGACCGGCGTTTTGATACTGCGTCAGGGATTCCCGGCGCTGCTTGATCATTTTCTCCAGCACAGCCAGGGTTTGCACATCGCTCAGTTCAATGCGCTCGTCCACCTCACGTTGCTTGATAGCGGCCAGAATCAGGCGGATAACGCCCAGGCGATTTTTATCCTTGGCGCGCATGGCGGTTTTCATGTCATCCTGAATACGGTCTTTGAGGGACATGCGGACAGACTCGCGATGTGCTTGGAATAGCGGGGGGAGAGGTAAGGCGGCCAAACTCAATAGAGGCGGGTGCGGCGGGCGACTTCCCGGGAAAGTTTCTTCAAATGACGCTTGACGGCGGCGGCCCGCTTGCGCTTGCGTTCCTGGGTGGGCTTCTCGTAAAACTCCCGGCGGCGGACTTCGGAGAGAACGCCAGCTTTTTCACAGGAACGCTTGAAACGGCGCAATGCAATGTCAAACGGCTCATTTTCCTTAATTTTCACGGCAGGCATTAAGACGTCACCTCATTCATTTAGAGTCTGGATCAGGGAAAAAGTGGATTATCAGAAAACATTGTATTGTAATCATACCCTCTACTAAATGCAAAACAGAAAGCCGTATGTTGATACTAGGTCTTGAAACATCCTGTGATGAAACCGGCGTGGCGCTCTATGACAGCGAACGCGGGTTGCTGGCTCACGCCCTGCACAGTCAGGTCAAACTGCATGCGGAATATGGCGGAGTCGTGCCGGAGCTGGCCTCGCGCGATCATGTCCGCAAGACGTTGCCATTGTTGCGGGAAATCTTCCGGCAAGCGCGCATCGAACCACGCGATGTCGAAGGCGTGGCCTACACTCGCGGGCCGGGCTTGATCGGCGCATTGTTGGTAGGCGCAGCGATCGGGCGCAGTCTGGCCTGGGCTTGGGGCGTTCCGGCGATTGGCGTTCACCATATGGAAGGTCATTTATTGGCACCAATGTTGGAAGCCGAGCCGCCGGAATTTCCTTTTGTGGCGCTCCTGGTGTCTGGTGGACACAGCTTGCTGGTGCGTGTGGAGAGCGTGGGCGGTTACCGAATTCTAGGCGAGTCCATTGACGATGCGGCAGGCGAGGCGTTTGATAAAACCGCCAAGCTGTTAGGATTGCCGTATCCGGGTGGGCCAGCCTTGGCCAAGCTGGCTCAGGAAGGCGTTCCGGGGCGTTTCAAATTCCCGCGACCGATGACCGACCGTCCAGGTTGCGATTTCAGCTTCAGCGGGTTGAAAACCGCCGCCATTAATACTTGGCGTAAGCTGGAGCCGACGCCGCAGAATCGGGCCGATGTAGCCCGCGCGTTCGAGGAGGCCGTGGTGGAAACCATGGTCATCAAATGCCGGCGGGCGTTGGAGGAAACCGGATTGCAGCGATTAGTCGTGGCGGGCGGGGTCGGCGCGAATCAGCGGTTGCGGGCGCGGTTGTTGGAATTGGCGGAGGAGCGGAGCGGTCAGGTCTACTATCCCCGCCTGGAATTCTGCACCGATAATGGCGCAATGATCGCCTATGCGGGCTGGCGGCGGCTGGCGGCGGGCCAGGCGGCGGATACCGCGATTGACGTGCTACCGCGCTGGCCGCTGGATCATCTGTCAGCGGTGGATTGAAGTCGATCTTCAACCTCACTCTTCAGGCATCGCTATTCCCCAACACGACCTGCCGCCGTTGCCTGGCAAAGTCCAGCAGGCGGCGAATCGGCAAGGCCGCGCGTTCGCGGATGGCTTCATCGATGTAAATCTCATTGTCGCCGGTCTCCAGCACGCGCGCCAGATTGCGCAAGCCATTCATCGCCATCCACGGACAGTGCGCGCAACTGACGCAGGTCGCGCTCTTCCCCATGATCGGCGCCTCCAGCAGGGTTTTGTCAGGAGCGGCCAGCTTCATTTTGTGGAACAAGCCGTTGTCGGTCGCTACGATGAATTTTTTCGCGGGCAATTCCTGCACCGCCTTAACCAACGCGGTCGTTGATCCCACTAGGTCGGCTTGCGCGATCACGTCCAGCGGCGACTCTGGATGCACCAGCACCTGGGCATCGGGATGCTCGGCGCGCAATTGACGCAGACCGTCGGCCTTGAAGGCTTCATGGACGACGCAAGCTCCGTTCCAGAGCAGCATATCGATGCCGGTTTGCTGTTGCACATAAGCGCCCAGATGCCGATCAGGCGCCCAGATCAGTTTCTCGCCTTTCTCCGCCAGATGCTTGATCAGCTCCAGGGCGATCCCGGAGGTCACGACCCAGTCAGAGCGGGCTTTCACGGCGGCGCTGGTGTTGGCGTAGACCACCACGGTCCGGTCGGGGTACTGGTCGCAAAAGGTGGAAAACTCATCAGCGGGACAGCCCAGATCCAGGGAGCATTCAGCACGCAAGTCCGGCATCAGCACCCGTTTTTCGGGATTGAGAATCTTGGCGGTTTCGCCCATGAACCGCACCCCAGCAACAATCAGCGTACTGGATGGGCATTCTGTGCCGAAACGCGCCATATCCAGAGAATCCGAGACGTAGCCGCCGGTGGCATCGGCCAGTTCCTGCAATTCCGGGGAGGTGTAGTAGTGGGCGACCAGCGTGGCGTCGCGCTCTTTCAACAAGCGCTGGATTCGGTCAACCAGGTCAGCCTTCTCGGTGGCGTCCAGAGTTTCGATCACGGTCAACGGCACCTGGGCCGGCGTCAGACGGTGGTCTTCGATAGCAATTGCAGGGGTAAAGGCGCTCATATCAATACTCCGGCGACGGTGTTTGGCGCATCGCTCAATTATTTTGGAATAGCAAGGGATTCCAGTTTGCTTGCACAGGCAAGATACCAGTTTTATAAATTTGGTCAGCCCCATTTCGAGTTAGTTTCATTTTGACACTATCAAGGAGAAATGGCGAATTTTTTACCGGCTGATGAAACTGGAGCATTGCTGGCGGTTGCGTGGGGCGTTGCCGCTGGCGAATGATGACAATTCTTTTAACCTGTTCCAGCCGACCGGTGGTCAATTTCGGCTAGAATGCTCGCTTTTACTCAAATCACCCGGAGTCAATGATGGCGGCCCAGCGCGAAACGGTAGTACTGGTGCATGGTTTGTATGTCCATGGTCTATGGATGCGCCTGTTGGAGTACTGGCTGGAGGAATCCGGCTATCACACCGTGAATTTTTCCTATCCGAGCATGACCCGTTCGCCGGCGGAAAACGCCGAAGATCTGCATCGATTATTGGAACGGTTGGAGTCGTCTACTGTGCATTTCCTGGCCCACAGCATGGGTGGCCTGGTCGTGCGCTATCTCTTCCATCACTATCCTAAGCAACGACCAGGGCGTATCGTCACGCTGGGTACTCCGCATCAGGGGAGCTATGCAGCGCAGATCATGCACTACAGCGGTCTGGGCTTCTTCGTAGGACGGGCGTTGGAAGAGGGATTGCTGGGCGGCGCGCCAGCCTGGAGCGCGCCGAATCTACTGGGTTCGGTTGCGGGTACGCTGAACATCGGTGTTGGCCTGTTGTTTCCAGCCATGCCGGCCCCGGCCGACGGTATGATTGCGGTGGTTGAAACACAGTTCCCCGGCATGGCCGACCACATTTGTTTGCCCGTCTCGCACATGCAAATGCTGGTCGACCCGTCCACGATTACCCAGTCCTGTGCGTTCTTCGCCACGGGCCGATTTCACCACCCGCGTCATGAGTAGCCGCGCGGCAAAGTGCTAAACTGATGATATTGAACTGTATCGCAAAGCAGACCCGGCAAGAGGCTTCGTATGGCTGGACATAGTAAATGGGCCAATATTCAACATCGGAAAAATACGCAGGACGCCAAACGCGGTAAGTTGTTCACGCGCTTGATTCGGGAGATCACTGTTGCGGCGCGCATGGGCGGCGGCGATCCAGGGGCGAATCCGCGTCTGCGCCTGGCAATGGATAAGGCGCTGACCGCCAATATGCCCAGAGACACGATCGAGCGAGCGATCAAGCGCGGCGCAGGTTCCCTGGAAGGCGTGGAATACGAAGAAATTCGCTACGAGGGTTACGGCCCGGGCGGCGTAGCGGTGATGGTCGACGCTGTAACCGATAACCGCAATCGCACGGTGGCGGAGGTGCGTCACGCCTTCAGCAAATGCGGCGGCAATTTGGGCACCAGCGGCTCAGTCGCCTTTCAGTTCACCGAACAAGGTGTATTGAGCTACCCGGCGGACAGCGACGAGGACCGAATCATGGAAGTGGCTATCGAAGCCGGCGCCGACGATGTCGTCACGAACGATGACAGTTCGGTGGACGTATTGACCGAGCCAGCGGCTTTTCAGCAGGTGCGCGAGGCGATGGCTGCGGCGGGCCTGGAACCGGAGAGCGCCGAGGTCACTCAACGCGCCAGCTCCAACACGATGCTGGGTTTGGAAGATGCGCAGAAAATGGTCAAGCTCCTGGATTTGCTGGAAGACCTGGACGATACCCAGAATGTCTATTCCAATGCTGATATTCCCGAGGATATTCTGGCGAACCTCTGAGCGTGACGATCATACGGCTGATGGGTATCGATCCGGGTTCGCGCATCACCGGTTATGGCGTTATCGACATGGAGGGGTCGCAGGGACGCTATGTCGCCAGCGGTTGCATTCAAACGGCCAGCGATCGCCCCTTGCCGGAGCGCTTGAAAACCATTTTTGAAGGCGTGACCGAGGTGATTCACGAGTATCAACCGGCTGAAGTAGCTGCCGAACAGGTGTTTATGCATCGCAATCCTGATTCGGCGTTAAAGCTCGGTCAAGCCCGGGGCGCGGCCCTGTGCGCAGTCGTGATGGCGGGATTGTCGGTCAGCGAATATGCGGCGCGCGCGATTAAACAGGCGGTGGTCGGCGGCGGCGCGGCGGATAAAACGCAGGTGCAGCGTATGGTCGCCCGGTTATTAAACCTGCCGCAATCGCCTCAGGCTGACGCCGCCGATGCGCTGGCCGTAGCGATCTGTCATGGGCACACCCGGCAGACTCTGAACCGGCTGGGCGCTATCGCTGGGCTGACCCGGAGGCGTCGGCGGTGATTGGGCGTCTGCGCGGACTGCTGGCCTGGAAACAGCCGCCTTATTTAATGATCGATGCCCACGGGGTCGGTTATGAACTGGAGGCGTCGCTAATGACCTTCCAGACCCTGCCGGAAGTCGGGGCGGAAGTGACGTTATTGACGCATCTAACCGTGCGCGAGGACGCCCATACCCTGTACGGCTTCGCCAACCTGGCAGAGCGGAGTCTGTTCCGCCACCTGATTCGCGTGACTGGGATTGGTCCGCGGCTGGCGCTGCTGATTCTATCCGGGATGAGCGTGGAACTGTTCGGGCGCTGCGTGCGCGAAGGCGACGCCACATCGTTGACCCGGCTACCGGGCGTGGGCAAGAAGACCGCCGAGCGGCTGATTATTGAAATGCGCGACCGGATCGGCGAACTAGGAGTGTATCCGGCTACTGTGGTTCTGCGCGGTGAACGAAACGTCGCAACCAAGGCCAATCCGGTCGATGACGCTATTAGCGCCCTGGTGGCGTTAGGGTACAAGTTGCCTGATGCGTCGCGCATGGTGCAGTCGCTGGAGACCGAAGGACTGACCAGCGAAGCGATCATCCGCCAGGCTTTGCAAGCCAGCGTGCGCCGGTAAGCTTTTTCAACCTTTAGCCTTAGCCTTTAGCCTTGGATCATGAACGCGCCAGACCGTCTGATTACACCAGCCGCCAATAACGAGGATACCGTCATCGACCGGGCGGTGCGGCCTCGTCGCCTGGCGGAGTATATTGGCCAACAGGCTATGCGCGAGCAGATGGAGATTTTTATTCATGCTGCTCGCGCTCGGGGCGAAGCGCTTGACCATGTTCTCCTATTCGGGCCGCCAGGGCTGGGCAAAACTACGCTGGCGCACATCGTTGCCGCCGAAATGGGGGTTAACCTTCGGCAAACTTCAGGCCCAGTGCTGGAGCGACCCGGCGATCTAGCGGCGCTGCTGACCAATCTCGAACCACGCGACGTGCTGTTTATTGACGAGATTCATCGCCTCAGTCCCATGATCGAGGAAATCCTGTATCCGGCAATGGAGGATTACCAAATCGACATTATGATTGGCGAAGGCCCGGCGGCGCGCTCGATTAAACTGGATGTGGCGCCTTTTACCCTGGTCGGCGCGACAACCCGCGCCGGGTTATTGACCTCGCCGTTGCGCGACCGGTTTGGGATTGTGCATCGTCTGGAATTTTATACCGCCGAGGAGTTGACCGAGATTGTCGCCCGGTCTGCGCGGATTCTCGGCATCGAGATTGACGTTCCGCCAGGTGCGGCGGAAATTGGCCGGCGTTCGCGTGGTACGCCGCGTATCGCTAATCGCCTGCTGCGTCGGGTGCGCGATTTCGCCGAGGTGCGGGCGGATGGCCAGATCACGGTTGATGTAGCACAGCGGGCGCTCGATTTGCTTAAAGTGGATGCCTGCGGTTTCGATGAAATGGACCGGCGCTTGTTGTGGTTGATGATCGACAAATTCAGCGGCGGCCCCGTGGGACTGGATACTTTGGCGGCGGCGATCAGCGAAGAACGGGGAACGATTGAGGACGTGTTGGAGCCCTACCTAATCCAGCAGGGCTTTCTAATGCGCACGCCGCGCGGACGGGTAGCAACCGCTCATGCCTATCGGCATTTCGGACTCATTCCCACGGCTTCGGCAACGGGCAGCGATTTGTTCAGCGCCGGTTCCTGAACCAGCGATTAAGGTTTGGACGAAGACGGAGGCGGTATAGATTGGGCAGCGGGATTTGGAAGCGTTGATCGAGTTGATTTTGACATTTTTTCCAGGGCGATGTCATATTCATCTACCGTGAGCGTACCATCGTTATCGCTGTCGGCGGTATTGAAGTCCAGTCCTTCGACATCAGCGGCCTCGTCGGCGCTAATCAGGCCATCGCCATCGGTATCGGCTTCTTCGAAGGTTAGTGGCGCTGCAGCTATGACCGGCAGCATAATCAGCAACAAAATCGGTAAAATGAAAGCGCGCATAAGCGATTCTCCATGAAATATTGTTTTTCTGCGGAGCGGTCGTCGGTCATCCGCTCCGCAAAGCAGAATTTTAGTGGAAATAATAAAGGAACCTGAGGGAGATTGCGGGTGACCCATGAGACGTCATTCTGGAGCCTGATCGCCAATGCCAGTGTGATCGTGCAATTGATCATGCTGGTATTAGCATTGATTTCGCTGGGCTCGTGGTGGGTGATTGTTAAAAAGCATCTGGTGCTGAGTTCTGCAAAGGGCGCAGCCGACCAGTTCGAGGATGATTTCTGGTCAGGTATTGATCTGGCGTCGCTATACGCCCGCATCAATCGCCAGAAGGAGCCAGTCTGGGGGATGGACGCCATTTTTCTGGCGGGTTTCCAGGAGTTCCTGCGATTGCGCGCCCAGCCGACCGTCGATCCGGAATCTGTGGTCAGCGGCGCGCAACGGGCGATGCGGGCTACCGGTTCACGGGAGTTGGATGATCTGGAAATGTACCTGCCCATGCTGGCGACCGCCGGCTCGACCAGTCCGTACATTGGTCTGTTTGGCACGGTTTGGGGCATCATGAATGCTTTTATGGCGTTAGGCGTGACCCAGCAGGCGACTTTGGCGCAAGTGGCGCCGGGCATTGCCGAAGCGCTGATCGCGACCGCGATGGGGCTGTTTGCCGCCATTCCGGCAGTGATCTTCTATAACCGTTACGCTCATGACGTGGATCGGTTGGCTAACCGCTACGAGACTTTCATGGAGGAATTTTCCAACATTCTCCAGCGGCAATCCTACCACTTGCGCAGAAACCGCGCTCCGGCAACCCAAAGTTAGCTTATGTCCCGGCGTCGTTCGCATAGTCGCCTGAAGGCGGAAATCAACATTGTTCCCTATATCGACGTGATGCTGGTGTTGTTGGTGATTTTTATGGTCACCGCGCCATTGTTGAACCAGGGGGTTGAAGTAGATTTGCCGCAGGCCCCGGCGGAACCGCTCGAAATGCAGAATCAGGAAACTGAAGTTGTGGTTATGTCCGTGCAAAAAGATGGCTCGTGCCATTTGAATGTCGGTTCGGAACAGGCTCAATCCGTGAACTGCAAGACCCTGGAACCGCGTTACGAAGAGACTCAGGAACATTTGAACCAGAAACCGCAACCGCCGGTGCTGATCCGCGCCGACCGTGAAGTGCGCTATGAACAAGTCATCGAAGCGATGGCGGCCTTGAAAGGGGCGGGCGCCATCAAAGTCGGACTATCCACTGCGCCTCCTGATTCGCCACAATAATTGATTTGATGGGTGAGCGGCGTTGATGTTGCGTTCAGAACAGGGTTCTCGGCGACAGAACTTGATCGCATCCGCTTTCACGGTTGCGGTCCATGTGATAATCGGACTTCTTTTGTTGTTTACATTGAATCTGTCGGATACGCCTCATCCTGAGGGAGTATTGGCTGAATCGATTCCGGCTGAAGTGATTGATGAAATTGCGATCCGGGAAGAACTGGAGCGACTGGCTGAATTGGAACGCCAGCGTCAGCGCGCGGAAGCCGAACGGCAGGCGGAACTAGCGCGAGCAGAGCGGCAAGCCCGTGAAGCGGAGGAGCGCCAGCAAGCGGAAATCCAGCGGCGGAAGGAAGAGGCTGCGCGCCGCAAGGCGGAAGAAGAAGCTGCGCGCCGCAGGACGGAGGAAGAAGCTCGGCGGCGAGAGGTGGAGGAAGCGAAGCGCAAAGCGGCTGAGGAACGCCGTAAGATCAGAGCCGAGGAGCGGCGCAAGGCAGCGGAAGAGGCGCAACGTCAGGCCGAGGAGCAGCGCAAACTTGCGGAACGGCGCAAGGCAGCGGAAAAGGCGCAACGTCAGGCCGAGGAAGCCCGAAAAGCTGAAAAAGCTCGAAAAACCGAGGAAAGACGTAAGGCAATCGCTGAAGCCAAGCAACGCAAGGCTGAGGAAGCCCGAAAGGCCGAGGTTAAACGTAAGGCTACTGAAGCTGAGGCCAAACGCAAGGCTGAGGAAGCCCGAAAGGCCGAAGCTGAGGCCAAACGCAAGGCGGAAGCGGAGGCGGAGGCCAAACGCAAGGCGGAAGCGGAGGCGGAGGCCAAGCGCAAGGCCGAAGCGGAGGCGGAGGCCAAGCGCAAGGCCGAAGCCGAAGCTAAACGCAAGGCGGAAGCCGAAGCCGAAGCCAAACGCAAGGCAGAAGCCGAAGCCGAAGCCAAACGCAAGGCAGAAGCCGAAGCCGAAGCCAAACGCAAGGCGGAAGAAACACAGCGGCTTGCTCAGGAGCTGGCGGCTGCGGAGTTCGCCAAACGCCGTATCGAACCCTACATTAAAAGGCAGTGGAGTCCTTTACTGAGTGGCGGTGCGAAATTGAGTTGCGAAGTTGTCATATCGGTCAACAACACTGGATCTGTAACCAAAGTCAGGATTGTGAAGTCCAGCGGCGACGCTCAGTTTGATGATTCGGTGAAAGCGGCCATTCTCAGCGCTTCGCCGCTACCCATGCCTGCTAACGATTACCAGGCGACTTATATTGCGAAGCAATCCCTGAAAATCAGATTTTCCCTGGATTCTAATTGATGGGAGAATATCTAGTTTTCCGGTTTGCCTGTTCCAGGGGAGTTAACTCTTGAAACTCGTTGAGAAACTTTTTAGCGTCTTGATTCTGTTGTTCGGCGTCGCGAGTCTTGTCCATGCCCAGATCAGTCTGGACATCACCAAGAAAGTCGAAAGCGGCGGTACGCCGATTGCCATTGCCCCCTTCAGCGGCGGCGCACCCGAGGATATCGCGGGCATTGTCGCTGCGGATTTGCGGAGAACCGGCAAATTCGCCCCGCAACCACCCAATGCCCAGGCTAATTATTCGGTTACCGGCCAGGCGAGTCCGGGCGGCGCGCGAGGTTATATCGTGCAGTTTCAGTTGAGCAACGCTCAGGGCAGCGCATTGCTGAACCTGTCCTTTGATATCCCTGCCAATCAATTGCGGCCAGTTGCCCATCGGATCAGCGATCTGATTTATGAAAAGCTTACTGGAGAAAAAGGGTTGGCAGGCACGCGCATCGCCTTTGTCGCGGGCGGCGGCGGCAACTGGTATCTGGTGGTCGCAGACGCCGACGGGCAAAATCCCCAGGTTATTCTGCGTTCTGGACAACCGATTATGTCGCCGTCCTGGGCGCCGGATGGCTCCAAACTGGCCTATGTCTCTTTCGAAGGCCGCCGACCACAAATTGTCGTTCAGGATGTTTATAGCGGAGCGCGACGGGTGGTTTCCGCAGCGCCTGGCATCAATGGCGCTCCATCCTGGGCACCAAACAGTCAGCGGCTGGCGTTCACTTTGTCCAAGGACGGTAATCCGGAGATCTATGCGCTGGATCTGGCGACTGGGTCGCCAGTCCGGTTGACCAGCAATAGCGCAATTGATACCGAACCGGTCTGGTTGCCGGATGGCGGCATTGTGTTTACTTCGGACCGGGGCGGATCGCCGCAGTTGTACCGGATCGGCGCGGGTGGCGGCGCAGCGCAGCGTCTGACCTTCGAGGGTGACTACAATGCCCGGCCAGCGGTTTCGCCTGATGGACGCTATGTAGCGATGATGCACCGGCGTGGAGGCCGATTTTACATTGCCGTAATGGACTTGCAAACTCATCAGTTCCGCGTCCTGACCTCGGGGGGCAATGCCGAATCACCCAGTTTTGCGCCAAACGGCAAAATGATTGTCTATTCCGACGGCCAACGATTGGCTGCGGTATCGACGGATGGAACCATTCAGCAGGATTTTGCCCTGCGTGGCCGAGCGCGCGACCCAGCTTGGGCGCCCTACGGCCGTTGATTTGAATATTGACTTTAAAATTGGGGAGAACCGCGATGAACAATTGTATCCGCATCTTGATGGCTGCCGCCTCGCTGGCGCTGCTTGCCAGTTGTGCGTCAACCGGCGAAAACACGGACCCGATTCCACAGGACATGCCACAATCGGAAACCACGGGACAGCCTGGGCAGGAAGCCTATAGCTATGCTTATGGTCAGGCGCCGGGGGGATACGACACTTATGACACCAGTAGCGGAACCTATGGTAGCTATCCTGGCGGGGGAACATCGGATTATGGACAATCGGGATTGCCAGCCCAACCACAACCGCCGGAACCCGCGATGCCTGGCATGGGCGGCAGCATGGTTTCAGCGGATCGCATCGTATATTTCGATTTCGATAGCGCTAACGTCCGCTCCGATAGTCAGGCTATTATCGAGTCGAATGCGAACTATTTACGAGGAAACCCGCGCATTATCACACAACTCGAAGGTCATACCGATGAACGGGGTAGCCGCGAGTACAACATCGCGCTGGGCGAACGCCGTGCGAATGCCGTGCGTCAGGTCATGAGCGCCATGGGCGTCTCCCCCCAACAAATCCGGGTCGTCAGCTACGGCGAGGAACGCCCGGCGGCCAGCGGCTCCGATGAACAAAGTTATGCGCTCAACCGGCGCGTGGAAATTGTCTATTGATGAGATTAATCATCATGCCAAAATCGGGGCTTGCCTGGCTGGTGGTATTTCTATTAGGCGGCATGGGTTCTGTCGGCGTTGTTCGCGCCCAAGCGCCCGAGAGTTCGCTGACGCTGGAACTAATTCAGCGCATCGAGCAACTGGAACAGGAAGTTCGATACATCCGTGGAGAACTGGAGGTTTACCGTCATCAGGTCGAGTCGCTTCAGCGGGAACGGTCGGCGCCGGATCATCCGGCGCAACCGGCAGCGCCTCTGGCAACTGCTCTGCCATCGGTTGCGCCAGCCACTGAGCAACGGGTTGAAACTGATCAACCGGTATCTGTTCCGTCCTCTACGGGTGATCGGCCACCCGTTATTCAGCCAACGCCGACAGCTGCTGTTGGAACGGAACAGGCGAATTTCGATGCTGCCTTGCGTGAGTTTGGCGAAGGTCGTCACCCACAGGCTATTAACGACTTTCGACAGTTCCTGCAGATGCATCCCGCCAGTCCCTTGGCCAGCGAGGCGCAGTATTGGTTGGGCGAGTCCTACTATGTTGTCCAGGATTACGATGCCGCCAGAGAAAGCTTCATCAATTTGGGGGTGCGTTATCCGAATAGCGAACGCCTCCCTGACGCATTGCTGAGATTGGGCTATGTCTATGAGATAACTGGCGATATCAACCGAGCGCAGGAGGTCTTGCAAAAATTACTTCACGTCTATCCCGATACGCAGGCCGCTGGTTTGGCCAAACAGCGGTTACTATTGTTGCGCTGATCCGGGATCAGGACTTGTGGTTTTGGCGAATTGTTGTAACATAATCATCCCTTTTGGGGCCGTTAGCTCAGTTGGTAGAGCAGCAGACTTTTAATCTGTTGGTCGTTGGTTCGAATCCAACACGGCCCACCAATCTAATCAACGCCTTGGCGGATCATCCGCCAAGGCGTTTTTCATCCCTGTGTCATCCCTACGCAACTCGTTCCGAAAGCCGATCTATTGCCTGCTTCCAATCCATCAGTCAAAGCCCAGATGCTCCAATCGAATGCGCGTGACTGGGGCGGAGATCGCGTCCAGCGCCTCAATAGCGGCAATTGCCTCGTTCATCCACTTTTCCTGAATCTCATAGGTCAACAGGATAATCGGCACATCACTGGCGCCGAGCGCTGGTTCCTTCTGTACCAAGGCTTCAATACTAATATCCCGGTCGGCCAGGATACGAGTCACCTCGGCGAGCACCCCTGGCCGATCCTGCGCCTGCAAGCGCAGGTAGTACGCAGTTTCCACCTCGGTCATGGGCAATACCGGCAGATCGGACAGGGCGTCCGGCTGAAACGCCAGATGCGGCACCCGGTTGTCCGGGTCGGCGGTCAGGGTGCGCACTACGTCGATGATGTCGGCCACCACAGCTGAAGCGGTCGGCTCGGCCCCCGCTCCGGCCCCGTAATACAAACTCTGTCCTAGCGCGTCGGCCTGCACCAACACCGCGTTCATCACCCCATTAACGCTGGCTAATAACTGCTCTTTCGGGATCAGAGTCGGATGAACCCGCAGTTGCGCACCGTGGTCATTGCAGCAGGCAATTCCCAGGTGCTTGATGCGATAGCCCAGTTCTTCAGCATAGGCGACATCTTCGCGGGTGATACGACTAATGCCCTCGATATAAACCCGGTCGAATTGCAAGGGAATGCCAAAGGCAATGGACGCGAGAATGGTCAGTTTATGAGCGGCATCGATGCCCTCAACATCGAAGGTCGGATCGGCCTCGGCGTAACCTAGCGCTTGCGCCTCGGCCAGCACCTCGGGAAAGTCGCGGCCCTTGTCGCGCATTTCGCTCAGAATAAAGTTGGCGGTGCCATTGATGATCCCCGCGACCCATTCGATGTGATTGCCGGCCAAGCCCTCGCGGATCGCCTTGATGATCGGGATGCCGCCGGCCACCGCCGCTTCAAAACCGACCATCATGCCGGTCGCTTGGGCGGTCGCGAAAATTTCGTTCCCGTGCTTGGCAATCAGCGCCTTATTGGCGGTCACTACATGTTTGCCGTTGGTCAGCGCCTGTAAAACCAGACTGCGCGCCGGCTCGTAACCGCCCATCAGCTCGACAATGATCGAAACTTCGGGATCATTCACCACATCCAGCGCTTCTTCGGTCAATTTCATACCGGCGATGTTGGCGGTCGTGGTGTCGAGATTACGCGCAGCTGCATGGGTGATCACGATTTCGCGACCCGCGCGGCGGCTGATTTCCCCGGCGTTGCGAGACAGGACGCGCGTGACGCCGCCGCCGACCGTGCCCAGACCCAGCAGACCCACTTTAACGGGAGGATATGCGCTCATTAATTCAAGCCTCCACTGCTTGCGCCAAGGGGGGCGCGTATTGATCCCGGCTGTCCCGGCGGAACATCTCACGGATGCCGCGCAGCGCTTGCCGGGTGCGATGCTCATTCTCGATCAGGCCGAAGCGGACGTGATCATCGCCGTACTCGCCAAAGCCAATGCCCGGCGAAACCGCGACCTTGGCTTCGGCCAGCAATTTTTTGGAAAACTCCAGTGAACCGAGGGGTTGGTACTGTTCAGGAATCGGCGCCCAGACAAACATCGTGGCTTTGGGTTTTTCCACTTTCCAGCCCAAGGCGTTCAAACCTTCACACAGCACATCACGGCGCTTGCGGTACAGTTCGCGGATTTCCGCGACGCAATCCTGCGGCCCCTCCAGCGCCGCGATGGCCGCCACCTGGATCGGCGTGAACATGCCGTAATCCATATAGGACTTCATACGCGCCAGCGCCGCGATCAGCGTCGGGTTGCCACACATGAAACCCACCCGCCAGCCGGGCATATTGTAACTCTTGGACAAGGTAAAGGACTCGACGGCGATCTCCTTGGCGCCGGGAATTTGCAAAATCGAGGGCGCCGTGTAACCGTCAAACACCAGATCGGCATAGGCTAGATCGTGAATCACCCAGATTTGATGCTCACGGGCGATCTCCACCACTTTTTCAAAGAATTCCCGTTCCACGCACTGAGTGGTAGGGTTGGCCGGGAAGTTCAGCACCAACATCTTGGGATGCGGCCAGGAGTCCTTGATCGCTTTTTCCAGCTCAACGAAGAAATCCACGCCGGGAATCAGCGGCACATGGCGAATGTCGGCGCCGGCGATGACAAAGCCGTAAGGATGAATCGGATAAGCGGGATTAGGAACCAGCACCGCATCGCCCGGCCCCATGGTCGCCAGCGCCAGATGCGCCAGCCCTTCCTTGGAGCCGATGGTGACGATGGCTTCACTGTCCAGATCGAGATCGACGTGATAGCGGGTTTTGTACCAGTTGCAGATTGCCCGACGCAGACGCGGAATCCCGCGCGAGACCGAGTAGCGATGAGTATCGCCGCGTTGAGCGGTTTCAACCAGTTTGGCAACGATATGCTTCGGGGTAGGCTGGTCGGGGTTGCCCATGCCAAAGTCGATGATGTCCTCGGCCCGCGCGCGGGCTTGGGCCTTCAGGTCATTGACGATGTTGAAAACATAAGGCGGCAGGCGTTCGATGCGTTGAAAATCGGCGTTCAAGGTGGTTTCCATAAAGTTGATCCAGGGGGCCGGGCGTGCGCGCCAAATTCAGGGGGTGTGGCGGCCCTTTCAAGCGGCTTGCGATTCTACCCGTCAACAGGGCGTTTGTTGCGTTCGATCATTTCGTCCGGATTAAGTCCTTATGATACTTCAATGCCTTTGAAGAAGCGGTGAAGAATCGTTAACATCACCCGAGTTTTGAAAAACTCACTTACAGTTCGCTTAAATAAAGCGTGACTTCGGAGAATGGAGAATCTTGACAACCTTTTCGTCCCCTGGACCTCAGCGACGATCGTTAACAGGAAATGATTTTTTATTGTTTACCTTTCTATAATAAGTAATATTCGTGACTTGAGGATATCGCGTCAACAAGTCAGCACAGTGCTTAAGGGGGAGGCATGTTTCATCTTGAATTGGGCAAATACCGGAACATCGTTCTGTCGATTGCTCTATTTATTTTCTTCGACTTGGCCGTGCTAGTACTCAATTTCGTGATTTCCAGCCAGATCAGCAATGATGCGTTGATGATTAACCTGGCGGGCCGTCAGCGCATGTTATCCCAACGCATTACCAAGACAGCGCTGCAAGTTGAGTATCGGATCCGCGATGGCAAGCCTTTTAGCAATGAGTTAGCTGAATTCAAGAAGGCGTCGACCGTTTTCGATCAAACATTGACGGCTTTCTCGCAGGGAGGTCGCACCACCAGCGGAACGGGTGACGAAGTGAATCTGGCGGCGATAGGAGATCCGACAGCTCAGGGAATCCTGCGTGAAGCGCGCGACATTTGGACACCGATGATCACTGTCGCCAAATCGCTTACTGATAATACGAACATTATGCAGGCAAGTCAGTTGGCGCGGTTGATGGAAGCGGCCAATTTGCAGCTGCTCAAGCTAATGAACGATCTGACCACACGCGTTGAGCAAATCGCCTCGGACAAGGCGACGATGCTACGCGCGGTACAGGTCACCGGCATTACCCTGGCGACTATCAACTTCATTGTCATTCTATTTCACTTTATTGGCCATCTGCGCCGCAGCGACCGCGAACTGGAGCATGCGCACAAGGAAACCGCCGATATTTTGCGCACGACGCAGGAAGGTCTTTTTCTGCTGGACCTCGAGTTTAAGATCGGATCACAGCACTCGACAGCGCTCAACAGCATCCTAGGCGTCGCTACACTGGCCGGAGCCGATTTCATCGACATTCTTAGGGCGCGCGTTGATCAGAAGACCCTGAAGACTGCTCGGGAATATCTTGATCTTCTACTCAAGCACGATGTCAAGGAAAAATTGGTCACTAGCGTGAATCCGCTTAACCGTGTTGAGATGCTGCTTGACCAGGGTCCAGGCAAACCTGAAACACGCTTTCTCCAGTTCGCGTTCAATCGGGTCAAGGAGAAAGGCAAGATCACCCATCTTCTGGTCACTGTCAGTGACATTACCCGCCGCGTTCTGCTGGAGCAGGAACTCAAAGCGACCGAGGATCGCGCGCGTGGGCAACTCGGAATGCTGATGGAAATCATCCAGATCGAACCATTTGCGCTGCATCAGTTCCTGCGGGCGGCGGCTGATGGATTGCAGAACATCAACAGTCTCCTGCGCGATCAATCCGAACCGGTTACCGGACGGAGTGGTCTCCTGCGCGATCAGTCCGAGCCGGTTACCGGACGGAGTAGCCTCGTGAACGCCCTTTTCCGCCAGGCGCACCGAATCAAAGGCGACGCGGCGGCGCTGGGCATAAGCAGCCTGGCCGATGCATTCCACCAGCTTGAAGACCTACTCTCCGGATTGCGCGAGCAACCCTCGCTGTCGGGTGAGGACTTTCTACCGGTCACCGTGCAGGTGAAAGGACTGTTCGAACAGATCGAGGCCATTGAGAACGCGGTTATCCGTATTTCACAGGTTCGTGGTGTCGCCACCGTCGAAGCGCCGCGGCCACAGCACGATCCCAATACCGCCAAATTGCCCTTCGTGCAGCGCTGGCGGGATTTCGCCAACCAGATTGCTGCTCGTCATGGCAATACCGTTGAGATCAGCTACAAGGGCATCGACGTCGCCACGTTGCCCGATGGGCTGAGTAGCGCGGTCAACACGATCATCAATCAGTTTATCCGCAATGCCATAGTCCACGGCATCGAATCATCCGATGCCCGCAAAGCGTTGGGTAAACCGGAAGCAGGCCGGCTTTCGATCTATATTTCACAGAATGACGATGGATCGGTCGAGTTGAGCTTCCGCGACGATGGCCGTGGTATTTCCGTCCAGCACATCCGCGATACTGCCATCGCCAAAGGCCGTTTGACTGCCGAAGAGGCCGCCGCCTGGGATAACCGGCGCATTGTTGGTCTCATTTTCGAACCCGGAATCAGTTCTCACGCGGAGGTCGACGCGGATGCGGGTCGCGGCGCCGGGCTGGATACCGTCGCGGAACTCGTGGTCCGTTTCGGGGGGAATGTCCGCATTGGGACGACCCCGAACGAGTATTGCCACTTCCGGGTTCACCTGGCGCCGCGCGCGATCATGGAGGGGCCGGCAGCAACATGAAAAAGCTACTCATCGTAGACGACTCGAATATCATTCGTAGCAAGATTGCCCGCTGCCTCGGCAAGTATGGCCTCGAGATCGCCGGCATGGCGTCCAACGGCCAGGAAGCGCTGACTCAGTTTAAGGCGACTCGCTGCGACCTGGTGACCATGGACCTGACAATGCCGCACATGGACGGTATCGAGTGCATCCGTGCGCTGCGCGAGATTGACGCTCATGTGCGTATCCTGGTTGTATCCGCGCTGGCGGATAAAGCGACCGCCATCCTGGCCCTGAAGGAAGGAGCGCAAGGTTTCCTGTGCAAGCCCTTTACCGAAAGCGATCTCACTGAGGCAATCGGTGAGCTTACATCAGACGACGACAATGACTGAAGCAGAACTGCGCATTTTTATCGGTATTGTCCAACATTACTTCGAGCAGCAGACCGGTTGCCCCGCTGAAATGGGAACGCCCTTTCTTGGCGATCCGAATGTACTACCCGTCTTCGACTTTACGGGCGTTATTGGCATTTCGGGCAACCGTCGAGGATGCGTCTATTTCACTGCGCCGAGCGAAATGTTGCGCCAGATTCTCGTGCATGGCGGCGAGAGTGATGTGTCGCGGGAAAACCTGGCCGATCTGGCGGGAGAAATCAGTAACACAATATCGGGGAACGCCCGGCGGGCGTTCGGTCACGAGTTCATGATCTCGGTGCCCATCGTCGTCACCGGGCGAGAGCAGTCAATCTCGCTCCCTGAGAGTGTCAAGGCGTATGTCATGCCATTCCGCTGGCGCGAGCAGGATGCCGCGCTTGTGGTGAGTGTCGTCTAGGCATTTTTCGGATTAACGATGCATTTATTAGTTATACCGTTTCTCGATCTTTGCTGGCTCCACATTCCACAAATGTCTAGACGCGATCTTCAGAGAAAGAACAGAAAATGCATGTAGGTATCCTTGGCGCAGGCGTGATCGGCATCACCACCGCCTATAGTCTCCTACGCCGGGATATACGCGTCACGGTCATCGACCGCGCCTCCGGGGTCGCTCGGGGCGCAAGCTTTGGGAATGGCGGACAGTTAAGCTATTCTTATGTCAATCCACTGGCGTCGCCCGATTTGCTGAAGACGCTGCCCCGCATGATCGCCGGGCGTGATCCAGCATTCCGGGTTCAACCCATCCTCAGCGTGAAATTAGCGCAATGGGGGCTGCAATTTCTCATGAATTGCCGATCGGCGATCACGGCCCGGAATACGACGCGATTGACCCGGCTGGCGCTCTTTTCCAGAGCAGCCTTGCATCGTATCATCGAGAAACACCGCTTCGATTTCCATTTTCGCAAAAATGGCAAAATCGTATTGCTTTCCAGCGCCGCGGAGATGTCTCACGCCCGGAAGGCTTGCTGGATGAAGAATGCGCTGGGCTGTTCAATGCGAGTTCTGGATCGCGCTGCCCTCATCGATTTGGAGCCATCATTAACCGATGGCCCAAACGATTTCGTCGGCGGCATCCATGCGGAGACCGACGAGGCCGGCGATTCCTGCGCCTTTACTCAGGGACTGGTTGATCTTTGTTATCAGTCGCCTGATTTTCAACTCCAGCTCGGAACGGATATTAAACGGATCCGCCACGAGAACCACCGGATCACAGCCATTGAAACCGATCAGGGCGATTTCACCGCAGACGCCTACGTGCTGGCGTTGGGTGCTGAAAGTCCGTTAATGGCTAAAACCTTGCGCCTTAATCTTCCCGTCTATCCGCTGAAAGGCTACAGCGTCACGGTTCCACTCGGTAAGAGCGCGCCGGTAGCCAGTGTTACCGATAGCCGGAACCGGACGGTTTTTTGTGCGCTTGGCCATCATCTGCGGATCGCCGGCATCGCTGAACTGGTTGGTTACAACGATCACGTCGACCGAAATCGAATTGATCAGCTGATCGGACTGGCCCAAAAACGCTTTCCTCGCGGCGGCGATTACACAATGGTGATCAGTCGCTGGCAAGGATGGCGCCCGTTAACGCCCTCTAGTCTTCCCTTGATTGGGCCAGCACCGAAATATGACAACCTGTTCGTCAACACCGGACACGGCTTGTTTGGCTGGACCCTTGCCTGTGGCAGCGCTGAACTGATCGCCGAGTGGATAAATCCCCGCTATCGCTGCTCCATGGAGTTTTGACGGGCTGACCAATTTCAAGCATTACCCACCCCTCTCCGACAGGAAGAGGAGTGGAATGGTTACCGTCCCTTCATCAAGCCGCTTCCACCACTGGTAGCTTCCCGATCTTCATCCGCCATTCCTTCGGCCCGGTTTGATGAACGCTACTGCCCTGAGCATCGACGGCCACGGTGACCGGCATGTCCTTGACCTCGAATTCATAGATCGCTTCCATGCCCAGATCCTCGAAAGCCATTACCTTGGACGCCTTGATCGCTTTGGACACCAGATAAGCCGCGCCACCGACCGCCATCAGATAAACCGCTTTATTATCCTTGATCGCGTCAATCGCGATTTGACCGCGCTCGGATTTGCCGACCATGCCCAACAAGCCGGTCTGCTCCAGCATTTGTCGGGTGAACTTGTCCATGCGGGTCGCCGTCGTCGGGCCAGCGGGACCGACGACTTCATCGCGCACCGGATCGACCGGACCGACGTAATAAATAAACCGGTTAGTGAAATCCACCGGCAGCTTCTCGCCCCGGTTAAGCATATCGGTCATGCGCTTATGGGCGGCGTCACGACCGGTCAGCAACTTGCCATTCAGCAGCAATACTTCGCCGGGCTTCCAGGACGCTACGTCCTCGCGAGTGACTTCGGACAGTTCGATCCGGCGGGCGTTGGTCGGCGCATAGGTCAGCTTCGGCCAGTCCTCCAGACTCGGTGGCTCCAGTTTGGCCGGGCCGCTGCCGTCCAGGTGGAAATGCACATGGCGGGTTGCGGCGCAGTTCGGCACCAGAGCGATGGGCAGGTTGGCGGCATGGGTCGGGTAATCGAGCACCTTGACATCGAGAACCGTGGTCAAACCGCCCAGACCTTGCGCGCCAATACCGAGCGCGTTCACCTTCTCATACAGTTCGATGCGCAGCTCCTCGGCGCGATTTTTTGGT
The DNA here is from genome assembly GCA_024235095.1 of Gammaproteobacteria bacterium. Lineage (NCBI taxonomy): Bacteria > Pseudomonadati > Pseudomonadota > Gammaproteobacteria > Gammaproteobacteria bacterium. Next base: position 473,525 of record JACKNC010000001.1, read on the forward strand.
CCACGGGCAATCAATTCCTGAATGTCGACCGGCGCCATCAGCGATTCCTTCGCCAACAGCAACGCTTTTTCCGGCGTACCGCCAATGCCGACGCCCAGAATACCCGGCGGACACCAACCGGCGCCCATGGTCGGTACGGTTTTCAACACCCAATCGACCAGATCATCCGATGGATTCAGCATGGCGAACTTGGATTTAGCTTCCGAACCACCGCCTTTAGCTGCACAAATGACCTCGACATGGTGGCCAGAGACGATTTCGTAATGGACGACAGCCGGCGTATTATCCTTGCTGTTTTGGCGTTTACCGGCGGGATCGAGCAATACCGAAGCGCGCAGCTTGTTATCCGGGTCCAGATAGGCGCGGCGTACGCCTTCGTTGACCATCTCCTGTACGCTCATTGTTGCATCCCAACGCACTTCCATTCCCACTTTCAGGAACACCAGCGCGATACCGGTGTCCTGACAGATCGGGCGATGGCCCTCGGCGCACATCCGCGAATTGATCAAAATCTGGGCAATGGCGTCCTTGGCGGCTGGACTTTCTTCACGCTCATAAGCGGCCGCCAGCGCTTTGATATAGTCTACTGGATGATAGTAACTGATGTACTGGAAGGCGTCAGCAATCGACTGAATGAAATCGTCCTGGCGAATAGTCGTCATGTCATGCTCCCACAGGCGAGTGAAATCCTCTTAGCGAATAGTATTCATACTTGTTCTCTCACGGACAAAAAAGGCGCAAACCGGCGCCTGGAAGCGAGAGTGCGATTAGTTTAACATCCCTGTCTGGATAAGCGTGGCAAGTCCTGAAAATCCGCTTGTATTATAGACTTGCAAAACCCAATCACTTGTTGGCCCTGCGCAAGCATTCATTTGGCGCAAATGCTGAGGGCCAACCGTCCAGCAGCCTGGTTCGATGGAAGCCCAGGCAAGTGGAATTCATGGAGTTTCTTCCTCGATGGTTCGATAGGTCAGGCAGTCGGCGCCGCCAGCACCCGCTTCAACCAGTCGGCGATGTCGCGAATTTCCTGCCAGCACACTTCATGGCCCATACCGTAGTCGCTCCATTCCACGGCATAGCCCAACGCCTTCAGAGCTTCAGCGCTCTGTTGACCATAGCGCATCGGGATCACCGCGTCATAGTCGCCGTGCGCCATGAAGATCGGCGTCGGCTGATTCGCGGGCCGGCGTTCACTGTTCAATTTGCCCACCAGAGGGATATAACACGACAGGGCCAGGATACCGGCCAGTCGATCTGGGTAGCGCAAGCCGGTATGCAGGGCCATCGCGCCACCCTGGGAGAACCCGGCCAGCACGATGCGCTCGGCAGGAACGCCGCGCTGTTTTTCCCGCTCCAGCAGCGCGTAAATCGCGCGCTCCGAGGCATGAACGCCATCTGGGTCTTCCTGGCGTGGTAAATCCATGCTCAGCACGTCATACCAGGCGCGCATCTGCATCCCGTTATTAATCGTCACCGGGCGAATCGGCGCATTGGGGAAGACGAAGCGGACGCCTAGTTCTGCTGGCAGGCGCAATTCGGGGACAATCGGTTCAAAGTCATGCGCGTCGGCGCCCAGGCCATGCATCCAGATCACGCTGGAGCGGACCGGGCCGGTCGGTTCAATCTCAACAGTGGTCAATGCTGGGTCGGTCATGAGTACAGTTCCCGTCTCAGTGAATAAAGAGTTCGCATTAGCCGCAAAGCCTTCCTGCTTGTCAAGCCGCACTCGCGTATGCAAGGCGGGTTATATTCATTCATACTTCCTGCTTTCCGAACCAAGGAATCTACTGCATGCCCATGCCCCGCCCCCTATTCTTCCTAGCCTGCCTACTAGCTACTGCGTTACTTTCCGGCTGTGGCCAGAAAGGCGCTTTGTATCTGCCGGAAAAGCCGCAAGCCCCTGCATCCGAACAGCATCCGCCAGCGAAACCCTGACTATGGATTACTTCGAGTATCGTGATGGCCGGCTGTACGCGGAGGCCGTTCCGGTCGCCGACATCGCCGCCGCCGTCGGCACTCCGTGCTATATCTACTCCCGCGCCACCATTGAACGGCACTGGCGCGCCTTCGATCAGGCGTTTGGAGCGCATCCACATCTGGTGTGCTACGCAGTCAAAGCCAACAGCAATCTGGCGGTGCTGAATGTGCTGGCCCGACTCGGATCGGGGTTCGACATCGTCTCCGGCGGCGAATTGGCGCGGGTGCTGGCGGCGGGCGGCGATCCCGGCAAAATCGTGTTTTCGGGCGTGGGCAAGCGTCGCGACGAGTTGGAGCAGGCGCTACGGGCAGGCATTCGCTGTTTCAATGTCGAATCCGCAGCGGAACTGGAATTGCTGAAAAGAGTTGCGGCGGAACGCGGTCAACGCGCCCCCTTTTCGCTGCGCATCAATCCCGACGTCAACGCCAACACCCATCCTTACATCTCCACCGGACTCAAACAGAATAAATTCGGCATCGATCCCGAGCGGGCGCTGGCTCTCTATGAACAAGCTACCGTTTCGCCACATCTGGAAATCGTTGGCGTGGATTGCCATATTGGTTCGCAACTCACGCAGGTCGCGCCGTTTGTTGATGCCTTGAACCGAGTGCTGGCGTTGGTTGCGCGCCTCGCAGAGCAGGGCATTCGCTTGCGTCACCTCGACCTCGGCGGCGGGTTGGGCATTCGCTATCGTGACGAGGAACCGCCCTTACCCGCCGAACAGGCGGCGGCGCTCATGCAGCGCCTGTGCGGTCAACCCCATGAAATTCTGATCGAACCGGGACGAGCCATTGTGGGCAACGCCGGTATTCTGGTCACCCGGGTGGAATTATTGAAACAGGGCGATGCAAAGAGTTTTGCCGTCGTCGACGCCGCCATGAACGATCTGTTGCGACCGGCGCTCTACTCCGCCTGGCAAGCGATCATCCCGGTTGAACCACGGGCTACTGGCGAATCAAGACGTTATGATGTCGTCGGACCGATTTGCGAAACCGGCGATTTTCTCGGCAAGGATCGAGAATTGAACATCGAAGCGGGTGATTTGCTGGCGGTGCGCTCCGCTGGCGCTTACGGCTTCGCCATGAGTTCCAACTATAATTCCCGACCACGCGCTGCTGAAATCATGGTCGATGGTGAGCAGTTCCACATCGTGCGCCAACGGGAAACCATCGCCGATCTCTATGCCGGCGAATCGGTGCTGGTGTGATGACCCGTACCGGGAGGGACGAAAAATCTCGAAAAATGATTTAAAACAAACTTTTTGCCACCGAGGATAACATCATGCAAGACATCATGCTGTTGGATTGGAATTTGGCGAGTGCGCTACGCTACCAGTCCCCCTACCTACCCAAGCCCGCGCTGCCGGTGCATGTCACGCTGACCGTCCCCAACGAGATCGTCCAGATCATCAGTAACGATCCCCTGCTGCACCAGCAAATGGTGGACGCCTGCCGGCTGCGCCTGTTGGAAGCCGTAACCAAGATCGACAAGGTGCGGGAAGAGACGGACAAGCTGATTAAAAAAGACATGGATGCATTTTTCGAGGAAAACAAGCATAAAGTCAGAATCCTGCGCATGTTGAAACAAAATGTGCCTTTGCCAGATTTTGCCGAAACCTATCAGGAGTTCTTGACCAAGTTCAACAAATTCGAAATAGACCATGCTCTGTACAACGCACAAATCGCCGCTCAGCATCAATGGGAAACCCTAGCGGAACAGCACAAGGAATATAAGAAGTATAAAAAGGATGTGGTCGTCAAGGTTGCGCTGGGCGCCACGGGACTCGGTTTGGCCGGCGCCGGCCTCGCCCTGGCGATACCCACCGGCGGCGCCAGTCTGGCCCTGGCGGTCGTCGTCGCCTGGCGTTCTCTGGTAGATGGTCTTAAGGTGCTAGCCGCGCTCATAAAGGAAGCCGAGACCGTGGGCAAGGAAACCCGAAAACTGCTTGAATCGCTCAAAAATCGCTACGACAATAAAATCAAAGGTAACGTTGCTGTCCAGGAAGTGGCGGCGTCGGTTATCAACTCATTGTTGCAAACGGAAGTTGGCAATATCAGCAAGGCCAAGAGCAAGAACGAGTTGTGGAAGCAAAAGCTGGCGGGCATTCGCACCCGCGCCCACAGCCTCTCCATTCAACTAAACGAATTGCTGGTGAAACAGGATGCGCTGACCGACCTGCTGTTGGCTATGGAGCTGCAAATCGAGGAATTCGCGATTTACTACGGACGCAATCATAAAAACGTGCGCAAAAAGCTCGAGAAGCTCAGAAAGGCCGTCTCGCAAAAAAACACTCTCATACTCAAGGTCAAGCAAATCCTGGACAGCAATAAAATCCCGACCTTTCACCTGCGCGCTGAGGACGGACTCAAAGCGCAGCAACTGGCTGCCCAAGCGCTCGCTGAACTGGAAAACAAAAGCCCCGGCTGGACGCAGAAATTCGATAGCTATTTCGCCCTACTGGTCAATGTTGGCCTAGCCGCCGCCGGCGACACCGTTGGTTTCGTTGGCGCTAAGACCGTAGTGGACTGGGCGCTGACTGGCGCGACGGCGGCCAATGACTTGGCAACCAACATCAAGGATCTCTGCGAAGCCATCGGCTAATGTTTTGATAAACGCCTTATTCGGCCTTTAACCGTCAACCGTTAACCTCATGACTGAACGAACCTCTGAACCGCCTGTTCAACACCGGCTCAAGCTGCGCAATCTGCGCCTGTCGGACTATGACGATGTGCATGACATCATGGAAATCGTTTATCCCAACATGGATGGGGCCTGGAGCCGCGAGCAGTTCGCCTCGCAAATCGCCCGCTTTCCGGAGGGGCAGGTCTGCATCGAGGACAACGGCAAGGTGGTGGCGGCGACCATCAGCCTGATCGTGGATTACGGTCGCTACGGCGACCGTCACACTTACTGGCAAATCATCGGCGACGGTTATCTCACCACCCACGATCCGAACGGCGACACCTTGTACGGCGTTGATATCTTTGTCCATCCCGATTACCGCGACATGCGCCTGGGCCGGCGACTGTATGACGCCCGCAAGGAATTGTGCGAAAAGCTCAATCTGCGCGCTGTTATCGTCGGCGGGCGGATTCCCGGCTATGGCCGTTACGCCCACGACATGACGCCGCAACGGTACGTGGAGCTGGTACGAGCCAAGGAGCTAGTCGATCCCATCCTCACCTTTCAGTTGGCCAACGACTTCCATGTGCGCAAGATCGTGACGGGTTACCTGCCGGATGATGATGAATCCAGAGCCTACGCCGTGCTATTGGAGTGGCTGAATATCTATTACGAGGATAAGGAAATCCTGATCGGCGGCAGCAAATCGGTGGTGCGGATTGGCGTCGTGCAGTGGCAAATGCGCCAGACGGCTTCGCTGGAAGATTTGTTGCAACAGGTTGAATACTTCGTCGATGCGGTAGCCGGCTACAAGACCGATATCGTGTTGTTTCCCGAGTTTTTCAGCGGTCCCCTCATGGCGCTGTTCAATCAGCGCAACGCCGCCGAGGCGGTGCGGCAACTGGCGGAGTACACTGAACCGCTGCGCGAGGCGATCCTGCAGCTCGCGTTGGCCTACAACGTCAATATCATTGCCGGCAGCATGCCGGAATATGTCGGCGGCATCCTGCATAACGCCGCCTATCTGTGCCGACGCGACGGCACCTGGGACAAGCAATCCAAGCTGCATATCACCCCCGACGAACAAGCCTACTGGGGTCTGCAGGGTGGCGATCGACTCCAGGTGTTCGAGACCGATATCGGCAAAATCGGCATCCTGATCTGCTATGACGTCGAATTTCCCGAACTGCCGCGTCTGTTGGCCGATCAGGGGATGCAAATCCTGTTTGTCCCCTTTTGGACCGACACCAAAAATGCCTATTTGCGGGTGCGGCGCTGCGCGCAGGCCCGCGCCATCGAAAATGAATGTTATGTGGTCATCTCCGGCAGCGTAGGCAACCTGCCGAGAGTGGAAAACATGGATATCCAGTATTCCCAGGCGGCGGTGTTTACTCCCTCCGACTTCGCCTTTCCTCACGACGCCATTGCCGCCGAGGCGACGCCGAATACCGAGACGCTGCTCATCGTTGACCTGGACCTGGACAATCTCAAGGAACTGCGCGTGCATGGCAGTGTGCGTAACTTTCGTGACCGACGGATGGATCTTTACAAGATCGCCTGGACTGGTCGAGGCTAAAAATAACGCTAATCCATCGACTTGCGAGCTTGTACCCAAGATCACAACCGGATGGATTGACGAAAGCCGTTCACGTTCTAGACTTAACTCGCAAGTTCCTGAACCGGACCAGCGTCAAACGCCTTCAAGCGGCTGATCTGCCTCTGGCCACGGATATGACAATTCTATGTCCACCTAAGGAGAAACCCTGCAATGTCCGATGTCAAAATTTACCCAGTGCCTGCCGAAGTCGCCGCCCACGCCTGGATTAACAATGATCAATACCTGGAAATGTATAAGCGTTCGGTTGATGATCCCGAGGGCTTCTGGGCGGAGCAGGCGAATCAATTCGTGACCTGGTTCAAGCCCTGGGACAAGGTGCTGGACTGGGATTTCACCAAGGGCCACATTCACTGGTTCGGGGGCGCCGAACTCAATGTCAGTTATAACTGCCTGGATCGTCATCTGGACACGCGCGGCGATCAGGTCGCCATCATCTGGGAAGGCGACAGCCCGAATGAGGACAAAAAAGTCACTTATCGGGAATTGCACCAGGACGTTTGCAAATTCGCCAATGCCTTGAAGAGCCTGGGCGTCAAACGAGGCGATCGAGTGTGCATCTACATGCCCATGATCCCGGAAACCGCCGTCGCCATGCTGGCCTGCACCCGAATCGGCGCTATTCACTCTATCGTCTTTGGCGGCTTTTCGCCTGACTCGTTGAAGGACCGGATTAGCGACGCCGAGTGCAACGTAGTGATCACCTCCGACGAGGGTCTGCGCGGCGGACGCCAGGTGCCGATGAAAGCCAATGCTGACAAGGCGTTGCAAAGCACGCCCAGCGTCCAGAAAATGGTGGTGGTCAAGCGCACCGGCGGTAATGTCTCCTGGGTGGAGGGCCGTGACGTGTGGTATCACGACGTCATGGCCACAGCTTCCGCAGACTGTCCGCCGGAGCACATGGGGGCTGAAGACCCCTTGTTCATCCTCTACACCTCCGGTTCGACCGGCAAGCCCAAGGGCGTGCTGCACACCACCGGCGGCTATCTGTTGCACACCGCCATCACCCACAAGTACATCTTCGATTATCACGACGGCGATATCTACTGGTGCACTGCTGACGTCGGCTGGGTCACCGGGCACTCCTACATCGTTTACGGTCCGCTGGCTAATGGGGCGACCTCGGTCATGTTCGAAGGCGTGCCGACCTATCCAGACGCGGGCCGATTCTGGCAGGTGGTCGACAAGCATCAGGTCAACATCTTCTACACGGCCCCGACCGCGATCCGCTCACTGATGCGCGAAGGCGAAGGGCCGGTCAAGGCTACGTCGCGCAAGAGCTTGCGGCTCCTGGGTTCCGTGGGTGAACCGATTAATCCCGAGGCCTGGGAGTGGTATTATCACAATGTAGGCGACGGTCGCTGCCCGATTGTCGATACCTGGTGGCAGACCGAGACGGGCGGCATTCTGATCACACCGCTGCCGGGCGCTACGGCGCTGAAGCCCGGCTCCGCGACCCGCCCATTCTTTGGCGTTTGCCCTGCGTTGGTTGATGCCGAAGGTCAATTCCTGGAAGGCGCAACGGATGGCAATCTGGTGATCACCCATCCCTGGCCGGGCATGATGCGCACCGTGTATGGCGACCATCAGCGCTTCATCGATACCTACTTTGCGATGTACAAGGGTCTGTACTTTACCGGCGACGGCGCACGGCGCGATGAAGACGGCTACTACTGGATCACTGGGCGGGTAGACGACGTCATCAACGTCTCCGGCCACCGCATGGGCACTGCCGAGGTCGAGTCAGCGCTGGTGCTGCATCCGGCGGTCGCTGAAGCCGCGGTGGTTGGTTTCCCGCATGATATCAAGGGCCAGGGCATCTACGCCTATGTCACCCTGAAGATGGGCGTGACCCCGACCGAGGAATTGCGCAAGGAACTTATCGCGCACGTCCGCAAGGAAATCGGGCCTATCGCTTCTCCTGATGCGCTGCAATGGGCGCCCGGTCTGCCCAAGACCCGCTCCGGCAAGATCATGCGCCGCATTCTGCGCAAGATCGCAGCCAATGAAGTAGATGCGCTGGGCGATACCTCCACTCTGGCGGATCCGAATGTCGTCACCGATCTGGTGGATAACCGGGCGGTGAAGTGATGACCTGAGGTTGGGCTGAGAGTACGCAGCCCAATCAATCAGTAAAATGTAGCGCGGTTCAAGGGCGGATGCCCTGAACCGCGCTACCTTGTCCCGTCATGTTTGCATTAACCACTGAACAGATTATCACGTTTGCCCCCGACGACGCTTCCGTGAAAGCCGCTCGCGGTCTAGCGCGGCCCGGCAAATGGGCGGCGCTTGGTCAGAACAATCGCGCCCTGTGGGGCGAATGCAAGGGCAGCGCGCTTTATCAGGTCTGCGTTGACCCAGATGAACCCGCCTTCAAATGCACCTGCCCGAGTCGCAAATTTCCCTGTAAACACGCCCTGGGTTTGCTGCTCATGGCGTCCGGTCAGCCCGAAACGGTGCAACCGGGCGAACCGCCGGACTGGCTCAATGAATGGCTGGCCAAGCGTGAGCAAAGCGCCAAACGCAAGGCGGCGCGAGCCAGCCCTGATGCTGATCTCGATCCTGAACAACAAGCTAAACGGGCTGCCGCTAAGGATAAACGCACGACAGAACGGCAGCGCAAGGTGGATGCGGGACTGGAGGAACTGGAACGTTGGCTGCGCGATCTCGCGCGGCAGGGACTGGCGCACGTTCAACAACAACCAGCCCGTTACTGGGATGGCATGGCGGCGCGGTTGGTCGATGCCCAGGCCCCGGGGTTGGCTCGCTGGCTACGAAACATGGCCAGTATCCCTTCGAGTGGCGAAGGCTGGAGCGAACGTCTGCTGGCGGAACTGGGTTCTCTATATTTACTGCTGGAAGGCTATCGACGCCTGGAAAGTTTGCCGGAACCTTTGCAAGCGGATATTCGCTCGCGCATCGGCTGGAACTGGCAGGAAAGCGATTTACCTGCGGACGCCTGGGTGCGCGACTGCTGGCTGATGATCGGCCAGCGCAGCTATGAAGAAGAGCAACTGCGCGTGCGGCGTGCCTGGCTCTGGGGGCGGGAATGCGGACGACTGGCTCTGGCGCTGGATTTTGCGTATCAAAATCAGCCGATGCCGCCTATCGCCGCGCCGGGAACCTGGATTGAGGCGGAACTGGGCTTTTTCCCCAGCCATTGCCCGCAGCGCGCCCTGTTGCGCAACCCGGTACTAATCGAGGCACAAGGCAAGCCGCCAGCATTGGCCGATGGCGCGGCTCTGCTGGAAGCCTATTCCGCAGCGCTCGCACAACAGCCGTGGCTGAGCATTTTGCCGGCGGTGTTGGCGGATATGATGCCGGTGCGAGGCGATGCCGATCACTGGTGGCTGCGTGATCAGGCAGCGAACCGGCTGCCGGTGAATCCGGGATTCAGCGAGGGCTGGCGTTTGCTGGCGCTGGGTGGCGGAATGCCGCTGACCGTGTTTGGCGAATGGAATGGGGAACAACTCTGGCCGCTGGGCGCCTGGACGGAAAAACGGTTCGCAGCATTCTGAAGGGGATTCATGCATGGCATGGCAGGAACTGGCGACGTGCGCCCTGCTGGGTACTGAGCGACAAGCGCCGCAGTTGACCGCGGGCGAGAGTGCGCTGGGCGATTTGTTGATCCGCCTGGATGGCGAAGATCGGGAAGACACATTGTTGCGCGCGGCGGGGACGCTGGCGCTGTGGCGGCGAGCAGGCCAGAAACTCGCGTCTGACCCGCGACCGTTGTCACCGCCCTGCCCACCGGACGAAATACCCGTCTGCGGCGCCCGGGCCAGCGAACATCTGACGCTGATGCTGCAAGGCCATTACGTAGAACTGCTGCCTGAGTGGTTGATGTTGTTGCGCGAGACCGGGCGGCGGGTTCCCGAGGAATACCTGCCTGCACTGCTAGACGCCGGCGCGAAACAGGCGGAACTGCGCCCGGCTCTGTTACCGGTATTGGGGCAACGCGGCCGCTGGCTGGCCCAGCAGCAGACGGCCTGGAGCTTTGCCGTCGAAATCGATGATGAACATCTCTGGCAGACCGGCCAATTTGAGGAACGCCTGGCGCTGCTGCGGCAATTGCGCGCGACGCAGCCGGAGCGCGCCCTGGAATTGCTGATGGCTACCTGGAAAGACGAACCGGTCCGCCACCGCAAGCCGTTTCTCCAGGTTCTAGCCGATGGGTTAAGCATGGCCGACGAGCCGTTTCTGGAAACAGTGTTGGATGATCGCAACGCGGAAATTGCCCGGATCACTGCTGACCTGCTGGCCCGTTTGCCGGAATCGCGACTGGCGCAGCGACTGACCGCACAGGCATTGGCGCTACTGCGATTAGTCCCCGGTAAACGCGACCGATTGGATGTTTCGCTGCCCGACGATGACACTGCCCTAGCGCGGGACGGTATCACCGGTTCACCGCCCGCGGCTTCCGTCAAATTGGGCGAAAAGGCATGGCGTCTGAGCCAGATTATCGGCGCGATTCCACCTACGACCTGGCAACAGGAATGGCAACGCACCCCAGCGCAAATCCTAGCCGCCAGCCACGATAATGAATGGCGCAAGGCGCTGCTGGAAGGCTGGGCGCGGGCGGCGGAACGGCATCGCGATCCCGACTGGGCCGAGGCGCTGTTGCCGATCTATTCCGACCATGCGACCTTGACGGCGGCGCTGGCCGCGGCACTGCCGCCGGAACGTCTTGAAGCCTACTTGCTCAATCTGATGAATGAAACTTCGTCGGGCGGCCGGGCGACCGCGTTGGTGGTGCTCAGTCACGTCGAGCGACCCTGGAGCGTCGCGCTGGCCCGGGCGATGCTGGAGCAGGTGCGTCAGCGTATCCGCGAGGACAAACAACCGGATTGGTGGCTGGCCAGCGCATTGCGCGGTTTCGCCCGCTGGATTCCGCCGGAATTGAGCGGGGAAGCGGCGGCAAATTGGCCGAGAGAGGCGAAACAATGGCGTCAATGGGAAAAGGCGGTCGAGGATTGTCTTGATCAGCTACGCTTCCGGCGGAAGATGCGCGAGGCTATTGCAGAATAGAATCTATTCCACCGAGACTTTGAACTATGAGCACCTTACTACGCGAACATGCGGAGCAACAATTTGCCGAGGAACTGCATGTTCTGGCCGAAACCGACCGGCGTCCCCGTCCGCCGAACTGGCATCGCTCACCCCAGGCGGTGGCGACCTACCTGCTGGGCGGCGCGCTGGATAACGGCTTCACCATCACCCCCAAATACATCGGCAACCCGCGCTTGATGGAAATCGCTATCGCCACGTTGGCCACCGATCGCGCCCTGTTGCTGCTCGGTGTGCCGGGCACCGCCAAAACCTGGGTATCGGAGCATCTGGCGGCGGCGATTTCCGGCGATTCCACCGCCCTGGTGCAAGGCACTGCCGGCACCAGCGAAGAGGCCATTCGCTACGGCTGGAACTATGCGCGACTACTTGCCGAAGGACCCTCGCCAGCAGCGCTGGTCGCCGGTCCCGTGATGCGCGCCATGCAAACCGGCTGTATCGCTCGGGTCGAGGAACTGACGCGCATTCCCGCCGACGTGCAGGATTCGCTCATCACCATCCTGTCCGAAAAAACCCTGCCGATCCCGGAACTGGATACCGAAGTGCAGGCGATCAAGGGTTTCAACATCATCGCCACCGCCAACGACCGCGACCGGGGCGTCAATGAACTGTCCAGCGCGCTGAAACGCCGCTTCAATACGGTCGTGTTGCCGACGCCGGACACGTTGGAAGAAGAAGTCAGAATTGTTCAGCAACGAGTGACCGCTCTGGGCCGGGCGCTGGAGTTGCCCGCTGAACCACCGGCGCTGGAGGAAATTCGCCGTCTGGTGACCATCTTCCGGGAGTTGCGCGCCGGGGTGACGCTCGATGGCAAGGCCAAAATCAAGTCGCCCAGTGGTACCTTGAGTGTCGCTGAAGCGATTTCCGTGCTCAATAACGGGTTGGCGCTGGCCGCACATTTCGGCGACGGACGTTTGCAAGCCGGCGATCTGGCCTCCAGCCTGGTGGGCGCAGTAGTGAAAGACCCGGTGCAGGACGCGATTGTCTGGCGTGAATACTTGGAAACCATCGTCAAGGAACGCGACGGCTGGAAGGATCTGTACCGCGCCTGCCGCGATGTTTCGTGAGTCAGCCGGTCATGAGCGATCTTCTTCTGCTCGGCATTCGCCATCACGGTCCCGGCTCGGCGCGTAGTGTATTGAAAGCGTTGACCGAGTGGCAACCGGACCTGATCCTGGTTGAAGGACCGCCGGACGCTCAGGATTTATTGCCGCTGGCTGCGGATCCCAGCATGAAACCGCCGGTGGCCTTGCTGATCTACGATCCCGCCGAACCGCGCCGCGCCGTTTATTATCCGTTCGCCGAATTTTCCCCGGAATGGCAGGCCATTCAGTACGGACTGCGTCGCCAGACGCCGGTGCGCTTCATGGATTTGCCGCAAGCGATCCGCATGGTGCTGGATATTGAAGCAGAGACGGTGGCGGAGCCTACCGGACCGATGGATGAGGCCACTACTGAAACGGAAGATATTGAGTCGCAACATACTGAAGACGAGGCGCAGGACGAGGATGGAGATGGCAATGAGGATTCCATCCTCCCCGACATCCGCCGCGACCCGCTGCGCTGGGTCGCCGAGACGGCGGGTTATGGCGATAGCGAACGCTGGTGGGAACACTTGGTCGAGCAACGCCAGGACAGCAGCGAACTGTTCCAGGCCATTCAAGAACTCATGTCCGCTCTGCGCGCGGAAGCCGACACGCAATCGCCATCGAGCGAGTTGGAGCAACAGCGGGAAGCCGCGATGCGCAGCCACTTACGGGCTGCGCGCAAGGAAGGCTTTGCACGCATTGCCGTAGTCTGCGGCGCATGGCATGTTCCCGCCCTCGCCGAACTGCCCCCGGCGCGCGAGGATACCACCCGCCTCAAGGGGCTGCCCAAGCGCAAGCTGGCCGCGACCTGGGTGCCCTGGACGTATGGCCGGCTGACTTATGCCAGCGGTTACGGGGCTGGCATCGAAGCACCAGGGTTCTACCAACATCTCTGGGAAAATGCTGGGGAACCGACCATTCACTGGTTGGCGCAGGTGGCGCAACTCCTGCGTGAGCGTGATCTGGCGGCTTCCACCGCCAGCGTGATCGAAGCGGCGCGACTGGCCGACGCTCTGGCCGCCCTGCGCGAGCGTCCGCGACCCACACAGGAAGAATTAAACGAGGCCACGCTCTCTGTACTCTGTCATGGCGATGTCACCCCCCTCCGCCTGATTGAAGAACAGCTACTGATTGGAGAACGCCTGGGCGAAGTGCCGGACAGCACGCCGATGCTGCCCTTGCAACAGGATTTGCAGCGCCTTCAAAAGCGTTTGCGGCTGCCACCGGAAGCCGGTCAGCGCGTGCTGGAACTCGATCTGCGCAAACCGAACGATCTGGAGCGCAGTCAGCTTCTGCATCGACTTAATCTGTTGAACATTCCCTGGGGCCAAATCGAACGGGCCAGTGGCAAGGGCACCTTCAAGGAAAATTGGCGCTTGCAATGGCAGCCCGAGTTGGCAGTGGCGGTCATCGAAGCGAATTTGTGGGGCAGCACTATCCTGGCCGCCGCGACCGCTCGGGCCTGTGATCGCGCGCGGAATACCGATCAATTAAGCCCGTTGACGGAACTGGTTGAGCAAACCCTGCTGGCGGAATTGCCCGAAGCCATCGGCGAGGTCATGGATCGGTTGCAAAACGTCGCCGCCTTGACTAGCGACATCCCGCACTTGATGGACAGCTTGCCGCCACTGGCGCGCATTCTGCGTTATGGCAATGTTCGCCAGACCGATGCGGGGCTGGTCGGACACGTCGTAGACGGCCTGGTGACGCGCATTGCCATTGGCTTGCCGGCGGCGTGCAGTGCGCTGGATGACGAAGCAGCGGAAGAAATGTTTGGCCGGGTGCGGGCAATGCAGGACGCCATCAGCGTGTTACAAGACCCCGAACAGACCGAGATCTGGCGAGCGGCGTTGGCAAAGCTGGTGGATCAGGCTAACCTGCATGGATTGCTGGCCGGATACGCCTGCCGCGTGCTATTCGAGCAGGACGTTTTGTCCACGCCGGAAACCGCGCGGCGGATGGGGCTGACCCTGTCGCTGGCCGGCGAACCGGCGCGGGCGGCGGCGTGGCTGGAGGGTTTCCTGCACGGCAGCGGCCAATTATTGCTGCATCATGCGGCGCTGTGGGACATTCTGGACGGCTGGGTCAGTAACTTGTCAGGAGAAGCATTTGTGCCGCTGTTGCCGTTGCTACGCCGCACCTTCGCCCGTTTCCCGGCCCCAGAGCGGCGGCAAATGGGCGAGCGCGTCAAGCGCGGGAGTTCCAGACACGCGCCGACTCCAACCGAAATGGACGTGGATGTGGCGCGGGCGGATCGAGTGTTGCCGATTCTTGCCCAAGTGCTCGGGCTAGCTTAGAGGCGTTTCCACGAGTTTTTCCGCTGTTAGAAAAAAGACAGTATCTAATTTATTAATTAGATACTTATAAAAAATTTGTGGTGCTTCGTTCGCAACATGCAAAGAATTTCTCCATGACCTCACTTGTTCAAAAAAGAGAACCCATGATTCAGAACTGCTCAACAAACAGTATCAAGTTTGGGCAATCAGTTGCCGCAACTCGGGCACACAGGAGCCGCAGTTGGTGCCTGCTTTCAGCGCGGCGCCAATCGCTTGCGGCGTAGTCAATTGCTGTGCACGAATTGCAGTAGTTAATGTGTTCAACCCAACTCCGAAACAGGCGCAGACGATGCGGCCTTGATCGCGCTGGCCCTGGCCCGGTCGGCCTGCCAGCAAGCTGGCGCGTTGGGCGGAATCGAGATTCTGAACAGCAAATAGCCCGGCCAGCCAGCCGCGTAGCGGCAGTTCATGGCTAGGGGCGACAAACAGGCAAGCTTGCAACCGGCCATCGACCAGCACCGCGCCTCGATAGCGGCCCGCACTGGGGTCAGCGAACTCCAGCCATTCCCAACTTGGGTCATCGCCGAGCAGGCCGCGCGCCCAGGTCGGCCAATGCTCGACCACCATTTCCCCCGCCAATTCGTAGCGCCAACAGTCACGGTCACGGATACTGACCCGGTATTCAACATCAGGAGGAGGCATTGCTTGGCGGCAAAGCAGAAACCCGTGCCAGCAGGGACGATAGGCTTGGACGCGCACCGGCGTATGCTTGGATTCAGGCTGGCCGGATAGCGGGTCGACAGCGGGATTTACAGCCGCATTGATCCGCCCGCGCGGCGCCAGCGGCGAACCCCAATGCATGGGGACAAAAACGCTGCCGGGTTGTTGCTCTGGACTGGTGCGCACCCGGACAATCATTTCACCCCAGCGGCTATGGACGCGCGCCAGGGTATTTTCGCTGACGCCGCAGGCCAGCGCATCCGCCGGATGAATCTCCAGATAGGGTTCTGGGATGTGGCTGGTCAACCGAGCGGTCTTACCGGTGCGGGTCATCGTGTGCCATTGATCGCGAATTCGCCCGCTGTTGAGTACCAACGGGAAGCTGTCATTCACGGTATGCGCTGGTCCGCGCGGGCCGACCGCGATGCAGCAGGCTTTGCGATCGGCGGTGAAGAATCCGCCAGCCCCGAACAGACGGGCCGCGCCTGCCGTCGCGCTGCGCGGCAACGGCCACTGCACCGGTTGCAGGGCGTCGTAATCTGCATCGGCTAATTCGGCGAGCGCGGAGATATCGAAGTCGCGGTGGCCCACTTCATTCTCAAACCCCGACAGAGCCGCATGTTCACGGAAAATGGCCGCCGGCGATTCAAAAGGAAACAGCGCGCCGAATCCCAGCCGCCGGGCAACTTGCGTGACCGCCCACCAATCAGGTTGCGCCTCGCCAGGCGGCGGCAGAAAGACCCGTTGGCGAGAAATCCGCCGCTCGGAATTGGTCACCGTGCCCTCTTTTTCGCCCCAGGTCAACGCGGGTAGTTTGATGTGCGCCAAACGTACTGTGTCCGTATCCGCAACGGCATCGGACACAACGACCAGTGGGCAGCACTGTAAGGCTTCACGCGCGCTGTCGGCGTCAGGCAGGCTCACGACAGGATTGGTGCCCATGATCCAGAGAGCCTTGATACGCCCGTCAGCAACCGCCTGAAACAACTCAACCGCTTTCAAACCGGGACGATGGGCGATGACCGGCGCTTGCCAGAAACGCTGCACCCGCTCCACATCATCCGGCGCAAAGTCCATGTGTGCGGCCAATTGATTGGCCAAACCGCCGACTTCGCGCCCGCCCATCGCATTCGGCTGGCCGGTGACCGAGAATGGCCCCATGCCTGGTTGACCGATGCGGCCCGTGGCCAGATGGCAGTTGAGGATGACGTTGACTTTATCGCTGCCGTGTGCGGACTGGTTGACGCCTTGTGAGTAAACAGTCACCACCTTTCGGGTACGTCCCCACAATCCATAGAATTCGGCAATCTCGCTTTCCGGCAAACCGGTTTGGGCAGCCACCGCAGGGACATTGGGCGCAACCTCGCGCGCCGCCTGGTACGCAGACCAGAAACCAGCGACATGTTGATCCAGAAATTCCGGGTTGAGCTGGTCCTGCTGATGAAGATGCACCAGTAACCCGTTGAACAGCGCCGTATCAGAACCGGGTTTGAGGGGCAAATGCGTCTCAGCTGCGTCGCAGGTCGTAGTGCGGCGCGGGTCGATCACCACCAGCTTGGGCTTGCCGCCGCGCCGCTCGCGTGCGGCGAGAATGCGTTGATACAACACCGGATGGCACCAGGCGAGATTGGAGCCAACCAGGACGATCAGATCCGCTTCCTCCAGGTCTTCGTAGCAACCGGGCACCGTGTCCGAACCGAAGGCGCGTTTGTGTCCCGCCACTGACGAGGACATGCACAATCGCGAATTGGTGTCGATATTGGCGCTGCCGATGCCGCCTTTCATCAACTTGTTGGCAACGTAGTAATCTTCGGTCAGCAATTGCCCAGAGACGTAGAAGGCCACGGCATCGGGGCCATGTTCTTCCACCGTGCGGCGAAACCCCTCGGCAACCGCATTCAATGCTTCATCCCATGAGGCGCGCTGCCCGGCGATTTCGGGGTACAGCAGGCGATCATCCAGACTCAGCGTTTCGCCCAGCGCCGCGCCCTTCGAGCAGAGCCGTCCGTAATTGGCCGGATGCGTCTCATCACCTGCGACTTGCGCGCTACCGTCAGCATTAATGGCAACCTTGACGCCACAACCCACGCCGCAATAGGGACAGGTTGTGCGCACGGTTTCGCCAGAACTGTTCGTCACCCTGCTCTCCTGTCATTCAAGCGGTTGCAGGAACAGCCGTTGACAGGCTGACTACGTTGTTCAACCCTAGCCAGAGCCGCCCGTTGTCCAAGCGCACCGGGTAGCGGGTGGCGCAACCCTCATCCGGCGCGACCGCCTGACCGCTTTCCAGTTCCAGCACCCAATTATGCAGTGGGCAGGTGATGCGGTGACCGTGGACGATGCCCTGCGACAGCGGGCCGCCCTTGTGCGGGCAACGGTCGCGCAGAGCGAATACCTGATCGTCCGCCGCGCGAAAAACCGCCACATTGCCGTGCGGCGTATGGACCACGCGCGAACCCAGACGGGGAATGTCGTCCAACGCGCCGATTTCGTGCCAGTCATGCATGATATGGATCTCCTCTTAGCCGACTTGCCGCAAAGGCTGGAATTCGTGAGCATCCACCCGCCCGCTGGCGCGTTCCGTCCAGGGATCGACCTGCGCATATTTTTGCGATTCGAGGAACCGGGCATAAAGCGCCTTGCGGTTTTCTTCGTCCTCGACGATGCGCGATTTTACATAACTCAGGCCCACCCGCTCGATCCACGGCGCGGTGCGTTCCAGGTAGCGGCCTTCTTCCCGGTAGAGTTGCATGAACGCGCAGCAGTATTCCTTGACCTCTTCTTCGGTCGCACACTTGCAGAGCAAATCGGTACCGCGAATCTTGATGCCGCCATTACCGCCGACATGGATTTCATAACCGGAATCGACGCAGACCACGCCAAAATCCTTGATAGTGGCTTCGGCGCAATTCCGCGGACAGCCAGACACGGCCATTTTGAATTTGTGCGGTGTCCAGGAACCCCAGGTCATCTTTTCCAGCTTGACGCCCAGCCCCGTCGAATCCTGCGTGCCAAACCGGCACCAGTCGGTGCCGACACAGGTTTTCACCGTACGCAAGCTTTTGCCGTAAGCGTGGCCGGAGACCATGCCAGCGGCGTTCAAATCGGCCCAGACTTTCGGTAGGTCCTCTTTCTTGACGCCCAGCAGGTCGATGCGCTGGCCGCCGGTCACTTTCACGGTGGGAATTTGGAACTTGTCAGCGACGTCGGCGATGGCGCGCAACTCCTTGGGGTTAGTCAATCCGCCCCACATGCGCGGCACCACCGAGTAAGTGCCGTCTTTTTGAATGTTGGCGTGGACGCGCTCATTGATGAAACGCGACTGTTGATCGTCTTGCGCCTCGCCCGGCCAAGTGGAGATCAGATAGAAATTGATCGCGGGCCGGCAGGAATGACAGCCATCCGGCGTTTTCCATTCCAGGAATTTGAACACCGCGCGCAGACTGGTGAGACGTTGTTCGCGGATCGTCTGGCGGACCTGATCGTGGCTATATTCCGTGCATTTACACATCGGTTTCTCAGCAGGCGTCTTGCCGATGGTGCCGACCGTGGCGGCCAGGATTTGCTCAACCAGGCCAGTACAGGAACCGCAGGAGGCCGAGGCTTTGGTGTAGGCGCGCACTTCGTCGAGCGTAAACAACTTTTTGTCAGCAATCGCCTTGGTGATCGCGCCCTTGCATACGCCGTTGCAGCCGCAGATTTCAGCGTCATCGGCCATGCTCATCACGCTGAAGCCGTCGCGTCCGGAATCCGCCATGTGGGCGTGGCCGAACAACACGGTTTCGCGAAACGCGCCAATATCGGTGTTTTCCCGCAGCAACTGGAAATACCAACTGCCGTCGACCGTGTCGCCATACAGCACCGCGCCCTGTACGCGGTTTTCCTTGACCACCAGCTTCTTGTAAACGCCCCGCGCTGGATCGCGCAGGACGATCTCTTCACAGTCCGGTCCGCCGTTGAAATTACCAGCGGAAAACAGATCGATTCCGGTCACTTTCAGCTTGGTGCTGGTCACTGAGCCTTGATAGCGCCCGATGCCGTAACGCGCCAGGTGATTAGCGCAGACTTTGGCTTGTTCCCACAAGGGCGCAACCAGCCCGTAGCACTGACCACGATGCTGCACGCACTCGCCAACGGCGTACACGCGCGGATCGTAGGTCTGCATGGTGTCGTTGACGACAATGCCGCGCTCGCAGTAAATCCCGGTTTGTTTGGCCAGTTCGATATTGGGCCGGATGCCGACGGCCATCACCACCAGATCTGTCGGGATTTCCAGACCATCCTTGAAATGCACCGCGCGCACCCGTTCTTCGCCGAGCAGAGCGGCGGTTTGCGCGCCCATCAGAAAACGCAGACCGCGCTCTTCCAGACTCACCCGCAACATATCCGCCGCGACCGGATCGAGTTGCCGTTCCATCAAGGTGTCGAGCACATGGATAACGGTGACGTGCATCCCTTGTTTCATCAGTCCGTTGGCGGCCTCCAGACCCAGCAGGCCACCGCCGATCACCACCGCGTTTTTGCCGGTGCGCGCCGCCGCCAGCATGGCATCCACGTCGTGAATGTCGCGGAAGCCGATCACGCCCGGCAAGTCGTTACCCGGAATCGGCAAAATAAACGGATTGGAACCGGTCGCCAACAACAGCCGGTCGTAAGGCGCTACCGTTCCGTCGGCAGACTTGACTTCGCGCCGCGTGCGGTGAATTTCGACGACCGCATGACCTGCGTGTAAGCGAATGCCTTTTTCTGCATACCAGTTCAGATCGTTGATCATGATCTGATCGACGGTCTTTTCGCCCGCCAGCACCGGCGAGAGCATGATCCGGTTGTAGTTGCCGTGTGGCTCCGCCCCAAACACGGTGATATCAAATTTATCCGGGGCCAGTGCGAGCAATTCTTCCACCGTCCGCATCCCCGCCATCCCGTTGCCTATTAGAACCAGTCTTTCTTTCATTGATTGGGCATCTCAAACATAATTGGGAAATCGGTCATTAATCTGATGAGTAATGAAAAACAATACATTGGGCGGGCTGGATTTGCGCCAACGCCATGATTGCTGAGTTAGCAAAGATTATTCCATTTAATAATTTTTATTTAATAAATTGTTTTATATTTAATTTTTTACGAGTGATATACGGACGCCTAATTGCTTGCATGGGTATTGCACTAAAAACATCCGCTGGTTTGCTCGACTCTGATTAAAATGGTGCATCGCAGCAGTATATTTAGTGGGGTCATACAACATTTTTATAATTAAAATAATTACTTAACTTTTTGGCTTAGTTTTTGTAGAGGACATCTCACCTTTTCACCACTTTGGAGCACCGCCTCGTGAGCGTCCCCAAAATCAACCTGTTATCGTTTAGCGGCAGTGTGCGCACCTTGCACTTGGGCTGGGTCGCCTTTTTCATCAGTTTCTTCGTCTGGTTCAATCATGCGCCTTTGATGGCCTCGATTCGTGAAGCGCTCAACTTAAGCGATCAGCAAGTGAAAACCCTGCTAATTCTTAACGTCGCCTTGACGATTCCCGCCCGCATTATCATCGGTATCCTGGTCGATCGCTTCGGGCCACGCATCATGTACTCCCTGCTCCTGGCGATTTCCAGCGTACTCTGCTTCTTTTTCGCCATAGCGGATAGCTTCGAACAGATGGCGCTGGCGCGTTTTCTGCTGGGCTTCGTCGGTGCCGGCTTTGTCATCGGCATTCGGCTGATTAGTGAATGGTTCCCGGCCAAGCAGGTCGGTCTAGCGGAAGGCATTTACGGCGGCTGGGGCAATTTTGGTTCGGCTGGCGCTGCCCTGACACTACCTACCATTGCGCTGATGTTCGGCGGAGCAGACGGCTGGCGCTATGCGCTGGCGCTGACGGGCGTTATTGCGCTGGTTTATTCCGGCATCTTCTACCTAATGGCGCGCGACACGCCGAAGGGTTCAACGTATTTCAAACCCAAGAAAATGGGCGCGATGGAAGTCACCAGCAAGGGCGATATGGTGC
Organism: Gammaproteobacteria bacterium; assembly: GCA_024235095.1. Lineage (NCBI taxonomy): Bacteria > Pseudomonadati > Pseudomonadota > Gammaproteobacteria > Gammaproteobacteria bacterium. Next base: position 494,886 of record JACKNC010000001.1, read on the forward strand.
TATACATCATCATGAATATCCCCATGTACGCGACGCTGGCGTTGCTGACCTGGAAACTGTCCCCGGCTAATCTAAGTCTGCTCAGTGCAGATATTTCGACCGGCATTTACATCGCCCTGGTCATCCTGTTCGCTTATAACGTTTACAAAATCATTCATGTCAATAGCGAGGCGCTTTCCCAGCCGATCCCCGAAATTCACCGCTACAAGTTCAAGCAGGTCGCGGTGCTGAACCTGGCCTATCTGGTCACGTTCGGATCAGAGTTGGCGGTGGTGTCGATGTTGCCGCTGTTTTTCAAGGACACGTTTAACCTGTCACTGGTCCAGGCGGGTTTGCTGGCTTCAGGCTTCGCTTTCATGAATCTGGCGGCGCGTCCGGGCGGCGGGCTGATCAGCGATCATTTTGGCCGCAAGAAGACGCTGACGATTCTGTTGCTGGGCTTGGCCGTCGGCTATTTCGCCATGAGCCAAATCAATTCATCCTGGCCACTGACTGTTGCGGTCATTACGACCATGGCCTGTTCGTTTTTCGTGCAGGCGGGCGAGGGCGCAGTCTTCGCGATGGTGCCGCTAATCAAGCGTCGTTTGACCGGCCAGATCGCGGGCATGACCGGCGCTTATGGCAATGTAGGCGGGGTGCTGTTCCTCACCGTGCTTTCTTTCGTCGATGCTTCGATCTTTTTCCTGGTGATCGCCGGTTCAGCGGTGGTGGTGCTCGGCATCACGCAATTGCTCGATGAACCCGCCGGCCAGATCGCCGAGATCATGCCGGATGGCACCGTGCAGATGATCGACGTCGCTTAAAGTAAGGCATGACGCGCACCCTGCAAATCCGCCTCGGTCAATTTTCCGACCGAGGCGTTAAACCGGCGAACGAGGATTTTCATGGTGCGCGCATCCCGGAAGGCGAAACGCTAGAGTTGAAAGGCGCCGCGTTTGCGATCGCCGACGGGATGAGTTCCAGCGAATTAGCCCGATTGGCGTCTGAATATGCAGTCAAGAACTTTCTCAACGATTATTTCGCCACCCCGGATTCCTGGACGGTGCGGCATTCCGGTGAACGGGTTCTGAGCGCACTCAACCGCTGGTTGTGCGGACAAAGCGTAGCGTTGCATGACCCCGCGCGGGGCATGGTCACCACCTTCAGCGCCCTGGTGCTGAAATCCACTACAGCCCATATTTTTCATATCGGCGATACGCGCATCTGGCAATGGCGCGACGCCACGCTGGAGCCATTGACGCGGGATCACCACAGTTGGGCCAGCGCCCAGCGGGTTTATCTGAACCGGGCGTTGGGCATCGACACCCACCTGGAAATCGACTATCGCAGCCTGCCGGTTGAGGTTGGCGACCGGTACTTGTTCACCACCGATGGTGTCCATGAATACGTGCCGCCTTTGCAGATCAAGCGCCTGCTAGGCGAATACAACGACAATCTGGACGCCGCCTGCCGCACACTGACCGCGGCTGCCCGCGCTGCCGGTAGCCCGGACAATCTGACCTGCCAATTGCTGTGCATCGATGACCTGCCTGCCCCGGATGTCGACTCGGTCTTCCGGGAATTGACCGAGTTGCCGTTCCCGCCGCCTTTGGAACCGGGCATGATTCTGGACGGCTATCACATTCTGCGGGAAATCCACGCCAGTCCGACCAGTCAGCTTTATCTGGCGCGCGATGAGGATTCCGGAAAACAGGTTGTGCTGAAAACGCCGTCTGTGAATTTTGAGGACGACCCCGGCTATCTGGAGCGTTTCCGCCATGAAGAGTGGGTGGGTCGGCGTATTAACAGTACGCACGTCTTGAAAATCATTGAACCCGTGCGGCGGCGGCGTTTTCTTTACCACATCCTGGAACACCTCGATGGTCAGACCTTGCGGCAATGGATGGCGGACCATCCGCGTCCCTCGTTGCCCAAAGTCCGGGAGATTTTGCAGCAAGTCGCCTGCGGCATCCGCGCCTTTCATCGGCTGGATATGTTGCACCGGGATTTGAAACCGGAAAACATCCACATCGATCATCATGGCACAGTGCGGATCATTGACTTCGGTTCAGCGAAAATCGCCGGTATTGCTGAAATCGCCTCACCCATCCCGCAAGTCGACCTGCTCGGCACCAAGAACTATGTCGCCCCGGAAGTTCTATGTGGGGAGCCGGCTACAACCAGCGCCGATTTATTTGCTTTTGGCGTGATCGCCTATGAGTTGCTGACCGGCCATTTACCCTACGGCGAGCGGTTAGGCCGGGAGGTCAACGCCAAGTGGATGAACCGGTTGCGCTATATCCCGGCTCGGAATGAGCGAACGGACTTGCCGGTTTGGGTGGATGGCGCTTTGGAGAGGGCCGTGCAGCTTAATCCAAAACGCCGCTACGTGGTTGAAACCGAGTTGATCTATGACTTGCGTTATCCCAACCCGGATTTCATCGAACATCCTGTTCGGCCTTTGCTGGAGCGTAATCCCATCGGTTTCTGGCGCGGGGTAGCGCTACTGTCGCTGCTTGGGAATCTGGTGCTCATGTATTGGCTGCATCGCGGTTGATGTGTTCCATATTGGATGGAGCTGTAGAGAAGGCGTCCTGGGTCAGGCAATGGAGCCATCGTTCAGTACGAGGTGATACGTCATGGTGATTGACTGTCAGAAAATGGCAACGGGTCTCATTCTGTCGGGGGGACGCGCTGAGCGTATGGGCGGTCAGGATAAAGGGTTATTGCCACTGGCCGGCGAACCGTTGATCGCCCATGGCGTCCGCCGACTGCGGCCCCAGGTGGCTGAACTTCTGATCAGCGCCAATCGTCATCAGTACCTGTACCGAACATTTGGATGTCGGGTCGTGAGCGATGATCCACAGATGCGGTTTCGTGGACCGCTGGCGGGCGTGCTGGCTGCGATGAGTGTGGCCAAAACGCCCTACCTGCTGACTGCACCCTGTGATTCGCCATTGCTGCCACCGGACTATGCGCAGCGCATGAGCGAGGCATTAGGGCGAAAAAAGGCGACGGTCAGCGTGGCGTTTGGCCGGGGATGCTGGCAACCCGTGTTTGCGCTGTTGCCAGTGGCTTTACAGGATGACCTGACGGCATGGCTGGTTGCTGGTCAAGGCGGCGCCGGTCGTTGGCTGCAGCGCCACCAACCTGCGCAAGTAGCGTTCGCCGATGAAGCGATGCTATTGTGCAACGTGAATACGCCACAAGATCTGGCGCGGCTGGAAGCAGAATTCCAGCCAGACCAAGCGCTTTGAGTAGTGTTCCAGACATGGTCCGAATTACGCATAGGCTAAAATGCGAATTAAGAGCCAACTAATATCATTAAATATCAGGACTTTCGCTTATGGGCTATTTTTTACCATATATAGATATTTATTGATCATTACCATACTTTATATGGTAGCCAAGCGAAAGTCCTGAATATAAATATGTTATGTTACTCATCGAATTGCTGACGAAAATCCAGAATCGGGTTTTCAACGAGTTGAGGATGAAGCTCTTAATTCGCATTAAAGCGTTCCCCTTATAATAGGGGGGATGCTAAAGCCCGTTCCGCCTAAAGGCAAAGGTTTATACCCTGCCGATTAGCAATTAATGCAACGGAACCAGAAATCCGCCTGAGATGACAACTATATATCGCAACTTCTCCAAGCCGATTTCATGCGTTAGCCCTGGCTGATGGGGGCAGGATGTTCTTTAGCCAGCGCCATACGGGCGAACCGAACAATTTCTGCTGGCAATACTGGCTTCATCAGGCAGGGCGCGGTTGCGCCATCGGCAATTAACGCCGCTTCCAATCCATCGCGTCTGGGGGGAAGCAGCAACAACGCTGGCAAGCGCGACCAGTACATGTCGACGCGCGCCTGACGGATATAAGCGACCAATTCTTGATCTGATAGCCGGTCGTCCAGGTTGACGATGACATGCACGATGTTATCGTGGGATTGCAGCTGGGTCTTGGCCTCAGCCGATGACCGGGCGGTGAAGACGCTAAACCAGGCGCGCTCCAACTCGGCAGCGATCAAGTCATCCTCTGTACCGCCTATTCCGAGAATCAGCACCCCCGGCGCATGGCTTTCCTGGGATTCTTCCTGAGAAAACGCGATGTCGGGTATATCCACCCGATATTCGGTCGCCAGAGCCGACCAGAAACGCCAACCGATAACCCGCACCGCTTCATCGACCGAGGTATCGCCGGACACAATATGGCGGGCTGCTGAGGACGACAGAGAACTGAGGTTGTTCAATCCCAGCGGTCCCGCGGACCATTCGGTCCCGCTGCCGCGAGTGATAGCGCTGCGTAGAGACGGCGGGGGTTCGATGATTTCGGTGATGGGGAACCGCCCGGCGTAACCGGTGTAGCCACAATCCTCACAGCCCGCTGCGCGGTAGGGTGGTAGAACGCGCGTCATCGTTTTGAAGGCGGCTTCTTCAGCGCGCAGAGTGTCTTCCTGGATCGGAATCCGGCACGCCGAACATAAACGTCGGCACAGGCGCTGGGCGACGATCCCAACCAGGGTGTCCGCCAGGATGGTGGGCTGGACGCCCAAGTCTAGTAAGCGCGGTATCGTGGATAAGGCGTCATTGGTGTGCAGCGTGGAAAAGACCAGGTGGCCGGTAAGAGCCGCCTGGAAAGCGATGTCCGCGGTTTCTTCATCACGGATTTCGCCGATCAACAATACATCCGGATCTTGGCGCAAGACGCTGCGCAGGGCGCTGGCAAAGGTCAGGCCGGCTTTTTCGTTGACATCCACCTGGGATAAGCCGGGTAGGACATATTCCACCGGATTTTCCACGGTGATGATGTTGCGGTAAGGGGCGCTGAGTTCGCCTAGCAAGGCGTACAGGGTCGTGGTTTTCCCGGAACCGGTGGGGCCAGTCAGCAGCACCAGTCCCGAACTGTTGCGCGACAGGCGGCGCAGGGACTGGATTTCGGCGGTGGAAAAACCGTTTCGGGTCAGTTGGAAACTGCTGCTTTGATCAAGAAACCGGATGACGATCCGCTCGCCGCCGCGCGCTGGCAGCGCGGAGATCCGCAAGTCAAAGTTGCGTCCCTCGACGTCCAAAGACAAGCGTCCATCCTGAGGCGTCCGGTTATTCGATGGATCCATCCCGCTGTTGGCTTTAATATACCGAGCCAACTGGAGATAGACGGGTTCTGGCAGCAAGGCGACGCGCCGTAACATGCCGTCCACCCGAGTCCGAACGGCGCCGCCCCCAAGGAACGGTTGCAGGTGCAGGTCCGAGGCTCCCAGAGCGACCACGTCCTGAAGAAGCTGTTTGGCGAGTCGGATCACGGCGTGTTCATCGCGGCCTGCCGGATGTTTGGGATCCAGCACCAGTAAACCGCTGGAGCGTTTCCCGATCATCGACTGATGCGAGTAGGCGATTTGGATGGCCTCATCAATCTCTTCCGGGGGAGCCAGCAGTAATTGCGCATCGCTTTTGGCGAACCGGATGAATTTGATCAGTTCATCATCACAGGGATTGGCGATGACCACTGACAACACGCCGTCGTCGAGCGCGACTGGCAGGCACAGATTCTTGCGCACCCCGGTGGCGGGCAGGACGCGCAACGCTTCCGGCGTAGCTCTCAATGAAGTGGCTAAAGGCGTTTTGGTCTCCGCCGAGATCGCCTTGGCAAAAACCGGAATACTGACCCCGGCGACGCTCGCTAATTTCTGCCAAGCCGTTTTCAGCGAAGCCGTCAGTTCAATCGAAGCGAGTTGGGGACAGTCGGGAAAGGCGCAACAGGCCGCCTGACGGAATTTTTCGATGGGATTCATGGATGGGGGTAAGGCCATATCAGCTTCTCATGTCTTTGGGAAACGATCATTGCGCCCAGAACCAATGGCCTTCTTGGGTGATCGCGAGGTTCTGCCCTTCGGTCACGGCCATAATGACATAGCTCTTGGATTCTGGGCTGAGGAAGAAATCCACCCCCGCTATGTTGAGGTCAATCTGGTCGGGCAACACGCCGTGTTGCTTGCGATAAGCCTCAACCTTGTTGCGGGCGTTGATCAGGAGAGGCACAAGCTGCTGCTGCGTTGTGCTGATCGCAAACGTAGGTTGATCCTCAGCCAGTGGCGGGGGACCGTCCCAGTAGTGATGAGCCAGGAATCCCAGCGCAACAATCAGGAGAAAGGTCAACATCAGCAGCGATGCCGGGTTGTTCCATCGCGAGCGTTCGTGATCATGCGTGCGATGGCCCGGCGATGGGCTTTCCCCATCCACAGTTTCACGCACGGCCTGATCGATGGCTTCAGCGATGGCAACCGGCGCTTTCGCCTCGGGTTGGCCCAGCGCGGACGCCCAGGCGACGTCCGGTGAAGTTGCCAAGGCGAGCGGCGCTGCGCTATCGCTGGCCTGTTCGATTAGTCCTTGCAGGTCGGTCGGCGAGGCTTCCAAGCGTGAGCCAGGCGCGGCGTGAGCGTCTGCCGGTCGGCGGTCCGACGAGGGGCGGGCGGCCTTCGGCGGGGCCGTAAAATCGGGCGACAGGTTCCGATCCGCTTGCTCGATCAATTCCAACAGGTCTAGCGGCGGGCCAATCGATGACGGCGGCGACGCCTGGGCGACGTCCGCGCAACGGTCCATCGGTTGTATAGACTCGTTCGCGGCAGCCACCAGCGCGTCTAATTCACTTTGGGGTTCCGTGGTCATGGCAGATCCAACGTGATCGATGGGCAGGCGTACTGAGTTAAAGAATTCTGCTCCCCGCTACTTTTTACCTCGTCCAGGCATCGTCCACATAAAGATCCTTGTCAGCGGGTTTCATCCCTTTAGCATTGCATTGATGCCCAGTGCAACACCAATGACAGGTCATCGGAAGATCTGTGTAAGAAGCATCAAAATTTTGCATACATTCATTGACATCCGATGTTCCCTTGTACCACTGGTCATGACACTCATCGACGCTGGCGCATTGCTTTCTCAAAGTCCGACTGCCATCGCCCGGTTGCTCTAATATATTCATGGCAAAGGGTTTGTCAGGAGGGCAAACTACCTCGCGGGGTTTCATGAGGCAATCCATTGCAGTGTCACACAACTGAATCGTGCGCTGTTCCTCGGTCAGCTTTGGCGTTGTCCAGCGAGATGCTGTCGGAGTCACAGGAGGTTGGACAGCGGGCTGAACGGCTGGGGCCGCAGTCGTGACCGGAGCAGGCGTCTGCGCGGTTCCTGTTTGCGCTGAAGGCGATTGCTGAGCGGGCTGAGTTGCGGTCGTGACCGAAGCAGGCGCCTTTGGGGTTCCTGTTTGCGCTGAAGGCGATTGCTGCGCGGGCTGAGTCGCTGTCGCGCCCGGAGTTGCAGTGACCGGGGGGGTGGACGTTACTGTGGTCGCGCTTGAACCAGGCGAATTGCTATGGGACTGCGCCGTCGCTTGCGTACAGGGCAGGTTGCTCAGATAAGCGCTCCCGGCTACGATTGAGGGCCTAATTGCTGAACTAAGAATCATCCCGTCGCGGTCCAGCAAAGCGATGGCCTCCCGTGCTACAGCGACACCCATCGCACCATCCTGAATCCGAGCCCCTATCATCACTGTCGCCATATTGATATTGTTATTGATATTACGCCCAACTGCCACAAGCTTTGGTTGTATGGTTACATATCGATTCTGAAGCCTATCTCGCGGAAACATCTGCATAAAAGCATCCGCATTAGGAATTGTACTTTCTATTCGACATAAATCCCAACCTTTGTCATTTGCTTCGGTGATCGCATAGGTCCGCAACGCATCGTATTGCACCAGGACATCCGCAGCACGGGCGCGGGCGGTGTAATTTAGGTAGGAAGGGATAGCAATCGTCGCCAAAATGCCGACAATCGCGATCGTGATGATCACTTCAAGCAGCGTGAAGCCGCGGGATCTGTCATGTTTCATGAGGATTTCCTGGGTCATCATTGAGCTTGCCGGATTAGTAGCTTTGTTCCTGGGTGACCGGGCCAAGCGTGGCCTTCAAAATGTAATGGTCATCGCCGGCGAGGCGATAAGTGACCAGGTTCGCTAACGCTGGATTCGGCAGTTGATCGGGCAGTGCGCCCGTGCGCTCACGGTAGGCGTTCACCTCTTGGGCGGTTTCCGCTAATAAGCTTTCCAGATCGGCGCGCACCGTCTGGATCGACGGCCCGGCCAACCAGTACCGCAACTCATCTTTCTGCCAGAATAGCACCGCCGCCCAGCCGATCACCGCGATCACCGCGATCACCCGGAGTATGAGCGTCTGAAGCGCGCTTCTTGCGCTAGCACGGCGTTTCTCTTGAGCGGCGGCGATGCGCTCGGCATCGTGGATTTCATTTTGCGTCGCCGTAATGTGCGATTGCAGATTGTTATCGTTACTCATAGTCGGCCCCAAAATAGTCAGCGATTCAGTGGTTGTTCAACGACCCATAATGGTTCTACTGGTTCATGATGCCTTTAACGTCGCCATCCTCGGTCACAGTACAGATTCCTCGATGATGGCCGCCGGCCACCGTCACCTCGTACATGCCGCTACCTGTCGATTTGGATTTCATGGGGATAGCAGTGCCGTTCTCAAGTTGCCAATAGCGATCGGCTTCCTCTGCACAGGCGACTTGCGCTTCCGCTGGCGCGCCCGCGCTTCCGCCGCCGCTGTCCTCGCCACCGCTCAGCGGATTGATAACGAGATCGGTGATGCTCATCCGGGTGCTCACCACACAGTTAAACTCGTACCGTTTGGCGCCTTTAGCAATCTGTCCAGTCAGGCTGTAGCTATTGCGGGAGTCGTTGAATTCGACATCGCGATATCGATAGCCTTTGTAGCCCTTGTCACCGATGGCTTGCTTGCAGATTTGAGTGACATCGGCTTGGGTTTCGCTTTGCAGGTCAGCCATCGCGGCGCCTGAGAGAATCCATGCTGCCGTACCGGCGATGAGCGCTCCAACGATCGATTTCTTCATAAAAGACTTCCTCTGATAACATTGTTGTATTGATTGCCATCACTAAAAGAGTCATCGCGTTTAATCTTTTGATGCTCTCCCATTCTTTTCAGTGTCCAGCCCGACGATAGATGACTTCGTTCTCCCGCTTGCCTTCTTGGGAGGTGACGAAGCCGCCCCGAATGCGATTGATGTCGAAAATGATATTGCCGACATGCAGGCGTTCGTCGTTGATGTAGCCGTTGATGGTTTGTCCATTGGCGTCAGCCCGAACCCGGCCATTCTCCTGGATGGTCATGACCACGTCGGTATCATAAAGGGTATTGTGACCGTGAAAAGTACCAACCATCCATCCCGGCACGTAGGAGGTGTGGCGACTACCATGGTAGGCGTCGTCGTTGTATTTACTGTCGGAATCGTAGTGATTGTTATCGTCGTGGTCCTTATTGTTACTGAGGACGGCCCCAAGAATTGCTGCGCCCAGGATCACGCCAGCTGCTACCTTGGCATCCTTGCTGCTGTCTTTAGAGTGGTCGTCGGATTCGATCCGGAACTTAGCGCGGCAGCCGTCATCCACCCAGATACCTCGGCGGTCGTAATCCCAGGTCTTGCCTTGTTGGCAGGGGGAATTCGATAATTGATGGACCATCGTTACGTATAGTCAAACCGTTTTTAGATAATTTATAAATTTTTAATTAATTACAAACGCTTATTATTGAAAAATCGATTAACATAAAACTGTTTGACTATAGCCGTGCGTCGATGTGGCGCAATGCCGGTAACGGTTGTTATCGCTGGCACAAGTCACGGTTTCATCCGCACTGGCGATTCCTCCCCAAGATGCGGTTAGAAACAGGGCTATCCACGTTGCTGGGTAGCGGGTTTTCAGATGTTTGTCGTTGTTGATGGGGTTCATAATGGACGCTCCTCGGTTGCTCAGGACGATATCGGTATGTTAATAACTCGTGAGTCATAAGTTCTCAATAACTTGTTGAAGTTGTTAAAATTCGCCTATTCGACAAGTTATTGCCATAGGAGTAAGAAACCAATTATCCTTCAAAGGGATATATGCTGTTCAACCCCAATGCTTCATGAGAACTTGTGACTCTCGAGTTAATAAGAATAGTACAAGGGATGGCGCGTAGCGCCGGGGTGGTTCGGGATATCAGCGAATGGGGTCGCGAAATGGCCATCCCAGCGCCTAGAAGCCCAATGCTTCCATAAAGGCCGTAAACTCAGGCGAGTAGAGGAAGCTGCCCATCACCTGATTGCGGGGCGTCCCTTCAGCCAATCGCTCCAGCCAGAAGGCATAACCGCCTTCATCCGGTTCGCGCTGGAAGAAGGTGAGATACAGGTTGGTGATGAATTGCCGATCCGTCGTGTTGCGGCCCAAGTATTCCGCGCTGTTGAAGAAGAAATTGGCCATGTCGCGGAACACCGGTTTTACGTCGGTGTCTTGCGCTTGATTCTGCATGATCCGTTTTCGCCAATAGTCTAATCCATCGATCTCTGGATCACGGCTTAGAATCGAGGCATAGTAGTGAGTAATCAATGTTGTTGTAGGATCATCATTAGGGCAGACACTCCGTACAGGATCAGCTAACTCACTGCACTGTAAATTTGCCTTGAAGCTATCAGTAATGCACATCCGAATGCTGTGCCAGATTCCTTCACTAGCGGAAACGAACGGCTGTTTAATTACGGAGCCGACTGAATTGTCTTGTTCCCACCAGTCAATTTGTTGCCATTGATTCATATCAATAGGCGGAGATTCAGAGGTAGAGCTATAATAAATGTAGTAATGCGGTCTGGATACCGTAGAGTAAATAAAAAAGTCTAATCTTTCATTGTCACAAACTGGCCAAACTATAGGATTTGGCACAATACCATCATCCGCTAATACTGTATATTCAGCGAAGGCACTGACTTCGTTACCCCAAACATCAACAGCAAAAATGCCTATTTTATTAAAACCAAGACTTCCATTTATCAGGAGATGCTTTGCGCCAACGCCCGCTGTCATAACAACAGTTGTTCCATTACATGGGTTTGATAGTTAATACCACTAATCTGATAATTATATTCATCAAGCCATACAGTATCTATTCTATTTATAGAACAATAAAGCGTGTCTGGCATGTACGGCGACAAAGCGGTACATGGCGCTAAATTTACTGTGGCAGTAATATCAGGAAGAGGATCAGAACTCTTAAATACTGGAGGTGAAACTTCAATAGTAAGATTGCTTGCCAGTGCGGATGAAAAACTTGCTCCTAGACCAGCAATGCAGCCTTGGGCTAGACAGAGACTGATGAACCCCTTGCCGACTTTCCTCAAAAGAAAAGTCAACAGGGTGACAGGCTTAGGGGGAGGGTTATGAGAAAGTGACATCATCTGCTTCTCCTTGAAGAGTAAGGTTGAGTGACAAACGAATAGGAAGCAGATTGACTATAGACGAGTGATATAGAACTTTCCTATGTCACTGGAAATTTTTTCAAGAATTCCTGACCCCATCACCTCATGGGCGGCACAAGCAGCGTCGGATCAGTGCGCGCCTCCCGCCAGTTCATGCGCCAATCCAGATGTGGCCCCGTGACCCGGCCACTCTTGCCCACTGACGCAACAATCTCACCTTTATGCACCTTCTGCCCGACGCGGACGTGAATCTGGTCCAGGTGCATGAGTGTGGAACTCACGCGATAGCCATGATCAATGATCAGCGTGGCGCCGCTGTAGTACAAATCCGGCTCGGCCAAAGTCACAATGCCATCGGCAGGCGCGCGCACTGGCGTCCCGATCGGCGCAGCGACATCCACGCCATAATGCGGCTGCCGAGGCTGCCCGTTCAGAATCCGCTGGCTGCCATAGACCCCACTGATGCGTCCGGTCGTGGGCCAGGCAAATCCACTTAGGAAATAAGGGGTAGGAATTTCCTGCTGCCGGGCCGCAGCGACCTGAGCGTTTTCCCGGCGAATTCGCTCCAGCACCGCTGGCGGCGGCGTCACCTTGCTCGGCGGCAGACCATTAAGGCGTTGCGTTTTATACGTCCGCTGAGCAATAGGCAACGATTGTCGCTCTTGATGACCATCAGGAAAAATCGCGCGCAAGCGAACTTGAGGCGGGGCATCGCGGTGAAAGCCGAACACGAACACCCCTTCCGGCGTCACAGGCACCGGCTGTCCATCCAACTCCAGGCGCGTTCCGGGCGGCGCCTGGCCGATGATCAACCCGCCCTGAGTCCACTCGCCGCGCCAATGCAAATTCTCAGTGCCGGCCCATAGCGGCCATAACCATAAACCTGCACAGATCATCCAGATTTGCATCTTCATCTACAAGCACCTCCGATTTCCAGATTTCGCTAACAATAGGCCGCTCAAACAGGCAGAACCACCGATTACACGCTATATTAACCACATTCACTATTGGCTATTCCAGGGCGATTCCATACCATGATCGTATCAAGTCCCATTCGAGGAGGGGATGCATGGCTGAACAGCACTATGATCTGATCGCTATCGGCGGCGGCAGCGGCGGACTGTCCGTCGCCGAGCGGGCTGCCCGTTATGGCGCCCGCTGCGCGCTCATCGAATCAGGCCGGCTGGGTGGCACTTGCGTGAATGTCGGTTGCGTACCCAAAAAAGTGATGTGGTATGCCGCCCATCTCGCCCACGCGCTGGACGATGCGCCAGGCTATGGCTTTCGCCTGGATTACTTCGGTTTCGACTGGAAAAAACTCAAAAACGCCCGTGATTCCTTCATTCAGGGACTCAACGAATGGTATCTGGATTACTTACAAAAAGCTGGGGTTGAACTGATTCGCGGCTTCACCCGATTTATTGACGCCCATACCCTTGAAGTCGACGGCGTACAGTACAGCGCCGATCATATCGTTATCGCCACTGGCGGTCGACCGCAGGTTCCCTCCCTGCCCGGCGCTGAATTCGGCATGACTTCTGACGGCTTCTTTACCTTGCAAAACTGCCCCCCACGCACCGCCCTGGTCGGCAGCGGGTACATCGCGGTCGAGCTGGCGGGGATGCTGAATGCCCTGGGTTCCGAAGTAACGTTGTTGGTGCGCAAGGATCATGTACTGCGCTCCTTTGACGCCATGCTCCGCGAACAGTTGATGGAGCGGTTGCGCGAGGACGGCATCACCGTACTGACGGAAACACAGGTGCGAGCAGTGGCGCGGCTGGCGAACGGCGCACTCAATCTGCATTGCGAAGGTCAAGCCAATGTCTTGCGTGTCGATACACTGATCTGGGCAATTGGCCGTGACCCGAATACGGACGCGCTGAATCTGGCGGCGGCTGGCGTAGCGGTTCAGCCCAACGGCGTAATCCCCGTTGATCCCTTTCAGAACACGAACATTCCTGGCGTCTACGCGATTGGCGACGTGACCGAGCGATTTCACCTGACCCCGGTCGCAATCGCTGCCGGTCGCCGACTGGCGGATCGATTGTTCGGCGGGCAACCGGATCGATGCTTGCCTTACGAAAATATTCCCACAGTCGTGTTCAGCCATCCTCCCATCGGTACGGTGGGACTCACCGAGGAAGAAGCGCGGAGTCAATACGGCGATGCGGTGAAGATTTACCAGACTCGTTTCCGGCCTATGTATCATGCTTTTACCACCCGCCAGCCGCCGATGGTGATGAAACTGGTGTGCGTGGGTCCAGAAGAGAAAATTGTCGGCGGGCATCTCATCGGCGAAGGCGCGGATGAGATGCTGCAAGGCTTTGCCGTCGCCATTCGCATGGGCGCCACTAAGCGCGATTTCGACGACACGGTCGCCATTCATCCCACCAGCGCCGAGGAAATGGTCACCATGCGGTAAGCGATTCAAAGCGTTTCCTGACCTGACCCCTGACCCCTGACCCGTGATAACTACCATGCCTATTCGTTCTTTTGAGCAACTTGCTCCTCGCATTCATCCCACCGCCTATATCGATGAGACCGCCCTGGTCATCGGCGATGTTGAAATCGGCCAGGACAGTTCGATCTGGCCGATGAGCGTCGTGCGCGGCGATATCCAGAGCATCCGCATCGGCGCGCGCACCAGCATCCAGGATGGAACGATCATTCATGTCACCCACGACAGCCGCTTCTGTCCGGGCGGCCAACCGACCGTGATCGGTAATAGCGTTACCGTGGGCCACAAGGTCATTCTGCACGCCTGTACGATCGAGGACTTCTGTCTGATCGGCATGGGCGCGATCGTCATGGACAAGGCCGTCGTGCAATCCCGGGTGACCATCGGCGCAGGCAGCGTCGTGCCGCCCGGCAAGGTGCTGGAGAGCGGCTTTCTCTATGTGGGCAGTCCCATCCGGCAAGTCCGCCCACTGACCGAGCGCGAATTGGAGTTCCTGGAATACTCGGCGCAGAATTATCAACGCTTGAAGGATCGCTATCGGGCGCTGACCGCACCTGCCGAAGCGGCCCACGATCCAGCGCCCATCAAATCTGAAGCATCGCCAGTAGCGCCGCCAGTAGCGCCCAAACCCCGCACCCGCCGATCAACAACCCCGAAACGTGGTTAATCCAACGCAATACTTGAGGACTCAAGCGTCCGCGCATCAACCCGATTCCGCCGGCTAACAGCAACCACCAGAGCAGCGAACCGGCGAATACCCCGAACACCAGGACGCCGGCAGCTATAAAATCCTGACCTACCGCAGCCAGACCCAAGCCCGTAAAAATCCCCACGAAGGCAAGAATGGTCACCGGGTTGGTTGCGGTCAGCGCCAGTGTAGAAAAATAATCGCCCATTAATCCCGCGCGTGTGGGTCGAACCCGGAACTGCTTGGCGACCGGCGACGCTTGCCAAGTTTGCCAGCCTAGACAAAGCAGGAACAATCCGCCGAATACCTGCAACTCGACCCGCCAAGCCAGCAACAGCCCGGACAATGAGGCCAGGCCGAAGCCGGCAATACCGCCATACAAGGCATCGGCGCTGGCTGCGCCCAGTCCCGACAAGATACCCGACCAGCGCCCGCGCGTCAGGGTGCGCTGGATGCATAACAAGCCGGTGGGTCCCATCGGCGCAGCAATCGCCAGTCCGATCAGCATCCCCTTGAACCACAGCAACATCTTTAACCTCGTTTCAGGCTTTGCCTGTTCTGCGTCAGGCCGGGCTATACTTTATCCGTAACCATTCCATCTACCCCCTGCCCGGATGACCCATCATTTAGCCAATGCGTCATGAGGCCCTTCGTCATCACTCTTCTCATCGCCAGCGTACTGTGTGTGCTTTACATCATCATGATCTAAAACCGTCTGGTCAATCTGAAACACAATGCTGGCATGGTCTGGTCCAATGCAGCGCAATGTCTGGTATACCAGCGAGAACTACATGTGCTCCCATGCGCCATGGAGCATCAAAGAAAACCCAGGATTAGCAAAAGATGACCAATTCCTTACTCACCACTGCCGATCTACCTTCGTACCAGGCCATCCTGCCGGAGCACATCGAACCGGCGGTTGATGAACGCCTGACCGCCAATCGCGCCGACCTCGAACGCTTACTGGCCGCAACCACTGAACCCACCTGGGAAAACCTGATCCACCCACTGGAGGAGCTGGAGGATCGGCTGAACAAAACCTGGTCGCCGGTTCGGCACCTGCACGCCGTGCTCGATTCCGAGGCGTTGCGCGCCGCCTACAACGCTTGTCTGCCGAAATTGAGCGCTTACTACACCGAACTCGGCCACCATGAAGGCTTGTATCGCGCCTATCAGCAGATCGCCGAGAGCCCTGAATATGACCGACTTGACGCTGCGCAATGCAAGGTGATCGACGACGCCCTGCGTGATTTCAAGCTATCCGGCATCGCCTTGCCATCGCAACAGCGCGACCATTACAAGACGATCATGCAGGAGTTGGCGCAACTGGGCGCGCAGTTTGCGCAAAACGTCCTGGACGCCACACATGCCTGGACCCGGCAGGTAGCCGACGAAACGGCCTTAGCCGGACTGCCGGAATCCGCGCGCGCCCTGGCCCGCCAGACCGCGCAACAACGCGAACTCGACGGCTGGTTGCTGACTCTGGATTTGCCCTCCTATCTGCCAGTGCTGAACTACGCGGATGACCGCGCCTTGCGCCAAGAGATATATACAGCCTATAGCACCCGTGCCTCCGATCAGGGACCGACTGCCGGTCAATGGGATAATGGGCCGCTGATCGAGCGCATCTTGGCGTTGCGTCATGAACTGGCTCGATTGCTCGATTTCGATGACTACACCGAGTACTCGCTGGCCACCAAAATGGCGGATACACCCGATCAGGTGCTGGATTTTCTGCAGGACCTGGCCCGGCGCGCCCGTCCCCAGGCCCAGTGGGAACTGGAGGAGTTACGGGAGTTCGCCCGCGAACATTTCGGCATGGAGACACTGGAAGCCTGGGATATCGGCTATTACTCGGAGAAGCTGCGCCAGCATCGCTATCAGTTGTCGCAGGAAGAATTGCGTCCGTATTTCCCCATCACGCGCGTACTCCCCGGTTTATTCGCCGTGGCGGAACGCTTGTTCGGCATTGCGATTCGGCCGCTGGATAGCATGGAAGTCTGGCATCCCGACGTGCGGGTTTACCAAATCGTCGATGCTACGGGTAACCCGCGTGGGCGGTTCTATCTGGATTTGTATGCGCGGCCTAGTAAGCGTGGCGGCGCGTGGATGGATGGCTGTCTGGCGCGGCGACGCATCGGGGACGCCATCCGGCCACCGGCGGCCTATCTGGTGTGCAACTTTACGCCTCCGGTAGGCGCTGACCCGGCGTTGCTAACGCATAACGAAGTACTAACCCTGTTCCACGAATTCGGCCATGGCCTGCACCACTTGCTGACCAAGATCGACTATTTGCCGGTTGCTGGTATTCACGGTGTGGAATGGGATGCAGTGGAACTGCCGAGTCAGTTTTTGGAGAACTGGTGCTGGTCGCGGGAGGCGCTGGATTTACTGGCGGGTCATTACCAGACTGGCGAACCGCTACCGGAAGCACTTTATCAGCGGATGCTGGCGGCCAAACATTTTCAGGCAGGTATCCTCATGGTTCGGCAGCTGGAATTCAGCGTGTTTGATTTCCGCCTGCACCGCGAATATGAACCGGCGCGCGGCGGACGAGTGCTGGAGATTTTGGACGAGGTCAGACGGCAGGTCGCAGTGATCATTCCGCCTGTCTGGAATCGGTTCCCCAACGCCTTCACGCACATCTTCTCCGGCGGTTACGCCGCAGGTTACTACAGTTATAAATGGGCCGAAGTGTTATCAGCGGATGCGTTCAGCGTGTTTGAAGAGGATGGAATTTTCAATGCGGCGACGGGCGAACGTTTCCGGAAAAGCATCCTGGAAGTGGGTGGTTCTCGACCAGCATTGACCAGTTTTGTCGAATTCCGGGGACGGGAGCCATGGATCGAGCCGTTATTGCGCTTGAGCGGGATCGTAGCTTGAAGCAGGCGCTGGTTCTTCCTGCCGAAGCATCCGTGTCTGTATCGGCCCGATCTAAACGGGTGTATGCTGCGTTGCACTGCAACATTGCTTACCTCAAGAAGGAACGGCCATGACTACCGCCATCTTTGTCGTCCCTACCGAGCAACGGGTTGGCCTGACCACCGTTGCGCTCGGCCTGGTTCACGCCCTGGATCGCCAGGGCATTCCCGTCGGCTTTTGCAAACCTATCAGCCAGCCCCACGCGACCGATACCGGTCCGGAACGCTCGACCCGTCTGGCGCGCACCGTTACCAGCCTGGTTCCGCCGGAACCGATCCCTATTGCCGAAGCCGAAAACTTGCTGGGGCACGACCAGGAAAACGTGCTGCTGGAAGAAGTCATTACCCGCTACGAGCAGGCGGCGCAGAATGCCAATGTCGTGATCGTCGAGGGTCTGGTCGATACTGAGGAGCAACCCTACAGTACTCACCTGAACGCCAAGATGGCGCTCAGTCTCGGCGCGCATATCATCATTGTCGCCGCGCCGGGTCACGATACGCCGCGCCAAGTCGCCGATACCGTGGAAGTGGTCGCCCAAGCCTATGGCGGCATTCGTCATGAACGGATGCTCGGCTGCATCCTCAATCTGCTGGACGCGCCGGTGGACCCCTCCGGGCATATCCGCTTCGATTTCAGTCGCGCTGCGGATAACCATGATCCCAGCCGCGAGGCCGAATTTCGCGCTGAATGCGCCCGGCGCTGGCCGGAAACTTTCAAGCTGCTGGGCTGCATTCCCTGGCAACGCGACTTGATCGCCCCCCGGGTGCAAGACATCATGCACATGATCAGCGCCCAGGTCCTCAACGAAGGACATTTGAACCGGCGCGTGACCCATGTCGCCCTCGGCGCGCCGACTCTGGTCAATGCCTGTCAGGAACTGCGGGCCGGCGCCATGGTGATCGTTCCCGGCGATCGCGACGATCTGTTGCTGGCCATCTGCATGGCGGCGATGAGCGGCACCCAGGTCGCGGCAGTGCTGCTCACCGGCGGTCTCAAGCCGGATCCCCGCGTCTGGAAACTGTGTGGACCGGCGCTCGACACCGGCCTGCCGGTGCTAACCGTGTCCTACACCGCGCTGCAGGCAGTGCTCTATCTGCCTTACCTTAACCTGGAAGTGCCGCTGGATGACCGCACCCGCATGTCACAGGCGGTGGAAGCGGTCGCCTCGCATATTACGCTGGACTGGAAGGAGCCATTGTTGACCACCATCGAGGAGCGCCGGCTGAGTCCACCAGCCTTCCGGCACATGCTGGCGGAGCGCGCACGCCGGGCTAACAAACGCATTGTTCTGCCTGAAGGCAACGAACCACGCACCATCGAAGCAGCGATTATCTGCCACCAGCGCGGTATTGCTCGTTGCGTACTCATGGGCGATGCCGGACGCATGCATCGGCTCTCCGCCCGTCGCGGCATGAGTATTCCACCGGACATTGAGATCATCGATCCGACCCATATTGAGCAACGCTACATTGACGCCATGGTGGAATTGCGCGCGCATAAGAGTCTAAATGCGGGGTTGGCTGAAGAGCAATTACACGATCCCGTGGTGCTCGGCACGATGATGTTGCAACTGGGCGAGGTAGACGGACTGGTCTCCGGCGCAGTGCATACCACCGCCAACACCATCCGCCCAGCTTTGCAACTGATCCGGACCGCGCCCGACGTCAAGCTGGTGTCGTCAATCTTCTTCATGTGCCTACCGGAACAAGTGCTGGTTTACGGCGATTGCGCCATCAACATCAACCCGAACGCCGAAGAACTGGCTGACATCGCCATTCAGAGCGCCGATTCCGCCCAAGCCTTCGGCATCACCCCGCGCGTGGCGATGTTGAGCTACAGCACCGGCGCGTCCGGCAGCGGCAGTGACGTAGAAAAGGTCAAGGAAGCGACGCGCATTGCCCGGGAGCGGCGGCCGGATTTACTGATCGATGGCCCTCTGCAATATGACGCCGCCACCATCAAGGCGGTCGCGGAAAGCAAGGCCCCGGACAGTCAGGTCGCAGGCCGGGCCACGGTGTTCATTTTCCCGGATTTGAATACGGGCAACACAACGTACAAAGCGGTTCAGCGCAGCGCCGACGTGATCAGCATTGGCCCAATGTTGCAGGGGATGCGCAAACCAGTCAATGATTTGTCACGGGGGGCGCTGGTGGAGGATATTGTTTTCACTATTGCCCTGACCGCGATTCAGGCCGAACAGGCCGCGGTGCGGGAGCGGGGCGCGCGCTGAATTAGCCGATTTATTCTCGTTCAAACACTTCCACCCGCGCAGGCGGCAGGTTGCCCCAAACAATTCGGCTGGACCGCCGGCGGAAATGCGGCAGCAGGCGCAGAGGAACGCCGCGTAAATCGTAGGTGTACTGGATCAGGAGGCCGCCGGGGGGCAACAGCGTTTCAAACTGCTCGGCGATAGCGCGAGTGGTCGTAGGATGCAGGGAGCGCAACGGCAAGCTGGACACGATGCTCCCAACGCCGCGCGACCGGTCATCATCAAGAAGTGCGGTCAGTTGCGCGGCGTCGCCCTGAATGATGCGTAATTGGGGAAAACGCTGACGCAGATGGTGGGCCAAGGTCGGCGAGCGCTCAATAACCACCAGCTTCCACGGCGGCAAGCCATGCTTGAGCAGCGCCGCGGTGACTGCGCCGGTGCCGCCGCCCAGCTCCAGCACCAGTCCATCCCGATCCAGAGGGACATGAGAGGCCATGCGACTGGCCAGCAAAGGCGCGCTGGGACAAGCTGCGCCCATGGCGCGTGGATTCGCCCAGATTTCCCGTGTGAACAGCGCCAGCGAAGCCGCGCCCGGATTTTGCATCAGAACCTTCACGAGACGTTTCATATCCTACCCAATTCAAAAGATCCAAAAGTGCGGTGCTCGCGAAGGCGCCCAAGCGCATCGCCCACGACCGGACATACCCATCAAGCGCAAGAATAATCCTGGAAGCTACACAGCCATCCAATGACCACAAGTCTAACCTTTAGTTCACTTGTGGCGTCTGCCTTGATTCGGGCAAGGCGCTGCTCAATCGCTCTCAGGCTCACCACCTATCAGTTCCTCATCGCGAACAGATCGATAGCTTGCAGCTCGTAACTCGTAGCCTGGATTCCGCTACGCTTCATCCAGGCTACAACATCTAACAACAGCCTGTGATGCGGAACTGATAGGTGGTAAGCGCTCTCAGGATACCCCTTCACGCGGAACCCATGTATCCTTAATGTAGAAATAATGCTGTGCAATGAGACAGGCACGATGCGAACCGAGAAATCCCGTGATGAAGGCAATCCAACCTTGAACCCACTCGGCGACTTGCATGAGTTAGCCGTGTTTTTGAACACCGAGGATGATCTCGAATCTCGGTTGGATGAGCTGGCCCGACTGGCGGCGCGGGCGACGTCCGCCGCGAGTTGCTCCATCATGTTGCTGGCGGACGATGAAAGCGAGACACCCTATCTCAAACTCTGGGCCTGTACGGAAAAGTTGCCAGCCGAGGCATGGACCGGCAAGCTGGATAATGTGGAATCCATCGCCAGCCGGGTTCTGGAGCGGAGCGAGCCTGTTCTCATTCCCGATATTCAGACGTCCGAATTCGCCGCGCTCGCCCGGCGCCGCGTCAATCTGGGCTTCAGCTTTATCAGCACCCCGATTCAAACTGGCCAACAGACTGTGGGCGTCATGAATTTATCCGGACGTCCGGATGCCGCGGTTTTCGGCGACGCCGATTTGATTCTGGCTAACATCGTCGCGGCACTGATTGGACGTTCCGTGCAGGTCGAATGGCTGCGCAAACTGGTGCGTTCGCGCCTTGCCCAGATGGCGGTCGCTCGTCAGGGCGAGCAGGCGGCACTACGGTTAACCGACGGCGGCGTACCGCCATCGCGCCTGGCGAAGATGCTGGCCAAGTCCTTTTATAAAGACATGGCGGCGGCGGGTTTCAGTTCGGGGCAAATCATCGAGGCGGCCTCGGAAATTATTGGGCAGATTTCCGGCGACCTGTCGCGGCATAAGAAACGCCTGGAACGCGAGGGTGGAGAGGATTGAGAGTGATGAAAAATCCATTAGCAATCATGTTCGTCATTGCCGCGTCAACGATGTTGGCCGCCTGCTTGCCCAAACCTGCGGAAACGCCGCCGGCGGTTCGGCCAGTGAAATCCATGGTGGTGGCTGCGGAACCGATCGATCGAGTTTCGCAATACGCTGGTGAGGTGCAGGCCCGCCATGAAATCACCCTGGCGTTCCGGGTCGGCGGCAAGGTCATTGAGCGTCCGGCGGAAATCGGGCAACAGGTTGAACCTGGGGATGTGCTAATGCAACTGGACGCCGGCGATCTGGCGCTGAATGAGGAAGCGTTGCGCGCGCAACTGATCGCTGCCCAAGCTGATCGTAACCAGGCGCACGCCAAATACGATCGGGCTAAAGCGCTGTTAGGCCGTAACTTAATCAGCCGTAACGATTACGATACCCTCAAGGGCGCTTACGAAACCGCCGAGGCCCGGGTGCAACAAGCGGAATCGCAGCTTTCGGGCGGCGCCCGGCAAACCGGTTACACGCAGTTGCAAAGCGACCAGGCCGGGGTGATTACCGCGGTTCAGGCCGAGGTTGGACAGGTCGTCACTGCGGGCCAGCCCGTACTCAACCTGGCGCTGCCTGGCGAGAAAGAGGTTGAGATCAGCGTGCCAGAGAATCGCTACGATGAGCTGCGGGTCGGAGATAAAGTGCAAATCAGCCTGTGGTCGGCGCCGGGCCAGACTTATCAGGGACAGGTGCGGGAAATCGCGCCGCTGGCCGATCCGCTGACCCGCACCTATGCGGCTAAGGTGACTTTCGTGGATGCGGACAGTGCGGTGAAGCTGGGCATGACCGCCTCGGTGCGGGCCAGTCGCCGTCTGGCCTTGCCGGCCATCCGCCTGCCGCTGACGGCGCTGATCGAGCAGGACGGTCAACCGGCGGTGTGGGTGGTGGATCCCCAGAGCCTGAAAGTTTTTCGGCGCCGGATTGAATTGGGTCCCTTCTATGAAAACCAGGTGACCATTGCTCGGGGTTTGGCGCCTGGCGAGCGGGTGGTCACCGCAGGGACGCATAAACTCTACCCGGAGCAGCAGGTGCGCTTGCTGGACGGGACGTTGTGAAAGGCGGTCAAACATTTCCCGGAACAATGTCCATTTACCGTGGAGCAAATTATGGATAACTACTGGCCGGATTAAATGAAATATATCGGGAAAGCGAAAGACCGGCAGACTATACTTTAGTCGCCGATCGCTTTAATGCTCCTTGCTTCCCAATACACTGAACTATCAACTTTCCGTGCGAAACGTGGCCAGTTGTTGAACCGGTAATTTTCTCAGGATCATCGAACCTCATCATGAAAGGCCCCAACCTGTCTGCCTGGGTGATTGGTTATCCCGCGTTGATTCGCTATCTGGTCGGCTTGTTGCTGCTAAGCGGCGCGTATGCCTATTTCGCGCTCGGGCAGATGGAGGATCCCGAATTCACCCTCAGGGGCATGGTCATCACGGTTTACTGGCCCGGCGCGACCGCCCGGGAAGGAGCAACAGGTCACCGACAAGCTGGAGGAAAAATTGCAACAAGCCCCTTGGCTGGACTACATCCGCAGTTACTCTAAACCCGGAGAAGCTGTCGTGTTTATTATTGTCCAGGAATCCGCACCCGCCCAGGAAGCGCCGGGTATCTGGTATCAGGTGCGCAAGAAAGTGGGCGATATGCATCATGAATTGCCCGCCGGAGCGCAAGGCTTGATTAGCCTCTTTCATGGCTAACAAGCATGTTACAGGTTGACCAGGATAAAGCGCGGGTGATGGGGATCGACGCGCAGAATTTTGCGCGCAATCTAAATGCCGTCCTGGATGACTTGCCTATCACTCAATACCGGGAAGGCGACCACACCATTGATGTCTTGTTGCGCACCCGCCAGGACGAACCTGACAATCTGCAGAGTTTTAAGGATCTGTATATCTATACTAATCATCAACGCTTTGTGCCTTTGGGACAAATTGCCTATATGGAGAAAACTTTCGAGGAAGGCATTATTTGGCGCCGCAACCGGTTCCCGGCGACCACGGTGCGCGCAGACATTCCCGATGGCGTTCAATCCCTTGACGTGACAGCTCAGCTTGATCGCGCTTTGGATGCTTTGCGCGCCCGGTCGCCTGATGGTTACCGGATCGAAATCGGCGGTACCCAGGCAGCCAGCGCCAATTCCCAGGGTTCAATTTTCGCGGTCATGCCTTGGATGTTGGCCGCTATCTCCACGCTGCTGATGTTCCAGTTGCAGAGTTTCCAACGCACCCTGATGGTTCTGCTAACTGCGCCGCTGGGCATTATTGGTGTCACACTGTTTCTACTGATCTTTCAACAACCCATGCTGACAGCGCTAACAGCAATTTTGGCCCTGATTCCGTTGACGCAAAGCACCTTCTGGGCGCCGATGGCGGTGGCGATCATGGGTGGATTGTTGGTAGCGACGATTCTGGACCGGTTGGCGCTGCCAGCCATGTATGCGGCCTGGTTTAAGGTGCGGCCACCAGGGTCTTAATTACGTTGGCAGCGAGTTTAGTCCAGCCCGAATCCAGGGCAGAACATCTATTCAAGGTGATTACATGACGACTCTGTCTTTGGATAGCTATTTCCAGAGTTACTTTGACGTACTCTTTGCCAATACGCCGGAATTGCTGGAGCAGGCTCATCGAATTCGCTATGACGTGTATTGTCGCGAGTTTCACTATGAGCGGGAAGAAGACTGTCCGGGCGGTATAGAGCGGGATGAGTATGATAAACATTCTTTACATGTTCTAGTTGCGCATAAGACAACGAAGGTCGGCGCAGGATGTGTGCGGATGGTGCAGCCTCCGGCGGATGATCCGGACTTTTTGCTGCCGATGGAGTTGCATTGCGGCCATACCTTGAATCATCCCGAACGCCATCCTCAGCGCATTCCGCGCCACAGTCTCGCCGAAATTTCCCGGTTGGCGGTGCATACTTCATTCCGCCGGCGTTTGGGCGAATCCGAATCACCATTTGGCGCTCTGAGCTATGAACTGGATCAACAGGAGCGCCGCTCCTTTCCCATGGTCAGCCTGGCGTTATTTGCCGGGGCCACAGCGTTGCTGGCGCTGGCACAACGCCCCCATATGTTCGTGATGATGGAGCCACGCCTGGCGCGGCGGCTGCAGGGTTTGGGCTTCCCTTTTGTGCAGGTCGGAGAACGCATGGATTACCATGGCGTGCGGGCGGCCTATCATGTAACAATTGATGAATGCCTGGAATCCTGGGGAGATACCATGCTGCAAATGTATCATTTAATTCACACTGCTTTGCGGGAACGCGCAGCCCGGCAGGGTTTGCCGTTTGCCTAGTCCAAGTTCGGCTGGAGCTGCTTGCCTCAAAGGCTCTTTGATTTGGATAAATGACTAAATAAAGTCTATATTCAGTCTTGTGAGTCCAATGATTCTGCGGGTTCCATCCCGGATGAGCTGGAGAACCTAGGCTTAAGTCAATACCGACAAATTCTTTCAGGAATGAATAAGATCATCTACGAAGTACGGATGGAGACGATCTACATCCATATTATTTGTGATGCCCGCAGAGATATGAAATCACTTCTCACGAAACGATTATTCAGGCCACATTGATAAGGAACAAGGTCTAGTGGGCTGACACAGAAGTTTTGACAGGTTCAGAGGTTTCTAGGTCCACCGGGGTTTCAGAAGATTTCAAGGGAGGATAGAGGCGCTTGAGTTTGACCCGGGCCAAGTCGGTGCCGAACTGCCAGTGGATTTTGGTCTGACGTAGGTTGCGTGGGCCTTGCCAAGCGGCGATTTCCTTCCGCAAAGTTTCGAGGTTCGCAATGCGGCGATTCAAACACTGGCCGGCGAGAACAGCGAACTCACATTCCGCCATATTGAGCCAACTGCCATGCTTGGGGGTGTAATGAAATTCGAGCTTGCGGGTGATCCGGCGGGCTTCCTCTGGAGAAAAGACACTATACAAGGCCGCAGGAGTGTGGGTATTGAGGTTATCCACGACCAACCGGATTCGCTCCGCCTTCGGAAAGTACACATCAACGAGTTGCTGCATTTGCTGGGCAAAATCGCGTTTGGTGCGCTGTTTCGTGACATTAACATGACGCCACCCGCGCAAGGGTTGTACGAATAGAAATAAATTGGCGGTGCCTTCGCGTTTGTATTCACAGTCATAGCGCGCCGGTTGACCCGGGCGGGCGGGTTGAGGACAGCGGGTTTCGCTGGTCAATTGCACCGGACTTTCATCGAAGCACACTTGGGGGTATTGAGGATCATCGGGTTCGGCGTACAGGTCCAACACATCCTCCATATGCCAAACATAATCGGGACTGACACTGGGAATACACCATTCTTGACGTTGCCAGGGTTTGAGGTCGTTTTTTTAAGGATGCGCCGCACACTCTCACGGGAAATGGCTTCGATGGGCCGGAGTTCCATGAAGCGGTCCGCTAACAATTGGAGAGTCCACTGACAACGGCCAGCGGGCGGGGTACTACAGGCCAAGGCGACCAGAAAGGCGGCCTGTTTGCCGGTCAAGGCCGGGGGCAAACCGACTCGTGGCCGCTCGCTTAACGCCGCCAGCAACCCTTCGTCGACAAACCGTTGACGGGTACGATGAACGGTCGAAATCCCCAAGTGAAGGCTTTGGGCAATGGCCTCATCCGTCGCCCCTTCCGCAGCCTGCAGCAACACATGGGCACGGGCAACCTTGCGCGCCGCTGCCTTGCCTTTATGAATGACCTTCAGCAGGTCTTCCCGCTCCTCTTCAGTTAGATCAACCAGATACTTGTGGGCCATGGTGATTCCTCCTGTTGATCTCAACCATAGGGCACCCACCGCTACCTGTCAAAACTTCTGTGTCAGCCCACTAGTGGGCTGACACAGAAGTTTTGACAGGTTCAGAGGTTTCTAGGTCCACCGGGGTTTCAGAAGATTTCAAGGGAGGATAGAGGCGCTTGAGTTTGACCCGGGCCAAGTCGGTGCCGAACTGCCAGTGGATTTTGGTCTGACGTAGGTTGCGTGGGCCTTGCCAAGCGGCGATTTCCTTCCGCAAAGTTTCGAGGTTCGCAATGCGGCGATTCAAACACTGGCCGGCGAGAACAGCGAACTCACATTCCGCCATATTGAGCCAACTGCCATGCTTGGGGGTGTAATGAAATTCGAGCTTGCGGGTGATCCGGCGGGCTTCCTCTGGAGAAAAGACACTATACAAGGCCGCAGGAGTGTGGGTATTGAGGTTATCCACGACCAACCGGATTCGCTCCGCCTTCGGAAAGTACACATCAACGAGTTGCTGCATTTGCTGGGCAAAATCGCGTTTGGTGCGCTGTTTCGTGACATTAACATGACGCCACCCGCGCAAGGGTTGTACGAATAGAAATAAATTGGCGGTGCCTTCGCGTTTGTATTCACAGTCATAGCGCGCCGGTTGACCCGGGCGGGCGGGTTGAGGACAGCGGGTTTCGCTGGTCAATTGCACCGGACTTTCATCGAAGCACACTTGGGGGTATTGAGGATCATCGGGTTCGGCGTACAGGTCCAACACATCCTCCATATGCCAAACATAATCGGGACTGACACTGGGAATACACCATTCTTGACGTTGCCAGGGTTTGAGGTCGTTTTTTTAAGGATGCGCCGCACACTCTCACGGGAAATGGCTTCGATGGGCCGGAGTTCCATGAAGCGGTCCGCTAACAATTGGAGAGTCCACTGACAACGGCCAGCGGGCGGGGTACTACAGGCCAAGGCGACCAGAAAGGCGGCCTGTTTGCCGGTCAAGGCCGGGGGCAAACCGACTCGTGGCCGCTCGCTTAACGCCGCCAGCAACCCTTCGTCGACAAACCGTTGACGGGTACGATGAACGGTCGAAATCCCCAAGTGAAGGCTTTGGGCAATGGCCTCATCCGTCGCCCCTTCCGCAGCCTGCAGCAACACATGGGCACGGGCAACCTTGCGCGCCGCTGCCTTGCCTTTATGAATGACCTTCAGCAGGTCTTCCCGCTCCTCTTCAGTTAGATCAACCAGATACTTGTGGGCCATGGTGATTCCTCCTGTTGATCTCAACCATAGGGCACCCACCGCTACCTGTCAAAACTTCTGTGTCAGCCCACTAGGGCCATCGCGCTATTTAAGGGCCGCACGACATTGTGCGCTGCCGGAGGCTATTGCGCGCCGGACCATGGTGACGCAGGGCATTCAAAGAATCAGCGCCAGGTTTTCCCCAGAGTGGTCGCGTCGCGTCCGACGCGCATCTTCGCCAAATTGGACATTCAGATGATTTTCAATGCCCAATGCCCGCGGACAGTCACCATGAACCATTTCGATCATTGAATGAACGATCCAACAGCAAGCTGTGGGCTATTAGCCCGGCGTATGCAACATGGGGCCAGTTTTCTGTTTTAATGTTACCCGGATTTGAAGCCACTATAGCCTTCTTGTGGAGCGAACTACCGCCGTGACGACCGAAACGACCTCTGCTTTGGCTGAAGCTGGCTATCGACATCTACTAGACCTCTTACGCGGCATGGAGTCGATCGCCGTGGCCTGCTCTGGAGGACTGGACAGCAGTCTGCTGTTGGCGGCGGCGCACCAGGCGTTAGGTGAACGAGTGCTGGCGTTGACTGTGCAGACGCCTTACATGACTTCCCACGAAATCAGCGAGGCCCGGACCTTGGCCGCCAAGTTGGGAGTGCGTCATCAAGTGCTGGAATGGCCGATTCCGGAAGAAATTTCCCATAATCCCCCGGATCGCTGTTACCGTTGCAAGCGGACGCTGTTTGCCGAGTTGCAAACCATCGCTGCTGCTGAAGACTATGTCTGGTTAGCCGATGGAACGAATCGCGACGATCTCGACGACTACCGTCCAGGTATGCGCGCTCTGCGGGAATTAGGCATTCGCAGCCCCTTGTTGGAAGCCGGGTTGGGCAAGGCTGAGATCCGCCGGTATGCCCAGGCCCTGAATCTGGCGGTTTGGAACAAGCCCGCAGGAGCCTGCCTGCTAACCCGTCTGCCGCATGGGGCCGAGGCGCGTCCCGAATTGCTGCGCCGGGTGGAAGCCGCGGAACAGGCGCTGCTTGACCTTGGGTTCAGTGCAGTGCGGGTGCGGTGCCATGACGATCTGGCGCGTATTGAAGTGCATCGTGCCGAACATGCCCGGTTGCTTGAGGAGACGATCAGCGCCCAGGTGGTTGCAGCGTTGACCGCTTGCGGTTTCCAGCATATCACCCTGGATTTGCAGGGCTACCGGATGGGCAGTTTCAATATCACGCCAACGGCGGAGTGAAGCGCCATGAACGAAGCCACGTTACGAACCCTTCTGGAACAGGTGCGTTCCGGCGACCTGGCGGTTGAACAGGCGGTGGAACGATTGCGCGATCTACCCTTCCGCGATCTGGGCGAGGCGGTGCTGGACAACCATCGGGAATTACGACGCGGCCAGCCCGAAGTCATCTATTGCGCGGGCAAGACCATTGCTCAGGTTCAGGCGATCATCGCCGCCTTGCTGGAAGGCGAAAGTGACATTCTGGCCACGCGCGTCCCACTGGCAATGGCGCAAGCCATCATGGCGGATTATCCCCAGACTCGTCACAATCCCCTGGCCCGCACCCTGGTCATCCAGCGGCGTGAACGGACCTTGACCGAGACGACCATCGCCATTGTCACCGCCGGCACCTCCGATCAGGCGGCTGCTGAGGAGGCTGCGGAAACAGCGCTGTTGTTCGGCAATCGCGTGGCGCGGATCAATGACGTGGGCGTGGCCGGTTTGCATCGGTTGCTGGCCCGGATGGAAATCATTCGTAGCGCGCGAGTGATCATCGTCGTGGCCGGGATGGAAGGCGCATTGGCCAGCGTCGTTGCCGGCTTGACCGCACGCCCGGTCATCGCTGTCCCGACCAGCGTGGGCTATGGCGCGAATTTCAGCGGATTATCGGCGCTGTTGGGCATGTTGACCTCCTGTGCCGGCGGTGTCGGCGTGGTCAACATCGACAACGGCTTTGGCGCGGCTTGTCTGGCCAGCATGATCAATCAGTTATGAACAATGGTGGTGACCTGCGGTATACCCATCTACGCCTCTTGTATTTTAAATATGGCTCAATATGGATTCCAGGCTGTTGAAGATGGCTCGCCCTGCCAAGGGACAGGAGCTACACTGAAGAGGTTTTGAACCGCCGCGCTCCAGGTTTCCCGTCGATGATCAACCTTCAGAATCTACTGGACGATGTCCGGTGTTACGAAACGGTCCGCCAACTGCGCTGGCCCGATGGGGTTCACTGCCCCCATTGTGGGGCGGCGAACGTGACGAAGCAGGGTCACGACACGACCCAACCGGCGCGACAGAAATATCGGTGTGCCGGGTGCCATCGCTCTTTTGACGATCTAACCGGGACGGTGTTGGCCGGCCACCACCCGCCGTTACGAATTTGGATATTATGTTTATATTTTATGGGTTTGAACTTGTCTAATGCCCAGATTGCCCAAGAGTTGGCGTTGAATCCGGAGACGTGCAGCGGATGACCGAGCAACTGCGCCAAGGTATCGTCGCCCGCCAACCCGAACCCACCTTGGCGGGGGAAGTGGAATGCGACGAGGTCTATATGGTGGCCGGGCATAAAGGGCATCCGGACGCGGTGAAAAAAAAGGCCGCCGCGGGCGGCGTCGCCGGCTGAAGGGGGCACGGGGTCGAGGCACCCTGGAGCAGGAAAAGCCGCCGATTCTCGGCATGATTGAGCGCGGCGGCGCGGTGGTCGTCCGGATGCTGGATAATGTCCAGCAAGCGACCATCCAACCGCTCCTTCAGACTTTCATCGCCCCGGGAACCCGGGTGTATACCGATGAATATGCAATCTATAACCCATTGAAGGATTGGGGCTTTGATCATCATACGGTGTGTCACAGCCGGGGTGAATACGCCCGCGACGACGATGGCGATGGCTTCCATGAGATTCATGTTAATACCGCTGAGGGTTTCTGGTCCCTGTTGCGTTCCTGGTTGCGACCCCATCGAGGAATTTCGCAAGAAAAGCTGCCGCTCTACCTGGGCTTCTTTCAGTTCGTGCATAACGTCCGCATTCGGGGCAAAGGCTTGCTCAGACCTCTCTTGGAACTGCTGGTCGCCTAACAACGCCAACTGACTGGAATCCATATTGAGCCTTAAATATATTATTTTTCAAATTTTTTCTTCTTGAGGATTTGTTCTCTCCATTTTTTGCCTATTCGACTATGAAACTCCTCCCTCTCAGAGACTAATGGAATGGTCCGCCCCGCTCCTCCAACGAGCCCAAAGCGGGCAAGATAGTGAATGCTGACTCACATCATATTAACCGAGATAACGGAGCGGACCCATGAAAGAGTATACCAATGAGCGCGTCATTAAGGTTGTCGGCATTGATCTGGCCAAGCGGAGTTTTCACGTTTACGGCGTGGACGAGAACGGTCAACGGGTGATCCGCAGGACCTTCAACCGGGTACGTCTGAGTGAATTCATGGCGAATCTGCCCGCCTGTACGGTGGCCATGGAAGCCTGTGGCAGTGCGCACTATTGGGCGCGGCAGTTCCGGGAGGACGGCCATGAGGTACGGTTGATCGCGCCCCAGTTCGTGAAGCCCTTTGTGAAATCCAATAAAAACGACGCCGTCGATGCCGAGGCGATTTGCGAAGCGGCCCAGCGGCCCAGGATGCGGTTGGTGGCGATCAAGAGCGTGGAACAGCAAGATATCCAGGCGATTCACCGGATGCGCAGTTTGGGGGTGGAACGCCGCACCGCCCAGGTCAATCAGATTCGCGGTTTTTTGTTGGAATACGGCATTGAAATCCCGCAGGGGCGTGTGGCGGTGAACCAGCGCCTGCCGGAGATTCTTGAGGATCCAGAGAACGGCCTCAGCGAGCGCTTCCGGGCTGAGCTACGCGAGTTGGCTGACGAACTCCGTCACTTGGATGAACGGGTTGCTCATTATGACGCCCAGATTGAGACCCTGGCGGAAAGCCATCCGCAGGCGCAAGCGTTGATGACGATCCCCGGTCTGGGCGCCAAGGGCGCGACCGCGTTGGTAGCGGCCGTCGGCGAGGATCCCCGACTCTTTAAGAACGGGCGGGGTTTGGCGGCTTGGCTGGGCCTGGTGCCGCGCCAGCACTCCACCGGTGGACGGGACCGCTTACTGGGTATCAGTAAACGGGGGGATGTCTACCTGCGGCAGTTGCTGATTCATGGCGCCCGCGCCG
The DNA here is from genome assembly GCA_024235095.1 of Gammaproteobacteria bacterium. Lineage (NCBI taxonomy): Bacteria > Pseudomonadati > Pseudomonadota > Gammaproteobacteria > Gammaproteobacteria bacterium. The sequence continues at coordinate 526,503 of JACKNC010000001.1, forward strand.
TGTTGCGCTGGGTCGAGCGCAAGGACGATCCGACGAGCCGCTGGGCCCGGGGACTGAAAGGCCGTCGCCATGCCAACGTGGCGGCCGTCGCGTTGGCCAACAAGATCGCCCGGATCGCCTATGCGGTGATGACGACCGGCCAGCCCTATGATGCGGCCAAAGGCGCTCTGGCTCCGGTTTGAGTCTTTCTACGCTTCATCCGCGACCCGGTCGCTACGACCACCCCAGTACCTCCCACCATAAGTTGCGAAGAGTGAATCTCACGGTGATGGCATGAAAGACCAGTTCTGCATTTCCGAAAACCTGATTCGTACAAAAGCCGGCTCTGCCGAGACTGCGAGACTGATAAGGACGGAGATGCGCGCGAATTCCATCAGGGCACGAGGGCAGGCGAGCGCCTCAACACGATGCCGGATATATGGCCGCAACTTTTCCTTCAGCCAAACGGCGATTTCCTCTTGCATCGCGGGGCGGACCATATATGTACTAAAAATAACATATTTATTTTATTATTGTTTTTTTGATATAGGCTTGCCAACGATTATCCCTACATTATCAACGAACTGAGCGTTAATCAAATTGTCTAATAACTATAGAAGACCTCTTTAGAGACTCTAAATTTATAGAGGAGGTGCGGCAATGAACGCGGAATGGATGTTTGATGCACGTAAAATACCGGATGAAGTGATGAATTACATCCGGCGTATTGCGGTTCGCGCGGTCGAAGAGAAGCATTATGGTCCGGAGCTTGTTGCTGATTTTTTGGGTATCGACCGAACGAGTATTTATGATTGGCTTCGCAACTATCGTTATGAAGGAGAAGAAGCCCTGGATACCCGGAAAGCGCTCGGCGCCACGTGTGTGATGACTCCGGATATTGATCGATGGTTAAAAGAAACGATACTCAATACGACGCCGGCGGATCATGGCTATGATACGGTTTTATGGACTTTAGAGATCATGGTTAATTTATTGAAAGAGTACTTTGGTTTATGGGTATCGGATGCCACGGTTCGTCTGCATTTACATCAATTAGGACTGAGTTGTCAAAAACCTTGTTATCATGCCTTAAACCAGGATCAGGAGGAAGTTAAAAAGTTTATTAATGAAGAATTTAAAGAGATTCAGAAGCGGGCTCAAGAACTTGGAGCGGATATTGCGTTTCAGGATGAGTCATGGGTTCAAGGCCATACGCGTTCTGGACGGACGTGGGGCTTAGTCGGTCATCCGCCTGAAATTAAAGTGAGTGATGACCGGGGTGGGTTTCACATTTTATCGATGGTTACGGCGACGGGCGAGTTAATATTTGAAGTGACCACTCAAAAATGAGTGAGTGGGGTTTTCATTGCCTTTTTAGAGAAGGCATTAGAGGGTCGAGAGCGCCCATTAATTGTCATCACGGACAATGCGTCTTATCATACCTCGAAAGAAGTCAAAGCCTTTCTTGAGACGCATCGAAAACAAATCCGCTTGTTCTTTCTTCCCCCCCACTCGCCAGAGTTAAATCCGGATGAACAGGTTTGGAATGAGATCAAAAATGATCATCTGGAAAAGGAGCCAATTAAAAACCGGGCTGATTTCAGAGCGCGCGTTTATTCTGCTTTGGAAAAGCTAAAAGAATTTCAGGAAAGGGTCAAATCATTTTTTAGGCTCCCTGATACTCAATACGCTAATCCTGAAAAAGCTCCAGCATGATTTTTGTGGGGATAACTATTAGCAAGACAATAGAATTACCCAAAAAAGCCCAAATTATTTTAGTTTCGAAATTTTTGTTCGAGGTGCGCGATGTCTTGGCCGAAGGAAAAACCGTTTAATCGCTATCCCAGTGATCTCACCGATGCGGAATGGGAGAGGGTTCAACCCCTTTTGGAAGAACGCGAGCCAAATACGCGAGGACATCCCCGAGAAGTGGATCTCCGCGAGATTTTAAATGCAATTTTTTACATCAATAAAACGGGTTGTCAGTGGCGATATCTTCCCAAAGATTTTCCGGCGTATACCACCGTCAGCACTTATTATCATCAATGGATCAATAACGGTGTTTTCGAGAAAATTATAGTCAAACAGTTTTTAGATAGTTTGAAAAACCGCTGTTAGTGCATCAAAAAGAGTTTGACAATTTGGAAGAATTTTTTTCAACTTCCCCTTAAGAATAGCCCAGTAGTTTTCAATAGGATTTAAATCAGGTGAATAAGGAGGTAAGAATAACAACTGATGTCCATTTTCTTCAATAATGCTTCTTGTTTCTTCCGATTTATGAAAGCTTGCATTATCCATAACAATAATACAATTTTTTGGGAGTACGGGGATTAAGCACTTCTCAAGCCAAGTATTAAATATCTCCGTATCCGTATAAGATGCATAGGCCAGCGGAGCAATAATTTCATTATTGATGAGACCACCAATCAAATTAAGTTTTTCAGTGGGTTTGCTTTTCCTCTCACCGATAATGATTTCGCCCCTTGGGCTCCAACCCCATTCATTTCTGATATTGTCATGAAATCCAGATTCATCAACATAAACAACATCACGAGACCCATCTTCACGCGACGCATTTTGCTCTAATTGTTGAGTAAACTCCATTCTTTGCTGTTCATCTCTTCCGTCGTACAGAAATGTTTTTTTTATAAGTAATCTTTAGCGCCTTTAATCTTGATTGAACAGATGAAGGTTTAACAGAAAAATGTTCCGCGATTTTCTTTATAGTCACAGAAGGATTGTTTCTAATGTAATCAATTAAATCAGAGTCACGAAACTTTCTTGCACGAAATTTCGTTCTTTTCTTTGGTTTAACATCACCTGTTTGCAAATACTGACGAATCCAACGATTCAGGGTGTCCATCCCGATTTTGAATAAGGTAATTATGTCAATTTTCGACGTACCATTCAAATAATTCTGTATCACTCTTGTTCTTAAATCTTCACTATATGGCTTGGACATTGAGATACTCCTTAGTTTGTCTAGTTTCTCTATTATATAATAACTAACAAAAAACTGTTTGACTATATAACCACAAACGTTTCCATCAATCATTGGACTACCGGACACCCGCTCAGGTGTATCTGGGATCGTTGCAGGACAATGGTGACAGGATACGTGTTTATCAACCCGCCTCTCTCTTAATTTCATAGAATTTTGGTCTTGACAAGGGGGAGTATCTTAGATTTCACACTGCCGTGACTCCAGAATCCGATCAACGGCCTCGATGCAAAAGTCCGCATCCAGGGTGGTGCTGATCGCCCAACCCAACACATAGCGGCTGTACAGCAATTCCCGTTCTCTCTGTTTAGACCTTTTTCGAATAGATCAATTCTAGTGATTATAGAATACAAGAAAAGAAAGAAAAAATATCCCCTAAGCGTTCAAAGACGCTTAATAGCTTATATATTAAAGAGACCCTGATAACCAGACTAAGAAAATAGAACATGCCCACAGTCTAACCAGACGCTAAGAGGTATTCGGCTGTAGGAATCCACCATAATGTCCATAGATAATCGCACGCCAGAGTGATTCCCAAGTATCAATAAAGAATTCGGTAAAAAGTCCTTTTATTTTGATCCATAACGCGGTGCGTGAATGAAAACGCTGGCGAGCAGCCTGGAAAAAGGCACAGCCATATTCCTGGACTTGATCAATAAGAAAAGCCAGCATCATCAACATCGCAAAAACGGTCGCTAAATACTGTTCCCCATGTCCATCGTTGTGTTCAAATTCGTAGTCTTGATTTTTCAGGGTATTGAAGACTTGATTTTCAATGTGCCAGCGGCTGCGCCCTCCTTTCATCACAAGATGGACATTTTTTGCCGTGAGTGTGATGTCCGTCACCCATGAAAAGTTGAATTCCTGACCGTCGCGAATTTCCCAATAATCGAGAAAATTGACCATTAAATCGGGATGTGATTTGTTCAAAGGAATGCCATTGATCCACCGATAGCCTCGGAGAATTTTGTCGTCTCCTAAGACCTCAAATTCTTCATATTGACCCGTGTAAATACGATGTTTAACCTCAGCAAAGAGAGCGTCCTGACCTCCCAGTTTTACCGAAATAATATAACCAATATTTAGTTCTTTCAGTAACTTGATGTGCGGACCGTTCGCGAATAGACTATCTTCCACCACGCGCAAAGGCCAATGAGGAAAGGTTTCACGAAGCGCTTTTAATAGGCGTTTGCCCGCATTCGCTTCACAATCGTTTTTGGTTTCACCATCTTGATGTGTAATGGCTTCGGGAAAAAAAGGGATGACTTGTTTCTGGTTAGGATGAACGATCACCGCGCCTAATAATTGATGATAATAACTCACTTCACCCTTGCGATGCTGACGGGTACAGCAGTGCGGGCAATGAACATTTGATGAAGCGAATTCCCCGGTACCATCAATACTGATTAAAAAATGTCCTAAATAACGAAAATTTTCCAAAAGACCTTGATCATAAAGTCCTTGGTTAATTTGAATAAAGGGGGCGCGAAGTTCGAGGGGATCCACGCGATCCAGCACCGACCGCATCTGGGTATCGCAGGGCGCTTGTTCAACGCCATATAATGATTTTAAATTTGCGCGAATTCGTGCTTCATTGCGGTGTTCATCAAATTTTAACAAGGAAGGATATTTTAAGCTGAAGACCGCTAAACCCGACATTAAGACATCGGTTAATGAATATTGTTGGCCATAACGACGGGGGTCAGGGATGTTTTCAAAGGCCCGCCGCGCCTGATTCAGGAGCGCTGGCGCTGACACCGTTTGATTTAGGCTCAATATGGATTCCAGTCAGTTGGCGTTGTTAGGCGACCAGCAGTTCCAAGAGAGGTCTGAGCAAGCCTTTGCCCCGAATGCGGACGTTATGCACGAACTGAAAGAAGCCCAGGTAGAGCGGCAGCTTTTCTTGCGAAATTCCTCGATGGGGTCGCAACCAGGAACGCAACAGGGACCAGAAACCCTCAGCAGTATTGACATGAATCTCATGGAAGCCATCGCCATCGTCGTCGCGGGCGTATTCACCCCGGCTGTGACACACCGTATGATGATCAAAGCCCCAATCCTTCAATGGGTTATAGATTGCATATTCATCGGTATACACCCGGGTTCCCGGGGCGATGAAAGTCTGAAGGAGCGGTTGGATGGTCGCTTGCTGGACATTATCCAGCATCCGGACGACCACCGCGCCGCCGCGCTCAATCATGCCGAGAATCGGCGGCTTTTCCTGCTCCAGGGTGCCTCGACCCCGTGCCCCCTTCAGCCGGCGACGCCGCCCGCGGCGGCCTTTTTTTTCACCGCGTCCGGATGCCCTTTATGCCCGGCCACCATATAGACCTCGTCGCATTCCACTTCCCCCGCCAAGGTGGGTTCGGGTTGGCGGGCGACGATACCTTGGCGCAGTTGCTCGGTCATCCGCTGCACGTCGTCCGGATTCAACGCCAACTCTTGGGCAATCTGGGCATTAGATAAGTTCAAACCCATAAAATATAAACATAATATCCAAATTCGTAACGGCGGGTGGTGGCCGGCCAACACCGTCCCGGTTAGATCGTCAAAAGAGCGATGGCACCCGGCACACCGATATTTCTGTCGCGCCGGTTGGGTCGTGTCGTGACCCTGCTTCGTCACGTTCGCCGCCCCACAATGGGGGCAGTGAACCCCATCGGGCCAGCGCAGTTGGCGGACCGTTTCGTAACACCGGACATCGTCCAGTAGATTCTGAAGGTTGATCATCGACGGGAAACCTGGAGCGCGGCGGTTCAAAACCTCTTCAGTGTAGCTCCTGTCCCTTGGCAGGGCGAGCCATCTTCAACAGCCTGGAATCCATATTGAGCCAAAAACAAAAATTGAGGCGAAAAATCACTTTTCATAATACACTGATTATATAGAAATTTTCAAGAGACCGGGAATTGCTGGCGGCTGTACCAATCCATGACCGCCATCAGGTAAACAAAGCCGGAGGCCAGTCGGACATAGGTAATATCCGTACTCCATACTTGGTCACAGCGCTCAATGGACAGGCCCCGCAACCGGTAGGGATAGATGGGATTCTCCACGTTCGGTTGACTGGTATTGGGTTTCTGGTACACCGCGTCCAGTCCCATGATGCGCAACAACCGTCGAACCCGCTTGACGTTGACGAGATGTCCGAGACTGCGCAAGTAAGCAACCATGCGCAGAACACCGTAGTAGGGCGTTCGCGTATACTGCTCATCCAGGAGGCGCATCAGGTTCAGGTTTTCCGCGCGCTCACCGACGGGCTGATAGTACAAGCTGGAACGATTCAGGCCCAGTAGTTCGCATTGTTTCCGGAGACTGAAGGTGGAGTTGTGGGGTTCAATCAGCATCTTCCTGACCTCTAATGCAGGGCTGAGGACTTTTTTTTCAGCCAGTCCCGCTCGGCAATCAGTTGTCCAATCTGCCGGTGCAATTCATCGATTTGCCCCTGTTGCGTCTCCTGTACCCGCGCTGGTTTACCCGAGAACGCTTCTGGAATCGCCGCCAGGGCCTGTTTCTTCCAGGCGTTGATCTGAGTGGCGTGAATACCATACTCTGCCGTCAGCTGATTGCTGGTTTTCTGTTGACGAATCGCCTCCAAGGCCCCTTTGGTCTTGAACTCAACCGTATGCCTTTTGCGCACTCCTGCCATATTTCACCTTGCCTTTCGCTGTTGCCTTCTCTCTTAGAGCCTGGTCTAAAATATGGGGAGCATCATAAAGATGCGGAGTGAATGTTTGATTTTTTGATTTTCCAATATTAGACCTGCACTCGTCGATTTTTGTGCAAGCGCCCTCCCAGCGCGAAATATCCTGGTAAAAAAAAGCCCATTTAGGGCGGGCGGGTGAATTGATCGAATGGGTTATCGCTACTGCAAGGTTATTTAACGTGCCGACAGCTACGGCTATTCGTATCCTGGCGCACCCGAAAAACCAGCCGCATGCAGTTCGACCCGCTATCCCTTCCTGCTCTGAAGTGCGGGGTTTCTCGCGGAGAATCTGATGACAATAACCAAACCCCTGCTCTTGGTGGATGGCTCCTCCTGGCTACACCGGGCGTTCAATGCCCTGCCGCCGTTGAGCAACCGAGCCGGTGAACCGACCGGCGCGTTGTACGGAATGCTGAACATGCTGCACAAGCTGCTGGCCGACTATCAGCCAGACTATCTGGTGGTGGTGTTCGACGCGCCCGGCAAGACGTTTCGCCATGAGTGGTTTCCCGATTACAAAGCGAACCGGCCGCCGCTCGATCCCCAATTGGCGCAACAGATCGAACCGGTGCATGCCTGCGTTCGCGCCCTGGGTCTGCCGTTGCTGCAAGTGGCGGGCGTAGAGGCGGACGATGTAATCGGTACATTGACCATTCAGGCCACGGCGCGCGGTCTGCCGGTGCTGATCGTCAGCAGCGATAAGGATCTGGCGCAACTGGTGAGCGACCGGGTTCAACTGCTGGACACCATGAAAAATACCGTCACTGATGTTGCCGGCGTCGAAACGAAATTCGGGGTGCCCCCGAGCTTGATTGTGGACTGGCTGGCGCTGGTTGGCGATACGTCCGACAACATCCCCGGCGTACCGGGCGTGGGCAAGGTCACCGCCGCCAAGTGGCTACGGCAATATGGCTCGCTGGATCAATTAATCGCCAATGCTGCTACCGTTTCCGGCAAGATCGGTGACAAACTACGCGCCGGTCTGGAACAGTTGCCGCTCTCCCGTCGCCTGGCGACCCTGGATTGCCAAGTGGCGTTGCCGGTCACGCTCAATGATCTCTGCCCGGCGTCACCCAATACCGCCGCTTTGCGCGCACTGTACGAACGCTACGAGCTTCGCTCCCTGTCGCGGGAGTTGCCAACAGAGAACGATGCTCCCTCTCCCCCAACCCCTCGCCCGCCAGCGGACGAGGGGAGCGAACAGTCACCACCGACTTATTCCCTGATCCTCGATCCAACCGTGCTCGACGCCTGGCTGAAGCGGTTACAAAACGCTGAATTGTTCGCTTTCGACACCGAGACCACCAGTCTGAATTACCTGGACGCTCGCATCGTCGGCGTGTCCTTCGCAGTGGTTCCCGGCGAAGCGGCCTATGTTCCGCTGGCTCACGACTACCCTGGTGCACCCGACCAGTTGAACCGGGAACAGGTGCTCGAACAATTCCGACCCCTCCTGGAAAATCCCGACCGGGCCAAAGTTGGGCAGCATCTCAAGTACGACCGGCACGTTCTCGCCAACCACGGCATTGCCTTGCGCGGCATCCGCCATGACACCCTGCTGGAATCCTACGTGCTGGATTCCACCGCCCGTCATGATCTCGATTCCCTGGCGGAACGGCATTTGAATCTGCGCACCATCCACTATGAAGACGTTGCGGGTAAAGGCGCAAAGCAGTTGACGTTTAATGAAGTGCCGCTGGAGCAGGCCGGTCCTTACGCCGCCGAGGATGCGGATGTCGCCCTGCGCCTGCACCATTGCCTGTGGCCGCGCCTGGAGCAGGAGCCGGGGTTGCGGCGACTCTACGAAAACCTGGAAATCCCGTTGATCGAGGTGTTAGGCGACATAGAGCGGACCGGGGTTAAAGTGGATGCGGCGGCCCTGCGTCAGCAAAGCGGCGAATTGGCCCACCGGTTAAGAGAACTGGAACAGCAAGCTTGGGATCTGGCCGGCGAACGCTTCAACCTCGGTTCACCCAAACAGTTACAGCGCATTCTGTTTGAGCGACTCAAACTCCCAACCGGCAAAAAAACCCCGACGGGTCAGATTTCCACCGCCGAGGATGTGTTGCAGGAACTGGCGCTGGAGTATCCCTTGCCCAAGGTGATTTTGGAACACCGGACGCTCAGCAAGCTGAAATCGACCTATACCGACCGCTTACCCGAGCAGATTCACCGCATGACCAGCCGGGTGCATACTTCGTATCATCAAGCCGTTGCAAGCACTGGCCGGCTGTCGTCCTCCGATCCCAATTTGCAGAACATTCCAACCCGCACTCTGGAAGGGCGGCGCATTCGCCAGGCGTTTGTGCCAGAACCGGGTTGGGTGATGCTGGCGGCGGATTATTCGCAAATCGAGCTGCGGATCATGGCCCATCTGTCCGGGGACGAGGGTTTACTGCACGCTTTCGCCGCCGGCGCTGACATTCATCGGGCTACCGCCGCCGAGGTGTTCGGAACTACGCCGGAACAGGTGAGCGCCGAACAGCGCCGCAGCGCCAAGGCCATCAATTTTGGCCTGATCTACGGCATGTCGGCCTTCGGACTGGCCCGGCAACTGGGAATCGAGCGCGAGGCCGCTCAGGATTACGTGGCGCGCTATTTCGCCCGTTATCCCGGCGTCAAGGCGTACATGGAGAACACTCGCCGCCAGGCTGCGGAAACGGGTTACGTGGAAACGGTGTTTGGCCGGCGGTTGTATCTGTCCGAGATTCGCGCGCGTAATGGCCAGCGTCGGCAGGCCGCCGAACGGGCTGCGATTAACGCGCCGATGCAGGGCACCGCCGCCGATATTATCAAGCGGGCGATGCTGGCCGTGCATTGCTGGTTGCAAGAGTCAAATATTGAGGCGCGCATGATCATGCAGGTGCATGACGAGCTGGTTTTTGAAGTCGTCGAGGGCGTGGTCGATGCGGCGAGCGCGCAAATTCGCGCGTTGATGGCCGCCGCAGCTGACTTGAAAGTGCCCCTGGAAGTGGACATCGGAACCGGCATGAACTGGGATGAGGCGCATTGACGTAGATGCAAACCAAGCATATGCTTGGCCTATGCTCTTCACCGGAGAAACGATCATGTCTACCTCCACTGCCGAACGCCGCGCCCGCCTGTTCCGCAATGGCCGCAATCAGGCCGTGCGCATTCCGCGCGAATTCGAATTGCCCGGCCAGGAAGTCGTCATCCGCAAGGACGGCGACCGCCTGGTTCTGGAGCCTGTCAGAAAATTCAACAATATCGCTGAACTCCTCGCCTCCTGGGAAACGATTGAGGATGAGGAGTTTCCCGAAATTGAAGATCCACCCATCAAGTCCGAGGACATCTTTTGACATGGACAGGCCACGCTATCTGTTCGACACCAATCAGTTATCGGCATTGATAAAGCATCCCGTAAGCCGGCTGGCGGAGCGCGTTGCGGCGCTGGATAGCGAGGCGTTTTGCACCAGTGTTATTGTTGCCTGCGAACTGCGCTACGGCACCCTCAAAAAAGGATCTCCGCGTTTAATCGACAAAGTCGATAAACTCCTGGCGCAAGTCAAAGTATTACCCCTGGATGCGAGAGTCGAGCCGCACTACGCGGAAATTCGCGTCGCCCTGGAAAAAGCGGGACAACCCATTGGGCATAACGATCTGCTCATCGCCGCGCACGCCCGCGCCCTGACGCTTACCCTGGTGACGGATAACTTGAGTGGGTTTTCCCGCGTATCAGGACTTGCTGTCGAGAACTGGCTGATCGCTGATGTCTGAACCGGGTATAATTCCACCTCACCCATCGACGTTCATTCCAGAAGCCGGTGCGTCACCCGTTGCACTGACAGGGGAAACTATCCAGCGTGCCTTCGATCATCGACCGTTATTTGATCCGCGAGATCGGTTTAACCTTGCTGGCAACAGTGCCGGTTCTCTTGCTCATTGTCCTCAGCCATCGCCTGGCCGGCTATCTGAACAAGGCCGCCAGCGGTTTGCTGGCCCGGGATTCCATCTTCCTGCTGCTCAGTCTGCAATTGATCGAGGTGCTGATCTTCCTAATGCCATTGGCGTTCCTGTTGAGCGTCATGCTAGCGCTGGGCCGGTTGTACCGCGATCATGAAATGGCGGCGCTGGCGGCGTGTGGTCAAGGTCCACTGTCAGTTTATCACGCCGTATTTCTGCTGGCGGCGCCGGTGGCTTTACTCACAGCGGGTCTGGCGCTGTTCGTAGCCCCGATCACCATGGAATGGCAATTTGAAGTGCTGAATCGGGCGCGCAAGGAAGCCGAAGTTTCAATGTTTACACCCGGAACCTTTCGTGAAGTACTGGAGGGCCGCCATGTAGTGTACATCGGCGCTCTTGAAGAGCGTGAGCTGCGCGACGTTTTTATCCAGACCCGTGAAGCTAACGGCGAACTCAGCATTACCACGGGTGAACGGGGTCGGCAGGAAACCGATGGCCAAGGCATCCGCCACATTGTGCTGGAGCAGGGTCATCGTTACCGGGGTGCGCCGGGCCGTAGCGATTATGATCTACTCAGCTTCGAACAAGCCAAGGTGCGTATTGATACCCGATCGCCTACCGAGACGTGGCGCCACCGGGAGACCTTGCCGACGCAAAAATTACTGCATTCTCGCGAACCCGGACATATTGCTGAGTTGCAGATGCGTCTGAACAGCCCGATGCAGTTGCTGCTGATCGCCTTGTGGGCGCCGTTGCTCGCTCGCGCCAATCCGCGTGAAGGCCGTTATGGGCGGATCGTTGCAGCGATGCTGATCTATACGATTCACTTCAATCTAGTCGGGGTCGGCGAATCCTGGCTGACCCATAGCGTCGTGGATGGGCGTCTGGGCCTATGGTGGGTGCATGGGATTTTCTTGCTGTTCGGCCTGGGATTATGGTTGCATTATCAGGTCGGTGGCCAAATCCTGCGCCGGTTGCTGCGCCTGCTACAGCGCTCCAGAATTTCATGAATCGGCTTGATCGCTACATCTTCCGGGCCGTCGCCACGGCAACGCTGGTGACGTTGCTGGCGTTGCTGCTCCTGCAATTCTTTTTGAGCTTGCTGGTGGAGCTGGAAGATGTGGGCAAAGGCCATTACCACTTCCTAGCGGCTTTGCGCTATCTACTGTTAATCCAGCCCCAGCGCATTTACGAATTATTCCCGATGGCTTTGCTTGTGGGCGCTCTCCTCGGCATGGGCGTACTGGCCAGTGGCAGCGAACTGATTGTGATGCGCGCCGCCGGCCTGTCCCTGACCCGGTTGACCGGGTCGGTCTTACAAGCTGGATTGTTGTTGAGTCTAGCGGTCATAATCGTCGGCGAGTTTGTTGCGCCGCCACTGGAACAATTTGCCCGTGAGCAGCGCGCGGTTGACCAGGGCGCTAATCTGGCCATCCGTGGCGGGCGCGGTTTCTGGGCGCGTGATGGCGAGCGGTTCATTCACGTCCAGGGCGTATTGCCGGGTGTCCGTTTGGCGAATATCCATGTGTTCGATGTCGGCGCGGACGCCCGATTGCAAAGCATCCTGCATGCCGAGAGCGCGCGCTATCAATCCGGGCGCTGGCTGTTGGAAGGCGTTGACCGCAGTATTCTGGAGAAGGATAAGGTGCTAACCGAGCATTTGGCTCACCAGGTCTTTGTTTCCGCGATCAGCCCACAGATTCTGGAGGTGCTGGCCGCTGATCCAGACGAGTTGTCAATTCGCGATCTGCAAATCTATGTCGACTATCTGGAGGATAATGGCCTGGATGCGCAAAGCTATCGGCTGGCGCTGTGGCGCAAGCTGCTGGCGCCTTTGGCTTATTTGGCGATGCTAGTCATTGCGATGCCTTTTGTATTTGGCCCCCAACGTTCGACGGGCGCTGGACAGCGTTTGCTGATCGGACTCTTGCTCGGGTTAGTGTTTTTTCTGCTCAACTACATGTTGGGCAATGTGGTGCTGTTGTATGGTTATCCGCCCCTGGTTGGCGCTATGCTGCCGTCCCTGTTGTTCCTGGGCGCGGGTTTTTACACGCTGCGCCGGTTGCGTTGAAAGAAACTCCGATGCGCGCAGAGTTATTCCTTTGTTGAAGGACGACGTTCTGTATGCGAATTAAGAGCTTCATCCTCAACTCGTTGAAAACCCGATTTCTGGATTTTCGTCAGCAATTCGATGAGTAACGTAACATATTTATATTTAAGGATATTAGTTAGCTCTTAATTCGCATTCTGTACAATAAGTACCATTTTCAGGAGAGACTATCCCATGCAACAGCTTTCAGTGTTGATTCTGGCCGCTGGGCAAGGCAAGCGAATGGTGTCGGATTTGCCCAAGGTGTTACACCGCTTGGGAGGCAGTCCCCTATTAGCCCATGTGCTGACCGCCGCTCACCAGCTTGAGAACGCCGCCACCCGGGTTGTCGTGTATGGACACGGCGGTGAGGCGGTGCGCGCTGCCTTTACCGACGAACCTAATCTGTTGTGGGTTGAACAGGTGGAACGACTGGGCACCGGACATGCGGTGGCGCAGGCCCTGCCCCTGCTTGATGATGCGGGAATTACGTTGGTGCTGTATGGCGATGTGCCCCTAATCCAGTCTGAGACCCTGCAGCCGCTGGTCGATGAGGCCCGGCGAGGTCGGCTGGCGCTGCTGACAGCTGAATTGGATAGCCCGACGGGCTATGGGCGCATCGTCCGTGATGATCAAGGTCAGGTCCAGCGCATTGTCGAAGAGAAAGACGCCACTGCTTCAGAACGTTGCCTGTCCGAGATCAATACCGGGATTCTGGCGGTTTCCACTACAAAGTTGCGGAGTTGGGTTGCTGAGCTGCGTAACGACAATGCACAGGGTGAGTATTATTTAACCGATATCATCGCGCTCGCTGTGCGGGATGGCGTGCCGGTCGAGCCATTCACGGTGACTGGCCCGCTTGAAGTCCAGGGTGTCAACGATCGCCGGCAACTCGCCGAATTGGAGCGTTACTACCAGCGCCGGCAGGCGGAAAAGCTGATGCAGGAGGGCGCAACTTTGCTCGATCCAGCCCGAGTCGATGTGCGCGGCGTTCTCGCGGCCGGACGGGATGTGGTGATCGATGTGAATGTCGTATTCGAGGGAACGGTGCGTTTGGGCAACCGAGTCAAAATTGGGCCGTTTTGCGTATTGAAGGATGCGGTCATCGGCGACGATGTGGAAATTCTCTCGCATTGCTGGATCGACGGCGCGGAAGTCGGGCCGGGTTCACAGATTGGGCCATTCGCTCGCCTGCGGCCGGAAACCCGCCTGGCGGCGGGCGTGCATATCGGCAATTTCGTCGAGACCAAGAAGACCCATATCAGCCCCGGCTCCAAGGTCAACCATCTGACTTATCTGGGAGATGCCGAGATTGGCGCCGGAGTCAACGTCGGCGCCGGCACTATCACTTGTAATTATGATGGCGCCAACAAACACAAGACGGTCATCGAAGATGACGCCTTTATCGGCTCTAACAGTTCGCTGGTGGCCCCGGTGCGAATTGGCCGGGGCGCGACCATTGGCGCCGGGTCATCCGTCAGCCGTGATGTGCCGGAGGGCAGCCTGTGTCTGACGCGCGCGCCGCGCAAGGAAGTGACAAACTGGCAACGACCAGTCAAGTCGAAGAAGCTTTGAGAAACGAAGATCAAAAAATGATCAAGACCCGTTTTGCCCCCAGTCCCACGGGGTATCTGCACATCGGCGGCGCGCGCACGGCGCTGTTTTCCTGGTTGCATGCCCGTCATCACGGCGGCGTTTTCGTCCTGCGCATTGAGGATACGGATCTGGAGCGTTCCACGCCGGAAGCGGTCAACGCCATTCTGGAAGGTATGAACTGGCTGGGACTGGATTATGATGAGGGGCCGTTCTACCAGACGCAACGCTTTGACCGTTACCGCGAGGTGTTGCAAGGTTTGCTACGCGAAGGTCTGGCTTATTACTGCTACTGCACACGGGAAGAATTGGAAGCATTGCGCAGCGAGCAAATGATTCGTAAGGAAAAGCCGCGCTATGACGGTCGCTATCGCAATTATCAGGGGCCGCCCCGCGAGGGGGTGGAGCCGGTAGTGCGCTTCAGAAATCCCCTGGAGGGCGAGGTCGTGGTCGAAGATTTAATTCGCGGCAATATCGTATTCAAGAATGCCGAACTCGATGATCTGATTATCGCTCGCGCCGACGGCACGCCGACCTACAACTTCTGCGTGGTGGTGGATGACATGGATATGGGCATCACTCATGTCATTCGCGGTGATGATCACATTAACAATACGCCGCGACAAATTAACATTCTCAGAGCATTGGGTGCGCCCATTCCCCAATACGGCCATGTGCCGATGATTCAGGGGCCGGACGGCCAAAAATTGTCCAAACGGCATGGCGCGGCCAGCGTGATGGAATATCGCGACCTGGGTTATCTTCCGGAAGCGGTGTTGAATTATCTGGTGCGTCTGGGCTGGTCCCACGGCGATCAGGAAATTTTCTCACTGGACGAGATGATTGAGCTTTTTGATCTGAGCCACTGCAACAAGGCGCCCTCGGCGATCAATCCATCCAAACTGATCTGGCTGAATAAGCATTACTTGAAGACGCTGGATCCGGTGCATGTTGCCCGGCATTTAAGCTGGCAGATCGGTCAATTGGGCGTTGATCCGAGTGAAGGGCCGCATTTAACTGAGGTAGTAGCCGCGTTCGCTGAGCGTTCTGATACGCTGAAAGATATGGCGCAAGCGGCGTTGTTTTTGTATCGAGACTTTGCAGATTACGATGCGAAAGCCGCCAGCAAAAATCTGACTGTCGCTGCCGAGGCGCCTTTGCGGCAGATGCATGAGACGCTGGCGGCTTTGCCGGAATGGCGGGCTGGGGACATTCATGAAGCCGTCAAACAGGTTGCCGAAACCTGCGGACTAGCGCTGGGTAAGGTAGCGCAGCCGTTGCGGGTCGCGGTATCGGGTGCTGCAGTGTCGCCGCCGATCGATGTGACTTTGAAGTTATTGGGTCGGTCAAAAACCCTGGCGCGAGTTGCGCGGGCCTTGGGGTCTATTGGCCAACGGACTGGCGGGAATTAATTGAATGATTGAATGATTGAATGGGGATTGACGAGCACCCAGAAGTTTTTTAGAATAGCTGTCTTCGATTTAAAGGGGCCATAGCTCAGCTGGGAGAGCGCCTGCATGGCATGCAGGAGGTCGTCGGTTCGATCCCGTCTGGCTCCACCAAATCAGCCGTCATTGCGATGACGGTTTGTTTTCTTATTCTCACCTCCACGTCCCCATCGTCTAGAGGCCTAGGACATCGCCCTTTCACGGCGATAACAGGGGTTCGAATCCCCTTGGGGACGCCATCCTTTACGGTATCATGCTAGAACTTGCCCAATAAGCGCCCAATTTACGGGGTTAAACGAGTATGGATTATCCTGGATTGATGCGCCATTGAGCCAGGAACATCGCCGGAAACTGATTCAGGCCGAACTGAAAGAGAACCCGAGAACCTTGGGGTAGCGGGTTAAGATATTGGAACGCTGCCCCGGTTTCTACCCCGCTTTTTAGGTTGGATGCTATGAGACAGGTTAAACGTCATTGGACGCTAAAGGCATGAAAAAACCCGCGTTTGAGCGGGTCATTGGACTTCCTTAAACCGTGTTAAATCCTGTAATGGAGGCTAGGGTCGGAATCGAACCGGCGTCCACGGCTTTGCAGGCCGCTGCATAACCACTCTGCCACCTAGCCTGAATGGGCATTCCGGTCCATTCCCGGACGATAAAAAAACCCCGAAGAATCGAGGCCTGGAAATTTGGAGCGGGAAACGAGACTCGAACTCGCGACCCCAACCTTGGCAAGGTTGTGCTCTACCAACTGAGCTATTCCCGCTACGTAGATCGGGCATTTTATCCTGAAAAAATGGCCTGTCAAGCCCCTATTGCCGCCGAAACGCTGGCCAGGCCGCCGCCAGATAATGGAACATCGACCATAGCGTCAACACTGCAGCAACCACCAGCAAACCCAGCCCTGCTTTGAGTGTCGGAAACAATCCGACCGGCTCCCGATACAACAACAGCAACACTGCCACCATTTGCGCAGTAGTCTTGAACTTGCCGATCATGGAGACCGCGACCCGCCCATGATCGCCAATCTGCGCCATCCACTCCCGCAGCGCCGAAATAGCGATTTCCCGCCCAATGATCACTGCCGCCGCAATCGCCATCAATGGCGTCGGAATCGCTTGCACCAACAACACCAGCGCTGTCGTCACCATCAGCTTGTCGGCAACTGGATCGAGAAACGCGCCAAACGCTGAGGTCTGATTCCAGCGCCGCGCCAGATAGCCATCCAGCCAGTCAGTCAGCGCCGCCAACCCAAACAGGGCGGTGCAAAGCAGATTGGCGCCGCGAAACGACAGGAAAAAGACGCCGACGAATACCGGAATCAGGGCAATGCGCAACAGCGTTAATAAAGTCGGCAGATTCAATCGCATAATTCAACGCACGATCAACCATCGCCATGGAAGGCGTCATAAATCCGCTGAGCCAACTCCGCACTAATGCCCTCTACCCGGGAAAGATCCTCGATGCCAGCTTGCGTCATCTGTTTCACGCCGCCGAATTGTCTCAACAAGGCTTGTCGCCGGCGGGGACCAATCCCGGAAATATCATCCAGCGCCGACCCAGTCCGTGCTTTGGCGCGCCGCTGACGATGACCGGTGACTGCAAAGCGATGCGCTTCATCGCGGATTTGTTGAACCAGATGCAGGGCAATCGAGTCGGCGGATAAAATCACCGGACGGCGTTCATTGAACAGATAGAGCGTCTCTAGGCCCGGTTTACGCTCCGGCCCCTTGGCGATACCGACCGGCATGACCCCCGCTATTTGCAGCTCTTCCAGCATTTCACCCGCCTCGGTTAATTGTCCCTTGCCTCCGTCCACAAAAAGAATATCAGGTAAGCGTCCATTTTCCTCAAGCAATCGGGAATAACGCCGGGTCAGGGCCTGACGCAAGGCTGCGTAATCATCGCCGGGCGCGATTCCTTCAATATTGTAGCGGCGATAATCCGCCTTGAGGGGACCTTCGGCGCCAAAAACGACGCAGGCGGCAACCATTGCCTCGCCACGGGTATGGCTGATGTCAAAGCATTCCAGGCGCGACAGTGCATGATCGACGCTCAGCGCTTCCTGCAACGCCGCTAAACGGCGGCGCATTCCCGCCTGACTGGCCCACTGCGCGGCCAACGCCTGTTCGGCGTTGCGCTGCGCCAGTTCCAGCCAACGCGCCCGCTCGCCGCGTGGATGCGGAATAAGCGCAACTCGTCGGCCTGCCCGCTCCTGGAGCGCCTGCGCGAGCAGTGGCGCATCCAGCGGTTCATGGCTCAGTAGCACCTCGGCGGGAATAACCTTGTCCAGATAATACTGCCCTAGAAAGGCGCTCAGGATGGCGCCGGGTTCCTCATTTTCCGGCAACGTCGGAAAAAAGGCTCGGTTGCCCAGCAAACGACCCTCGCGAAACACAAAAACTTGTACGCAGGCTGCGCCATCGCACAACGCGCAAGCCACGACATCCAGATCGCCGCGTTCCCCTTCGACATGCTGGCGCTGTTGAATGCGTCGCAACTCAATAATCTGATCGCGACAGCGCGCCGCTTCTTCGAATTTCAATTCAGCCGCCAGCGTTTCCATACGCTGCGCCAAGTCTTCAATCACCTGACCGCTGCGACCTTCCAGGAACAATACAGCGTCATGCAACTGGCGCTCGTAAGCCTCGTTGCTAACCAAACCCACGCAGGGCGCGGTGCAACGCTTGATCTGGTATTGCAGGCAGGGACGTGCGCGGGCGCGGAAAAAACTGTCTTCGCACGAACGCAAGCGAAAGATTTTCTGCAGCAGATCTAGTGTATCGCGCACGGCGTTGGCGTTGGGATAGGGTCCGAAATACCGACCTGGACTGCGTTTGGCGCCACGATATAGCGACAAACGGGGAAATGCGTCGGCGGAAACATGTATGTAGGGGTAACCCTTATCGTCGCGCAGCAGGATATTGTAGCGAGGCTGCAATTTCTTGATCAACACGCTTTCCAGAATCAGCGCCTCGACCTCGGTGTGGGTCACCGTAACTTCAATGGCATGAATCTGTGAAACCAGACTCCGGATTTTAGCCGAGGTCTGGTTTTCCCGGAAATAACTGGAAACCCGCTGTTTAAGATTGCGGGCCTTGCCGACATAGAGCATCTGGCCATCTTCGCCCAGCATCCGATAGACGCCGGGCAAGGTGGTCAGGGTTCTGAGAAAGGCTTTCGGATCGAATGTCACATACTATCCCGCCGGATATCGTATTTCTCCATCAAGCGGTAGAGGGTCATGCGCGACACACCTAGCTCTTGCGCAGCGCGGGCAATGTTAAAGCGCGTCCGCAACAAGGTTGCTTGTATCACGTCGCGATCCGCCGCCATCCGCGCTTCATCCAGGGTCACAAACTCGCGAATGTCAGTGCGCCGCTCCAGCTCCAGATCAGTGGGAACGATGTAGGGACCTTCGCTCAACAACACCGCACGGCGAATCCGATTCATCAAATCCCGAACGTTGCCTGGCCAATCATAGCGATTGATCACTTCCAGTGCATCGCGGCTGAACCCTTTGGCTGAGGTGCGCGTTTCTGCGGAAAACTTGGTGAAGAAGTGCCGGGACAGGAGTTCGACATCAGCCTTGCGCTCGCGCAGGGCAGGCGTGCGCAAGTGCAATACATTCAGCCGATAATATAAATCCTCGCGAAACCGGCCTTCCTGCACGGATTGTTCGAGATTGGTGTTGGTTGCGGTAATCAGCCGGACATCGCTGGGAATCGGCTTGGTGCCGCCCACCCGGCGAATTTTCTTCTCTTCCAGAAACCGCAACAGATTCGCTTGCAGTTCTGGAGCCAAGTCGCCGATTTCGTCCAGAAACACCGTGCCGCCATTCGCCGATTCCATCAGACCAACATGACGTTCGTTGGCGCCAGGGAACGCGCCTTTCTCATGTCCGAACAGTTCGGATTGAATCAGGTTCGGCGCCAGGGCTGCACAGTTCATCACCGCGAACGGCGACACCGCCCGGGCTGAATAATCATGGATGGAACGGGCGGTCTGCTCCTTGCCGGTGCCGCTCTCGCCGGTAATCAGCACCGGCACATCGACCTCCGCGGCTTTCTGAATCCCGCGAAACAGCGTTTGCATGACGGCGCTGTTGCCAATCATTCCGTATTGTGATTCCAGCTCGTGCTGTTGCCGAAGGGTGCTCTCGCCTAGAGTGGCCATACCGTAGGCATGTCCCAGGGTAACGACGAGGCGTTGCGCGTCAACCGGCAACGTATGGTAATCGTAGCAGCGTTCGGTGACGATACTGGAAAGCTGCTTGCGATCAATGCATTGGCGAGATAAAGCCAGCACCCATTGCATCTTGCGACGGGCCAGGATCAGATCAGTCAGCCATTGAATGGATCGCTCGGATTCACAGCTGAACAGGATGCCCAGTCCGACTTCGAACTGATGTTCCGTCAACAAGGCTCTAGCTGGGGTGACTTCGTCGGCCCAATAGATTTCCCAGTCAGCCGCCGCAATCTTTTGGAGTAGCGTCTCCTCAACTGTTCCCGTGCTCAGAATTAGAAGCTTGCGCATCGTATTTACCTGCTCTTTGTCATTGTCTGTAGGGGTCTCGACCTTGAAGTCTCATGAAGGTTGCCCTTTTGGTCATTTTGACAGTCACGCAAAATCGACAATTATCGCGTAGAGGTCGAATGAAATATATCGGCTTTTCGTCCGATATTTATTTTTAAATCAAAAATATACTGCCATAATGAGCGCGGATTTCAAACTGCCTCACAACCAGGCGTATACTCATTTTAGCTCGTCATACAAGCCAAATCGCTTCATTGACCATGCATGAAACCATTACTGAGCATAATATTACAAAACATTCGGAATAATGAATACTATTTACTCAACAAAAATTTTCCTGGTTACACCAAGTCCGGGATTTGGCAACCGTTGTTATTGATTACTTTTGTTACTTAAGTTGAGAATTTCAATGTCTTATCATTTTCTGCGCACGCTATTGTTTCAACTTGATCCTGAAAATGCTCACCAGTGGATGAGCATTTTTTTGCGTATCACGCCCCCGTTTCCTCTGAAAACATTCTTCATGCGCCGCGTTCCCGCCGCGCCGCTGCAGGTAATGGGACTACACTTTCCAAATCCAGTCGGGTTAGCGGCAGGTCTGGACAAGAACGGTGAGTGCATCAGGACCTGGGAAGCGCTGGGCTTCGGCTTTATTGAGATCGGAACCGTGACGCCTCGTCCGCAGCCCGGCAACCCGAAACCTCGCATGTTCCGGTTGCCAAAGGCCCAAGCATTGATCAACCGCATGGGTTTCAATAACCGGGGCGTTGATTATTTAGTGGAACAGGCGCAGCGGACCCATTTCAAGGGCGTGCTGGGAATCAACATTGGCAAGAATGCCGATACGCCTGTTGAACAGGCAACCGAGGATTATTTGATCGGTCTGCGCAAGGTCTATTCCTGGGCCAGTTACGTCGCCGTCAACATTTCTTCACCCAATACCCCCGGCTTGCGCGATCTGCAGTATGGCGCGGCGCTTAACCGGTTGTTGGCCGCTTTGAAAGCGGAACAGCAGCGCCTGGCGGATCGCTATGGTCGTTATGTCCCCTTGGCGATAAAAATTGCGCCGGATCTGGCCGATGTAGACTTGGCCACCGTAGGGCAGGCGTTGCTCCGTCATCGAATGGATGCGGTGATTGCCACTAATACGACTTTTTCCCGCGTTGGAGTCGAGCACCTACCTGACTCCGAGGAAACGGGTGGTCTGAGCGGTGCGCCTTTGATGGCGCGCTCTACCGAAGTCGTCCGGCAATTAGCGAACATTCTCGGCGGCGAGCTGCCAATCATTGCTGCTGGCGGCATTCTGAGCGGGGCCGATGCAGCGGCCAAGATTGCGGCGGGCGCCCGTCTGGTACAGATTTATACGGGTCTAATTTATCGAGGGCCGGCATTGATCCGGGAAGCCGTTGAGGCGTTGCGTGAGCAGTCCGGGCAGAAATCATGTTAAACCGTCTGATCTCGATTGCCCCTATGCTCGATTGGACGGATCGACATTGTCGGTTTTTTTTGCGGCTGCTCAGCCGTCGGATAGTGCTTTACACCGAGATGACGACGACCGGTGCGGTGTTGCACGGCGATCGGCAACGTATACTGGCTTATGACCCGGCTGAACATCCCTTGGCCCTGCAATTGGGCGGCAGCGATCCCGATGAATTGGCGCAGTGCGCAAGGATTGCAGCGGATTGGGGTTACGATGAAGTTAATCTGAATGTCGGCTGTCCTAGCGACCGGGTGCAATCCGGCCGATTTGGCGCCTGTCTGATGGCAGAGCCGGCTTTGGTCACGGAGTGCGTCGCGGCGATGCGGGCGGCAGTGGAGCTACCTATCACAGTGAAGACCCGGATCGGTATTGACAGACGAGACTCCTATGAGGAGTTGGCGGATTTTGTCGGTCAGATAGCGACAGGCGGTTGTCAGGTCTTTATCATTCATGCGCGCAAGGCTTGGCTACAGGGTTTAAGTCCCAGGGAAAACCGGGAAATTCCGCCCCTGCGTTATGGGGTTGTGCATCGCCTGAAACAGGATTTTCCCGGACTGACGATCGTGTTAAATGGAGGATTGAGGACCCTGGATCAGATTGCGGAACAGTTGCGGCAAGTCGATGGGGTGATGATCGGGCGAGCGGCTTATGAGAACCCGTATTGGCTGGCCGGGGTAGATGCGCGGTTTTTCGGTTCGGATGCGCCGCCGCCGAGTCGTCATCAGATCATTGAAGCGCTGCTTCCTTATATAGAGAGACAGCTGCGGCAGGGAACGCCATTGCACTGCATAACCCGGCATACTTTGGGACTGTTTCATGGCGTACCGGGCGCGCGGGCGTGGCGGCGGACATTGAGTGAGCGGGCCTGCCGGCGCGGCGCTGGAGTGAAGGTCGTCGAGGGCGCTTGCAACTGGCCGCTGCAAGAAGGCCAAGATATCCAATCTTGCTCAATTCACAGCGACCGGTAATATAGTCCATCTGATTCAAAGCGCATTAAAGGTCAATTCCGCATGTTTGAAAATCTCAGCGAACGACTGCTCCGCACCATTAAGAACCTGCGTGGCCAGGGCCGCCTGACCGAGGACAATATCAAGGACGCCTTGCGCGAAGTTCGCATGGCGCTCCTGGAGGCCGACGTGGCGTTACCCGTCGTGCGCGAATTCATCAATCGGGTGCGCGAACGGGCTGTTGGCGGGGAGGTGCTGCTCAGCCTGACCCCTGGCCAAGTGTTGATCAAGATCGTTCATGAAGAACTGATCCGCACGATGGGCGAGGCCAATGCTGAATTGAATCTGCGAACGCAACCGCCGGCGGTAGTGCTCATGGCCGGTCTGCAAGGCTCAGGCAAGACCACCAGCGTCGCCAAGCTGGCCCGCTGGATTAAGGAGCATCAGCGCAAGAAGGCGATGGTGGTCAGCTGCGACGTGTATCGACCGGCGGCCATCGAACAGTTGCGCAAGCTGGCCAGCGAGGTCGGCGCTGAATTCTTCCCCAGCGATCCAGGGCAAGAACCTGAAGCCATTGCCCGCCAGGCTCTGGAGCATGCTCGCTTGCACGGGATGGATGCGTTGATTGTTGATACTGCAGGTCGTCTGCATGTCGATGAGCAAATGATGGCGGAAATCCAGCGGCTGCATGTTGTGCTGGAGCCAATTGAAACTTTGTTCGTGGTCGACAGCATGACCGGTCAGGACGCTGCTAACACGGCTCAGGCCTTCAACGCCGCGCTACCGTTGACCGGGGTGGTGTTGACCAAAACTGACGGTGATGCGCGTGGCGGCGCGGCGTTGTCGATCCGCCAGATTACCGGCCAACCGATCAAATTTCTGGGCGTGGGCGAAAAGACCGCTGCGCTGGAGCCATTTTTCCCCGACCGGGTGGCTTCCCGGATTCTTGGCATGGGCGATGTCCTGAGCCTAGTGGAGGAAATGGAGCGCAAGGTCGACAAGGAGAAAGCGCTCAAACTGGCTCAGAAAGTTCAAAAAGGCAAAGGTTTTGATCTGGAGGATTTTCGTGAACAAATGGAGCAAATGATGGGCATGGGCGGCATTGCCGGGTTGCTGGAGAAAATGCCGGGGTTCAACGCCGCGCCGTCCGCGCTCAAGGAGCAGGCGACTGATAAAGAGGTCAAGCGCTTAATTGCCATCATTAATTCCATGACGCCGGGGGAGCGCCGCTTCCCGGATATTATCAAAGGCTCGCGCAAACGCCGGATCGCAGCCGGTTCGGGAACCCAGATTCAGGATGTGAATCGTCTGCTCAAGCAATTCAGCCAGGCGCAAAAGATGATGAAGAAGATGAAAGGCGGCGGCATGATGAAGATGATGCGCGGCTTGCAGGGCCGGTTACCGCCAGGCAGTTTGCCGCCGATGAAGTTTTAATCCGCTCCTTAGCATTCGCACACGATTCCCAGACTATGACTCATCCTATGACTCATCCAGCCTTTCAGCACCTGCGCAGCCATTCCGTTCCCGCCCTGCGACTGGAATTCCAGGAATATCGCCACACGGCCACCGGCGCCCGGCATCTTCATCTTGCCGCCGACGATCCGCATAACGCCTTCATGGTCGCCTTCCTGACCGTACCCCAGGACTCCACCGGCGTCGCGCATATTCTTGAACACACGGCGCTCTGCGGCAGCCAGCGCTATCCGGTGCGCGATCCCTTCTTCATGATGATCCGCCGGTCGCTCAATACCTTCATGAACGCCTTTACCAGCAGCGACTGGACCGCCTACCCGTTTGCCAGTCAGAATAAAAAGGACTTCAATAACCTGCTGGATGTCTATCTGGACGCCGCTTTCTTCCCGCTGCTCGACGAGCGCGATTTCGCCCAGGAAGGCCACCGGCTGGAGTTCGCCCAGTCCGACAACCCAGAGTCGGAATTATTATTCAAGGGCGTGGTGTTCAACGAAATGAAAGGGGCGTTCAGTTCTCCGGTGCAGCGCCTGGGTCAAGAACTACAACATCGGCTGTTTCCGACGACGACGTATCACTATAACAGCGGCGGTGACCCTGAGGCGATTCCCAGCTTGACTCACGAGCAACTCAAGGCGTTCCATGCCCGGCATTATCATCCCTCAAACGCGCTGTTTCTCACCTACGGCGACATTCCGGCTGATGAACATCAGGCACATTTCGCCACGCGGGTCCTTGATCGTTTCCAGCCGCTCACGCTAAACCTGGCCATTCCTGACGAACGTCGTCGTCCTGCGCCCATCGCCGATCTCATCCACTATCCTCTGGACAGCGTTGCCGATCTGCAGGACCAGACCCATATCGTCCTGGGCTGGCTGCTCGGCCCGATTACTGACCCCCTGGCGACGCTGCGGGCGCGGTTACTCAGCGATATTCTTTTGGATAACAGCAGTTCGCCACTGCGCAATGCGTTAGAAACTTCCGACCTGGGCGCTGCACCCTCCCCCCTGTGCGGTTTCGACACGTCCACCCGCGAGGCCACCTTTGTTTGTGGTCTGGAAGGCTCCAACCCGGAACACGCGGAAGCGGTCGAAGAATTAGTGCTGAAGGTGTTGCAGCAGGTCGCCGCCGAAGGCGCGCCGCAAGAGGCGATCGACGCCGCTCTGCATCAACTCGAATTAAGCGAACGGGAAATCACCGGCGACGGCTTTCCCTACGGTTTGCGCCTGTTGATGGAAGTCCTGACCCCGGCTATTCACGGCGCTGATCCCTTGCCGGCGCTGGACAGTGATCCCCTGCTGGCGCAATTGCAGGTGGAAAGCCGTGATGCTGACTTCGTTCCACGTCTGGTCCGGGAACTGCTGCTGAACAATCTTCACCGGGTGCGGTTGACTATGGCCCCGGACGCCGAATTGAGCGTCCAACAGGCAGCAGCGGAACGGGAACGGCTGGCAACAATCCGTGCGGCGCTGACCGGAGGCGACCAGGCCCGGATTGCCGAACAGGCGCGCATCCTCGCTGAACGCCAACAGCATCAGGATGACCCGGAACTCTTGCCCAAGGTCACCCTGCATGACGTGCCGCCGGAATTGAAGATCGCCGAGGGCGTCGCCCGACCGGTCGGCAAGCTGCCTGCGACCTGGTATGCCCAAGGCACCAATGGCATGGTTTACCTGCAAGCCGTTCTCGATCTGCCCGCGCTGCAACCAGATGAAGTGGATCTGCTGCCGCTGTTCTGCGCCTGTTTAAGCGAAGTCGGCAGCGCCGGGCGTGATTATCGCGCGACCCAGGCCCGCCAAGCGGCGGTCACCGGCGGCATCAGCGCCCGCGCCACAGTGCGCGGCGGCGTCGACGATGTGCATCAGGTCAAAGGCGTCCTGGTTTTAGCCGGTAAGGCGCTGGCCCGCAATCAGGCTGCCTTGTCCGAACTGTTGTGGGAAACTCTGACCCGCCCCCGCTTCGACGAGTTGCCTCGCTTGCGGGAGTTGGTAGCGCAGATGCGCGCCCACCGCGAGGAAGCGATCACCGACCACGGTCATGTTCTGGCGCTCACCGCCGCCAGCGCCGATCTCAGTCCAGTCGCAGCACTCAGCCATCGTTGGGAAGGCTTACGCGGTTTGAAAGACCTCAAGACGCTCGATGATGCACTGGATGACCCCGAGGCGCTAGCCGCTTTTGCCGCCCGCCTGGAGCGGTTGCGCGACCGGCTGCAAAACGCGCCCCGACAATTGCTAGTCGTCAGCGAAGCAGAACGGCAGGAGGACATCGCCGCCGCGCTGGCAACTCATTGGCCGGATAGCGTCATCACCCCAATCGAACCCTTTACCCTGGCCGCCCCGGACGCATCGTCGGCTCGGCAAGGCTTCAGCGTCAACACCCAGGTCAACTTTTGCGCCAAGGCTTACCCGACCGTCCCCCCCAATCACCCCGATGCCCCGGCATTGCAGGTGCTGGGCGACTTCCTGCGCAATGGTTACCTACATCGGGCGATCCGCGAGCAGGGCGGCGCTTACGGCGGCGGCGCTGGTTACCATCCCGACAGCGGCGCATTCCGCTTCTATTCCTACCGCGATCCCCGGCTGGCGGAAACCCTGATGGATTTCGACCGGGCGCTGGACTGGCTGCATACGCATCCACATTCCGCCCAAACCCTGGAGGAAGCCATCCTCGGCGTCATCGCCGCGATTGACAAACCCGGTTCCCCAGCGGGCGAAGCCATTACTGCCTTCTTCGGCGGATTATTTGGCCGCACTCCCGAACAGCGCCGCGCGTATCGGCAACGGGTGCTGGCCGTCACCCTGGACGACCTGCAACAAGTGGCGACCGCTTATTTGCGACCGGAACAGGCGCGTTGCGCCGTGCTTAGCGATGGGCGAACGCTGATGCAACACCAGGATCTGGCCATTACGACCGTTTGAAGGCTTTAACCGGACATGCACAGGTCGCTGCTTCCCAAAGTTCCAAAGGTTCAACCGCATGCGTAAATCGTCTTCATCGCCACGCCTCGATGCGCTACCTACCCCCGAGTTGATCGCTCGCGGCCAAGATTTGTTGTCTGCTCATAACTATAAAGATGCTATCGACGTCTACAAGCTGCTGCTGAAACGCGAACCGCAACCCGAGGCCGGCTGGCGCGAATCGCTGGCCACCGCCTATCTGGAGCGCGCCCGGCAACTGGCGCACAAGGCCATGTATCGGGAAGCGGCGGTGCTGTGGGAAAACATCCCGACGATCTGTGGCCAAGCCCCACATCCGGAGGGGTGCGTGGAATGGCTGCTCCAGTCCAACCAGTATGCCAAAGCCATGCGCGTCTACGCTCAGTATCAGTATACGAGCGCACTGGCCGGCGCAGGCGAGCTGGAAACGCAGTTAGCGGCGCTGGCGCTGGCGGGCCAGAAAGACATCCTGCAGTTACTGCCTCAGGAAACCCCGTTACGGCGGCAACTCGCCACGGCGCAAGCGGCCTTGCGCGCCTACGGAAAAGGCGAGTCGGAAAGCGCGGTGCGCGAGCATTTGCAAAACATCCCGATCCGTTCGCCCTACCGGGATTTGCGCCAAGCGCTGTCCGCTCTACTGAAGCTGGACACCGATCCGGTCGAGGCCGCTAAGCTGGTCGAACGCATCGCCACGACCTCTCCCTACCACGGTCTTGCCGAGATCATCCGCGCTTGCGCGGCCCCGGAACCGGCTCCGGAATTGATGGCGCTGGACGCTGCTCAGCGTGAACTGGCCGCCCACCTGTTGGGTCTGGATGCGCGACAACTCAAACTGCTCAAGGATTGGGCGAAGCTCGGCACGCCTCCTGACGACAAGGCACTGTTCGGATTCATTATTTCTAACTTGACGGTTCTGGATCAGGAACAAGCCCGCCGCGCCTGTCTGGCCCTGCTGTCCGTCTATCCTCGTGGGCAACCGATTTATACGCAGCGCTTTGGGCCGTTGCCGGCCTTTGAAGCTCAGCGCCTGCAAGCGCTGTACGCCGAGCGGGAACATCAAGATCATCGCGCCTTGCGCCACTGGCAAGCGTGCGTCGATGAACTGATCAAGGAACGCCACAACCTCGATCATCGGCTGATGGCGGCGCTCATTCTACGGCACATGGCGGAGTTGGCGAAACACGGCGATTTTGGCTGGGGACAGGACCCGGAACCCGCCCATTATCTGGAGAAAAGTCTGGAATTTGATTCCGAAGACCGTGAGACCTATCTGAAGCTGATCGCGTTCTACAAGGACGGCCACTATGAGAAGGAATACCACCAATGGGTAGAGCGCGCAGTCAAACAATTCCCTGAAGATCCACAGGTGCTGATGGCGGCGGTCGCGACGGCTACGGCGCGCAAAGCCTACAAGAAAGCCGCCGGCTTCGCAGTGCGGGTGCTGGAGCTGGACCCGATCAACACCAAGGCTCGCACGGTCCTCATCAACTCGCATCTCGCACACGCGCGCAAGCAGATGCTGGCGGGTAAATATCCCCTAGCGGAAAAGGAACTGAACAGCGCCGGTCAATGGGAGCGCGAGAACGCCCGCAGCGGCATCATTGAAATCAACCGGGGGTTGCTGGCCTTCAAACAGCGTCAGCGCGAACTGATGCAAAAATGGTTCCAGGAAGGTCTGCGCCTGGCTGGCAGTCCCGTGCTGGGCTGGCTGCGGTTGGCGGTAGAAGCCTATCGCCTCAAACTCGAACCGGTTACCTTTCAACGTGATCTGGGACTGGGTGACCCACGAAAATTCACGGTCCACCGCGCTGAGCTGATGACCTTGATCCAGTGGGTCAACACCTATCGGGAGGAAAGTTTCGCGGACATCGGCTCGCTGCTGGAAGACCTGGAAAAGCCGCTGAAGAAGGCCCTCCGGGAAATCAGCCATCAGGATGACTGGATTTCGATTTGCGAATGTCTGCACGAAGCGCCGCACTATGAATTGCTGGAATACGCGGCTACCCAGGCGCTTGAACAACATCCTGGACGACCGCTGTTCATCTATTATCAAATTTACGGTCGCGCTGAAGGCGACGCGGAAGAGATCAGAGACCGCGACTACGACCGATTGGAGACCGCTCTGGAGACTGCCGATGAGACGGACGACCAGCGCAGCGCGATGCGGATCAAACGGTTCCTCAGTCAGGGGGGGCCGCCGATACCCTTCCGCCGGTCAGGCGGCGGCCCGCGAAGCTTGCCGATTCCTGTTTTGCCTCCCAACATGCGGGCGGAAATGGAGGAAATCCGCCGGGAGTTGGAACGATTACCGCCCATGCTCAGAGGCCCGATGCTGGAGAGGATGCTGGATGGCCTGCCAGAGGACGACGATTTCCCGCCTGAAGTACAACGGGCGCTGATGAAGGCGCTAATTCTCGGCGACAGTCGGCTCCAAGAGATTCTCGACAGCGATGAGGAGGATGACGATGATGATGATGATGATGATGATGATTTCCCGCCGCCTCGGCGCGGTCGCAGCCGCCCCGGAAGACGCCGAAAATAAGCAGCCATGAGCCTGTCAAATCCTTTCAACATACTGGGCGTCGCAGAAACCGCCGATGACGCCGCCATCAAAAAAGCCTACTTGCAAAAGGTGCGCGAACATCCGCCGGAGCGCTCTCCCGAACGCTTCCAGGCCATCCGCGCGGCTTACGAGGCCATTAAAACCCGCCGGGATCGGTTAAGCTATCGCCTGTTCGAGCATGAAACGCCCGACCCAGCCCGCCTGGTGGCGTCCGCCCTGCAAATCGGCGTGCGCCGTCGCCCGACTGAACAACAACTACGGCAATGGCTTAACAACCGCTTGACCGGTCAGAAATAAAAGGCACTATGGACACTGAAACCACTGAACGCCTGCTGGACCGCTTCCGCGCCTATCTGAACGAAGAACCCGAAGCGGTCCCTGCTGAAACAGGTCAGGAAAAAAGTGCGGTTCAAGAAAGGCGGCGCACTGATCTCTACTCGCTGTTCGCCGAATTGGTCGCGTTGAAAAACGAAGTCCGGCTAGAATCGCGCCAGGTCAAAACCGCTCTTGATGAATTCCGGGCGGTGTTTGAAACCCTGCAAATCAGCCAAAATCAACTGAGCGATGAACTGGAGCGCGCCCGGGATGCGATCCCTGAACAGCAACGGGCGGCGCTGAAACCTGTTTTACTTGAATTGTTGGAACTGCGCGACCGTCTGGAAGCCGGGCTGCGCGTTTTGCAGAACTACCACCCCACGCTGATGGTGCGGTTGCTGGGACGACGGCGTCGGGAACGTAATTTTCTGGAGGCGATTGCCCAGGGCCAGGACATCAGTCTGCGCCGGCTGGATCAAATTCTGAATGCGCAACAGGTGGTGGCTCTGGAAGCCGAGGGCAACCCGCTCGATCCCCACACCATGCGCGCCGCCGAGTTGGATCAACGCAGCGACCTGGCTAACGGCATCGTCACCGAAGAACTGCGCAAGGGCTATCTCTGGCAAGGCGAACTGCTGCGATTGGCGGAAGTCAAGGTGAATCGTCGACTAGAACCGGCGGCTGATTCCGCGCCGGTGGAAGAGCATAAACCGCCAAAGGCAAACCCACCGCCAGAACCGCCCGCTACCAGGCCTTAACATGACTTCTCTATTAAAACCCGAGTAATCAATTCCATGACTGAAAAAATCATTGGTATCGACCTGGGCACCACCAACTCTGAAGTCGCGGTGGTGGAAAACGGTCGCGTCACCGTCATCGACATCACCCCCGACCATCCGATCCTCCCTTCCTTCGTCGGTCTGGCCGACGACGGCTCCATCCTGGTTGGCGAACCGGCCAAGAACCAGTACGTGCTGTATCCAGAGCGCACTATCAAGTCCATCAAGCGCAAGATGGGCGGCGCTGACCGGGTAGAGCTGGGCGATGCGACCTACACTCCCCAGGAAATTTCCGCGATCATTCTGCGGCAGTTGAAAACGGTCGCCGAGAAACACCTTGGCGAGCCGGTGCATAAAGCGGTGATCACGGTTCCCGCCTACTTCTCCGACGCGCAGCGCCAGGCAACCCGCGAAGCCGGCGAAATCGCCGGCCTGGAAGTGATGCGGATCATCAACGAACCGACCGCTGCCGCCCTCTCCTATGAAGCCAACCACCAGGATCACAAAAAGGTGCTGGTCTATGACCTCGGCGGCGGCACTTTCGATGTCTCGGTGGTTAGCATCGAGGAAAACGTGGTCGAGGTGTTGGCCAGTCATGGCAATAACCAATTGGGCGGCGACGATTTCGACGCCAAGATCGTGACCCACCTGGTTGAACATTTGAAAAATCACGGCGCCGATCCGATGACTTCGCGCAAGGCCATGGCCCGCATTACCCGCGCGGCGGAAAACGCCAAAATCGCCCTGTCCGATCAGCCTTACGTGCGGATTGAGGAAGAGTACCTGCTGGACAAGGGCGGCATGCCGGTCAACCTGTCCACGGAACTGGCGCGTTATGATTACGAGGCGATGATCGCCGGCTACATCGACGAGACCCTGGAAGCGGTGCATATCGCGCTCAAGGGCGCTAATCTCACCGTGTCCGATATTGACGAAGTGTTGCTGGTCGGCGGCGCGACTCGCACCCCGGTCATTACCGAACGGCTGGAAGCGGATCTGAATCTCACGGTGCGCGCCGAGGTCAATCCAGACTTGTGCGTGGCTACCGGCGCGGCGATTCAGGCCGGAATGCTAGCTGGTGAAGACGTTTCGGCGGTGCTGGTGGACATTACCCCTTACACCTTTGGCACCAGCGCCCTGAGCGAGCAGGATGGCGTCATCTACCCCTACAAATATGTGCCGATCATTCATAAGAATACCCCGATCCCGGTGACCAAGAGCGATGTATTCTATACCGTGGTCGACCACCAGAAACAAGTGCAAGTGGATGTTTACCAGGGCGAGGATCCTGATGCATTGAATAACATTCTGATCGGCGAGTTCATGGTGGAAAACCTGAGCAAGGCGCCGGCGAATAACCCGATCGTTATTCAATTCGCGCTCGATCTGAATGGCATCATGAACGTGACTGCCCGGGAAAAGAACACTGGGCTGGAGAAATCGATCCGCATTGATAACGTGCTAACCCGTTACGAGGAAGGCGAGTTGCAAACGGCGCGGCAACGAATCAGTCGACTGTTCGGCGGCGAGGAGCAGATTGCGGGCAAAACGGAGGACGTCAGCGAGCATCAGCGCATGGTGCAGGCGCGGGCGCTGGTGGAAAAAGCGGAGCGGTTGCTAGATAAAGCCGCCGAGGATGATCGTGAGGAAATAATCAACCTGATTGAAGCGATCAAGGACGCCTTGAGCAGCAATAATCTCGATGCGTTGAAGGAACCGACCTCGGCGCTATCCGAAATTCTGTTCTATCTGGAGTCTTAGCATTATGGAGCGTTGCCCGGTCTGTCGCGCCCGATTCAAGGAAGAACCGATTTGCTATCGTTGTGGCGCTGATCTGGGGCCGTTGCTGGCGATCGAAACCGAAGCCGCCGGTCTGGAAAAACAGGCGGTGACTCTGTTGGGGGTGGGTCAATGGCTTGAAGCTCGCCAGACGGCCGAGCAAGCGCTGACGCTGCAATACAGCCCCCTGGCGGCGGTAGCGCGGAACTTTGCCCATCGCGAGTTAATCGCCAGTGAGACGCGGCGATTGGAGCAGCTTTTGCTGTGAACTGGCTCCCCACAAATTTTCTCCTTTTCTCCCAAGGGACAACGGAGGATTCAGCAACTAAAAGACCCCATACAATCTTTCCACAACTGCCCGATGTCCGTCTGTTTGCAAGAAAGGCCGTCGTTTAGCCAACACTTGCAGCGGATGCATGGCGATTTACGCTGGCGTAGATTAACCTTATGGAAGTAGTGGATACTCAGCTGATTCGACCATAAAGCCAACCACCCATAAGAACTGTCGCCATGGAAATCTTTGTTTATCATACCCCCGACCAGGTCCCCGATTTGAGCAAAAAAGCCCGTAAGGGTGGCCTCCAGCTCGATATGCCAGCCTGTGCGATCGTCATTGACGTGCTGCGCGCCACGACCACCATGGCTACAGCGCTGGAATCCGGCGCAGAAGCGATTCAGGTCTTTGATGACATTGATGAACTGTTCCGGGTTAGCAAACACTGGCCGGCTGGACAGCGCTTGTTGGCGGGGGAGCGCGGCGGCGAAAAGCTGGAGGATTTTGACTTGGGCAACTCACCGGCTGAATGTACGCCGGAACGGGTCGGCGGCAAGCGATTATTCATGAGCACCACCAATGGGACTCGCGCCCTGGAGCGTGTGCGTCAGGTTCCGATTTTGCTGACAGCATCGCTGACGAACCGGGCGGCGGTGGTGCGCTATCTGCTGGAACACCAGCCGCATACCGTATGGATCGTCGCCGCCGGCTGGCGCGGTGGATTCTCTCTGGAAGATACAATCTGCGCAGGGGCTATCGCCTGTGCGCTTAGCGTCGAACGCGACAGCGACTGCGCGGGGGATGATGAATCCATTGCCGCCATGGCGCTGTTCGAGCAGTGGGAGGATCGCCTGCCGAAACTATTGCGCTACGCGCACCACGGGCGCGGCCTGGCCGCGCTGGGTTGTGGCGACGATCTGGATTATTGCGCCCGGATCGATAGCGTCGATGTCGTGCCGGTACAGGTCGAGCCGGGGGTGTTGAAGGCGGCGATGTTGGACGTTTGAAGGATTTTTTGACCCGCAATCTTTTCCTAATCCAATCCTAGCAACCGCTCCTCTTCCCGCGCCGCCTGCTCCTGTTGCTGTAAGGCCCACATTTGCGCATATATCCCATCCTGTTGCAGCAACTCCCGGTGCGTACCCTGTTCTCGCACCTGGCCATGCTCCAAAACCAGAATCTGATCCGCATCGACAATGGTCGACAGCCGGTGCGCGATCACCAGCGTGGTGTGATCGGTGGCCACCGCGCGCAACGCCTGCAAAATAGCCTGCTCAGACTTGCTGTCGAGCGCCGAGGTGGCTTCGTCGAAAATCAGAATACGCGGCCGTTTCAGGATCGCCCGGGCAATCGCCACCCGCTGTTTCTCACCCCCCGATAACTTTAAACCCCGTTCTCCCACTACCGTGTCGTAACCCGCCGGCAGCGCGGCGATGAACTCATGTAATTGCGCCATGCGAGCAGCGGCGACAATTTCTTCGCGGCTGGCATCGGGCCGGGCATAGGCCAGGTTGTAGTACAAAGTGTCGTTGAACAGCACGGTATCCTGTGGAACGATACCGATGGCGGCTCGCAAACTTTGCTGTGTCACCGCGCTAATGTCCTGGCCATCTATCAGGATACGTCCGTCAGTCACATCGTAAAACCGG
The DNA here is from genome assembly GCA_024235095.1 of Gammaproteobacteria bacterium. NCBI lineage: Bacteria > Pseudomonadati > Pseudomonadota > Gammaproteobacteria > Gammaproteobacteria bacterium. Next base: position 560,967 of record JACKNC010000001.1, read on the forward strand.
AACAGCAATCGCGCCAAGGTTGATTTCCCTGCCCCACTAGCCCCGACCACCGCCAGTTTGCGGCCCGACGGCACAGTAAAGCTAACGTCGAACAGAATTTGCCGGTCGGATTGATAACCGAAACTCACCTTCTCAAAACGCAGTTCACCCTGCATGACTTGCAATTCGCGGGCGTTGGGGGTGTTGCAGATTTCCGGAGCGCGTTCAAACAAACGGATCAGATCGTCCATATCCGCCAGCGCATATTTGATCTGCCGATAAACGATGCCGAGAAAATTCAGCGGGATGAACAATTGCAGCAACAAGGCGTTGACCAATACCAGATCGCCTAGCGTCAACTGTCCGGTGGCTACCTGACTGGCGGCGACGAACAGGATCAGCGTCACCCCGACCGCAATGATCGCGCCCTGCCCGAAGTTCAACGCTGACATCGAGGTCTGGCTCAATACTGCGCTATTCTCCCAATCGGCAAGCGTCGCATCGCAGCGGCGTAATTCCCAGTCTTCATTGCCAAAATATTTGACCGTTTCATAATTGATCAGGCTATCGAGAGCTTCATTATTGGCTTGCGATTCCAGGCGGTTCATCAAATGGCGGTGCTCCATGCGCCAGTTGGTGATCGCCAGAGTGAACGTTACATAAAAAGCAACGCTGCCAAATACGATCAGGGTGAACACCGGTGGATAACGGCCCAGCAACAGCGCCGCTGCCAGCAGAAATTCCACCAGCACCGGCAGGATACTGAAAGCCAGGTAATTCAGCAGGGTGCTTAAACTGCGCGCGCCTCGTTCCAGATCGCGGCTAATCGCGCCCGTTTTGCGCTCCACGTGGAAGCGCAGCGATAGATCATGCAGATGGGCCAGGGTGCGCACGGTCAAGCGGCGCATAGCCCGATAGCGCACCCGGGCGAACAGTACATCGCGTAACTCGCTGAACAGCGCGTTGCCTAGTTTCAATACCCCATAAGCCAGCAACAAGATGGCTGGCAGGGTCATCGCAGCCTGTTGCGTGGCGTCCAGGTGATCGACAATCTGTTTGAGCACCAAAGGCACCCCGATATTGGCGACCTTGGCCAGCACCAGACAACCGAGAGCCAGCAACACCCGTCCACGATATTCCCAGAGATAGGGTAATAGCGCCCGGAGATTAGCCCCGTCGCGGCGTTCATGATGGGGTTTTTCGGTATAACGGAGATCGGGACGCATAGCGGTGTCGTTAAATTAAAATGAAAAAGGGCCATCCGCCGAGGATGGCCCTTTATCGGAACAATATCGGTGATTTTCCAGGATTACTTGGCTTCTACCGGGGCCGGAGCTGGAGCCGCTTCTGCAGGCGCTGCTTCGGCTTTGATACCGGATTCGCCCAGCATATAAACAATCGAATCATGGAGATTCGCCTCGGTCAGCGAAGGATCGCCACCCTTAGCCGGCATAGCGCGGATACCGTTAACCGCATGGTTCACCAACGTGTCTATACCCTGTGCAAAACGCGGTTCCCAGGCAGCCTTGTCGCCAACTTTCGGCGCGCCCAGCGTGCCTGCGGCATGGCAGGCCGCGCAGACCTTATTATACACCTCCTTTCCAGACAATTTCACGGCGACTGCCGGTTTGGGCGTTTCAAAGGAAACCTGGCTAACGGGCTTGATACGTTCAAGGATAGCTGCCTGTTTCCGCGAACCATCGTCAGGTGGGACGTTATCAATGACACCAATGAGAGAGGCGCCCATGAACAGAACGGCTGCTAGCAATATTAATGCTGAGATTAAAGTGACGGTCGTGGTCACAACGGAATTATCGACTTGCGGGTTCACACTCATACCTCACTGAACGCATTTGTAACCTGCACATCCCCGAATGCGTCGCAACAGACTCGGTATCGATGGCTCCCCGTCGCCGGGCGCCAGTCCTTGCGTAAGCACTTTGGGTAGGAAGGTTTTGATTTGGGCTTGTTATCTTGTAGTTTGGGCAAGGCCAGACCTGCCAATGATAACGTCATTTGGCTTGATCTGGAAATCGGGTAATAAATAGGATTTTGTTGGATACCGCCGGTATCGCTGGATAAAAATTATGGCCAAACCACTGGACGAAAACCGGTCATCACAGGTATTCTTAATTACTTATTTCCAACGCGCCCGTAGCTCAGTTGGATAGAGCGTCGGCCTCCGGAGCCGAAGGTCATGAGTTCGAGTCTCGTCGGGCGCGCCAAGTTTTTCAGTGGATTGTAAAGATTTACATCAGTCCGTTATCACGATAGGGAGTTTTGCCAATGAGAATGTCTGGACTCTTGGCGATCGGTTTTTTGGCCGCTATCTCGCTGGGTTGCACAACCAGCTATATGGCAGATGATCAGAAATTCACAGAACCCAATATGACAGCGGAGCTGGATGTCGGCGAATCAGCCGAAGCTATTCTCTTGAAATATGGAAAACCCATCTATAAAAAAGGGCGTCTGGATTCCGAGGGGCGGAAAATTGAATACTGGTTTTATCCAAGCGCGGTGCTGTCTTTCAAGGATGGTAGCCTGGATTCCTTCAAGCCCAAGTAGTTTCTTCCCTCTGCGCCGATGTCAACGGCCGCAACGATAGCGGGTTTCACCGGCGTAGTATTCCGGAAAGCCCACCGCTGCTTGTAGCGCTTCAAAATCCAGCGCCTCCGGCGATTGACCCTGCTGAATCTGCGCTAACGCTGTGCGCATAGCCTTGATCGACACATTCAGCAAGGTCAATGGATAGACGGCAATCCGGTAGCCCATCGTTTCGAGTTGCGCAGGCGGCAAAACCGGCGTCTTGCCAAACTCGATCAGATTGGCCATTTTCGGACCGGGAACCTCGTTGCAATAACGGCGCATTTCCGCCTCGCTTTCCGGTGCCTCCAGGAACGTGATGTCAGCGCCGATCCCGGCAAAAGCGCGGCAACGCTCAATGGCTTCATCCAAATCGTCAGTAGCCCGGGCATCCGTGCGCGCCATGATCAGGATATCGCTACCTTCATTACGGGCGTCCACCGCGGCTTGTAGACGTATTAGAGCCTCTTCACGGGTCACCACGGCTTTTCCCTGGGTGTGCCCGCAACGCTTGGGCATGACCTGGTCTTCAAGCATGATGCAGGCGAAGCCAACTTGCGCATAGCCTTGCACGGTGCGTTTGACGTTGAGCGGATTACCGAAGCCGGTATCGCCGTCGCCGATAATGGGGATGGACACGGCGCTACAGACATTGCGACCCTGATCGACCATTTCTCCGTAGGAAATCAGACCGGTATCGGGCAAGCCAAGACGCGCGGCGGAAACGGCGAAACCGCTCATGAACGCCAGCGGAAAACCGGCTTCTTCGATCAGTCTGGCCGAAATGGCGTCATGACAACCGGGCATGAGCAACAGGCCAGGTTGGGCCAGCAGAGCGCGTAATCGGTCAGCGGGAGTAGGCATTGGGGTTGCTCCTCAGTTGTCAGGGAAATTTAAAGCAGTACAAGGTTCTTCTACCGATTATAGAAGATCACTGCTCCTGCAATAACGCCAACAATCCCTCCAACAATTGCGTGGGAGTGGGTGGACAACCGGCAATGTGCAAATCCACGGGTATCACCTCAGTTACCCCGCCGACACAAGCATAGCTCCCAGCAAAGACGCCGCCGTCCCATCCGCAATCACCGACTGCCACGACCCATTTCGGATCAGGCGTCGCCATGTAAGTACGTTCCAGCGCCTCGCGCATATTTACCGTCACGGGTCCGGTGACCAGCAGCACATCGGCATGGCGCGGCGAAGCGACGAAGTGGAACCCAAAGCGTTCCAGGTCATAAAAAGCGTTATTAAGTGCATGAATTTCCAGTTCACAGCCGTTGCAGGAACCGGCATCGACCTCGCGGATCGCCAGACTGCGCCCCAACCGCCGCCGGGCAGCCTGATCGACTTTTGTCCCCAATTCGGCCAGCGCCTGTTCGGAAGGAGCCGGCGCCGGGATCGTGAGCGGCGACTGCCAGAGATTTTGCAATAAAAACTTACGCATGGCGGCGCAGCCTAGAGGTCATGGCCCGAATACGAACCGTTGAACGATTTATTGCACAGTGGAAAATCGGCGACAATATTGTTTTCAATCGCCGCTTCCAGCAACGGCCACTGGAACCAGGACGGATCGCGGGGATGACAGCGCGCCACAGTTCCATCGCCGTTCAACCGCAGCCAGACGAGAATATCGCCGCGAAAACCTTCGACTAACGCCACGCCTTCGCACGATTGACCGAGAGCATTCAACGCTATCCGCACCGGCCCGGATGGCAACTGCTGCAAAATCCGCTCGATTAACGTCAAACTCTGCTCCACTTCACGAATTCGCAACCAGACTCGGGCATTGACATCGCTGTCCGTCAGCAACGGCGTCTCGAATTCCAGCTCATCATAAGGCGGATAGCTGGGAGTGCGCCGGGCATCGAAAGCACGGCCTCCCGCTCGTCCCACATAACCGCCACAACCGAATTGCCGGATCAGCGCCGGTTTAACAAAGCCGGTGTTGGCGGTGCGGTCTTGCATCGAGGCGGTATTGTCATACAACGCGATCAATGGCGGGAACTGGCGGCGAATTTCCGCGACCAGGGAGCGCAAAACATCTATGCCTTCGGTGGACAGATCGGCGGCCACACCGCCGGGAACGATGCGATCCATCATCAGGCGATGGCCGAAACAGGCGGCGCTGGCGCGTAAAACCTGCTCACGCAACACCGCGCAATAGGCCAGCATGACGGCAAACGCCGCGTCATTGCAGATCGCGCCGATGTCGCCGCAATGATTCGCCAATCGCTCCAATTCCGCCATCAGCGCTCTTAGCCAGTGGGCGCGGACGGGAACCTCGGTCTCGGTTGCCGCTTCCGCAGCGCGGGCAAAAGCCAGCGCATAGGCCACGGTGCTATCACCGGAAACTCGCCCAATCAATCGCGCTGCCTGTTCCAGCGAAGCGCCATTGAACAAACTCTCGATACCCTTATGGACATAACCAAGCCGCTGTTCCAAACGCGCCACCGCTTCGCCATTAGCGGTAAAACGGAAATGACCGGGTTCGATGATCCCGGCGTGAACCGGCCCCACGGGAATTTGATGCAGGCTCTCGCCTTCCACCGGCAGGAACCGATAGGGCGGCATTGCCGTAGCCGGTGCAGTGGCTGCGCCCAGTGGATGGCGCACTGGCCAACGCCCATGATCCAACCACGGGCGCAGATCGGGAGCATCGACCGGTTGCAAGCCAAACAGGTCAGCAATCGTCCGTTCCAAGCGCTGTGCCGGAGGGTGTAAGCGACCGACCGAGGGAAAGCGTCCCTCCGGGCAGGGCAGGCTGGCGATGCAAAATCCCCCCGGCGCTTCGCGCCACCCCCCTTTGACAAAGGGGGGTTGGGAGGTCAAATTGCTTCCCCCTTTGACAAAGGGGGGTTGGGGGGGATTTATCGAAGCTTCATACACCGCTAGATGCGCCACACCCCCTTCACCCCACAGCCCCAACAGCGTCCATGCGCCGCTTGCCAAGCCTTCGCTCAAAGTCTTCCAGATTTCAGCCGTCACCACAACTCGGGGCCAGGGACGATGCGCAGCAACGAGTTGACCGGCATCGAGAATCGTCTGCAAAGAGTGTGTACTCATCATGGCGCCCTCACCCCAACAACGCTGCAACGTGCCTGAACCAGTCCACCAACGGCCCCGGCAGCCAGATTCCGGCCACCAGCACCAGCGCCAGATGGGTGATCATCGGCAATGCGGTGATCGGCGCAGGTCCCGGCGCATTCGCGCCCCTCGATTCGCCAAACGCCATCTCATGCAGCCGCCAGAGCAACAGGCCAAATCCCAGCAATAATCCAAGAACCAGCGGCAACGCCAGCCACGGTTCACGGGAAAAGGTGGAGCTAACCACCAGAAATTCGCTCATGAACACCCCAAACGGCGGCATTCCGGCAATGGCGATCACTCCGATAACCAGTCCCCAGCCTAACAACGGATGAGTCGCGGTCAAGCCGCGAATGGTAGAAATCCGTTGCGTCTCCTTGACCTGTGAGATATGGCCCACTGCAAAGAAAATCGCCGACTTGGTCAGGCTGTGCATCGTCATGTGCAGCAGTCCGGCAAAATTAGCCAATGGCCCGCCCATGCCAAAGGCGAAGGTAATAATGCCCATGTGCTCAATCGACGAGTAGGCAAACAACCGTTTGATATCGCCGCGCCGATAGAACATGAACCCGGCGAACACCAGCGACAACAGCCCCAGTCCCACCATCAGCGGCCCCGGCGCTAAAGCGAATGGATTAGCATTCATCAGCATCTTGAAGCGCAGCACTGCATACAAGGCTACGTTCAGCAACAAACCCGATAGCACCGCCGAAATCGGCGTCGGGCCTTCGGCATGAGCATCGGGCAACCAAGCGTGCAGCGGAACCAGACCGGCCTTGGTGCCGTAACCCAACAGCAGGAAAATGAACGCCAGATTAAGCAGGGCCGGATCAAAGGCGTGAGCGTGGGTCAATAACTGATCCCAGGCCATGGCCGGTAGTCCCTGACCCATCGCCGGTTGCGCCGCCAGGTACACCAGGATGGTGCCAAACAGCGCTAAAGCAATGCCGAGACTGCCGAGAATGAAATACTTCCAGGCGGCTTCCAGCGCCTCGCGGGTCCGGTAAATACCCACCATCAGCACCGTGACCAGCGTCGCCAGTTCAATCGCCACCCACAGCAAACCGATGTTATTGGCCAGCAGCGCCAGGTTCATGGCGAACAACAACGCCTGATACATGGCGTGGTAAAAGCGTAGATACTTCGGCGTCAGTCGCCCGGTTTCCAGTTCATGGGCGATATAGCTGGCGCTGAACACGCTGGTGGTGAAACTGACCAGATTGTTGAGAAAGATCAAATAGACATTGAAATCATCGACGCGCAGATAAACATTCGCGTCTGGCCGCGCCTCGAACAAGATGACGGACGCCAACAAGCTGACCAACGCCGCACTGACATTCAGCCATGCGCCCAACCGGTAATGGGATAATCCCACCAACAGCAGCGCTGCTCCGGCGGGAACCGCCAGCAGCGCAGTCAGCGCCATTCCGCCTAAAGCGCTCATCGCCGCCGCTCCCCGCGAAAGGCATCCATGGTTTGCATATCCACGCTGTCGAAACGTTCGCGAATACGGAACAGGAAGACGCCAATCACGATCAAGGCGATCAGCACCGAGAACGCCACGCTGATCTCCACCGCCAGCGGCATCCCCTGCGCTCCGGCCGCCGCCAGCACCAGGCCATTTTCCAGAGACATGAAGCCAATCACCAGGCTCACCGCGTTCTGGCGATTGACCATCAGCAACAGTCCCAACAACACCACCGCCAGGGCAAACGCCAGATCTTCCCGCGCTACTGCATCAGCCCCCGTGGTTACGGGCAACATGACCAGAATCGCCAGCGCCACCAGCGCCGCGCCAGCCAGCATGTCACGACCGACGCCACCGACGACTTCCAAAGTGCGGTGGATGCCAAGTTGCCGAATAATGCGATGCAAGGCGAGCGGAATGAAAATCGCCTTGAACACCAGCGCGATCCCAGCGGTGACATACAAATGGTGGGCTTCCTGAATGTACGCCTGCCAGCCCACCGCCAGCGCCAGTGTCAGTGAATGCAGAGCAAAGACCTTGAGCAGCGCGTACAGACGGTCTTGGTACAGCAGCAGCAGGCTGATGACCACCATGCTGCCCGCCAGAAAGTGGGCGATGTCAAACTCCAGACTGTGCATCACAGGCTCCGCGAAACGAACAGCAACAGCGCGCCGAGCAGACCGAGCATTAGCGCCGCGCTGAGAAATTGATCGACGCGGAATACCCGCATCTTGGCGATGCTGGTCTCGAACAGCGCCAGCAGAAACCCGCCCAGCGCCAGCTTGACCAGATAAGACGCCACGCCGAACAGATAAGCCGTTAAGCTTTCCCCGGCGGTAGCCATGCCCCAGGGCGCGAAGATGCAGCCGAGCAGCGACAGATACAGCAGCAATTTGAGCGAAGCGGCCAGTTCAATCAGCGCCAGATGGCGACCGGAGTATTCCAACACCATCGCCTCATGCACCATGGTCAATTCCAGATGGGTCGCTGGATTGTCCACCGGAATACGGGCGTTTTCAGCAATCGCCACGATCATCAACGCCATCAGCGCCAGCGCCAGCGACACCCTCAGCCCGACATTGGCGGTGAGCATGAACCGGGCCACCGACGACAATTCTGTCGTGCCGGCCAGCAAGGACAAGGTGAACACCATCATCAACATGGCTGGTTCCGCCAAAGAGGCGATCATCATCTCGCGGCTGGCGCCGATGCCGCCGAAACTGGTTCCGACATCCAGGCCGGCCAGCGCCAGGAAAAACCGGGCCGTTCCCAACAGGGCAACGATGGCGATCAAATCGGCGGTCCAACTGAACGGCAAACCGCTGGCGAAGGTCGGCACCAGCGCCGCCGCGACCCAGATGGCGGCAAAAATTAGATAAGGCGCGACTCGGAACAGCCAGGAGGCGGAATCCGCCAGCACGACTTCTTTGCGCAGCAGCTTCAGCAAATCACGGTAAGGTTGCAGAAGGGACGGCCCGCGCCGGCGCAACAACCGTGCTTTCAACGCGCGCACCCAGCCGGTGAGCAGCGGTGCCAACAGCAGGATCAGCAGCATTTGTCCGCCCTGGACCAGATAATCAGCGATTAGCGCCATAACACCATCCCCAGCAGTAGCAACACCAGTGCGCCGAACACCAGACTGAGATAACGGCGAATCGTCAGATATTGCAAATGGTTCGCGCGGGTCGAAATCGTGATAACCGCCTGGGTGATTGGCGCATAGCCATAGTCCCAGACCGGGTCGCGCAGCTTGGCCTCGAAGTGCGCAGCTCGCCCATCACCGGGCGGCGGCATCATCACCTGCTCGCGGGCCTGGAACACCACGCTGCCGAACACCCGGCGAATCGGTTGGGCAAAACTGCCGGCGGTGTACTGGGTTGCCGGATTAGCGTCCGGGAAACCACAATCCCAGGCGGGTCCGCGCCGGATCCGGCCAGAGGCAAATCGGTGAATCAACATCGCCGCCAATACGGCAGAGAATCCCATGAACAGCAGCACCAGCAGCCCATTGTAAGAGGCTTTGACATCGGCCACTGGCGCCAGGCTCAACCAGGGTTGACTGTGTTGCGCTGGCAACTGCGCGCCGCCGTTAATCAGCCCGACCACCGGCCCCAAACCATCCACTACCAGTCCCGGCAGAATCCCAGCCAGCAGGCACAGCGCCGCTAGGATAAACATCGCGGTCAATGAATAACGATCAGTCTCATACGCGCGCGCGGCATCTGGCGAACGCGGGCGACCGAGGAAAGTAATTCCGAAGGCTTTGACGAAACAGGCGGCGGCCAGGGCGGCGGATAACGCCAGCAGCGCTCCGGCTGTCGGGGCCAAGAACTTGAGCAGCCATTGCGGCAATTCCGGGGTGAGCAGAATCGCCTGGAAGGTCAGCCATTCCGAGACAAAGCCGTTCAAGGGCGGCAGCGCCGAAATCGCCGCTGCGCCGATCAGGAACGCCAACGCGGTCCACGGCATCGGGTGAATGAGTCCACCCAATCGTTCCATGTCGCGCTCGCCAGTGGCGGTCAACACTGCGCCGGTTCCCAGAAACAGCAGGCTTTTGAACAGGGAATGATTGAAGACATGAAACAGCGCGGCAGTCAGCGCTAGCGCGGCGCTGGCGTACATCTGACTGCCTTGGAACGCCAGCGCCAGACCCAGGCCAATAAAAATAATGCCAATATTTTCGACGGTGTGATAAGCCAGCAACCGTTTCAAATCGTGCTGCATCAGCGCATACAGCACCCCAAGTACGGCGGTAATTCCGCCCAGCGCCAGCACCAGTCCGCCCCACCACCACGCCACCGGCTCACCTAACAGGTCGAAGACGATGCGGATGAAGCCGTAGAGGGCGACCTTGGTCATGACGCCGCTCATTAATGCTGACACATGACTGGGCGCGGCGGGGTGCGCCAGCGGCAACCAGACATGCAGGGGAACCAGCCCGGCTTTGGAACCGGTTCCCAGTAGCACCAGAATCAACGCCAGCGCCGCCAGTCCCGGCGTCAAGGCATCGGCCCGGATCGTAGCGAAGTCGTAGCCGCCGTTGGGACCCGCCAACAGACCGAAGGCCAGCAACAACGCCAGCGTGCCGAAGCAAGCCATGACCAGATACAGATAACCAGCGCGGGCGTTGGCCGGTTCCCGATGATGGGCCATGACCAGCGCCCAGGAGCTAAGCGACATGAATTCCCAGGCAAACAGGAATGTGAAAGCATCGTCGGCCAGCAGCACCAGGTTCATACCTGCTAGAAAGGCCGGGTAAAACGGCAACACTCGCTCAGGGGCGCGTTCATGCTGGCCATAACCCAAGGCAAACAGGCTGGCGACCGCCCCGCCCAGATTGACCACGATCAGAAAGAAAGCCGATAACGCATCCAGGCGGAAATGTACCCCCAGCCAAGGCAGACCGAGGGGTAAAGTCAGCGTGACGGGCGCGGGGGTGCTTAACAGATGCGCCAATGCCAACCCCAGCAGAATGACGCACATAACCAGACTGATGCTATAGATTTGACGGCTGCAACCTGATCGGCGCAGTACAGTGATCGCATAGAGGCCGAGGGTGAGCAGGGCCACGGATAAGCCGAGTAATATTGACAATGGCATGATAGTGAGATTCATTCGCGGCCCTAAGTCACCCAAAGATTAGTCGATATTCCTAGCGTTTCAACCGAACCCCACGCCCGCCGCTTTCACTGATCGCGCCTTCGCCGATTAATTCCACACCGGCGGCTTCCAACGCTGCGATGAGCTTGACCAGAGAATCAACATTGCCACGGATCGTACCGTCGCTGCCTTCCATGCGCTGGATCGTGGGCAGGGATAAGTCAGCCGCTTCGGCAAGGGCGCGCTGGTCCATACCCAACAACGCTCGCGCTGCTTTTAACTGGGCCGCTGTGATCATGATGGGTTGTCTTTGAAAAATGAAAATTAGCTTATGATAGGTTATTATTGATGTAAAATAAATAATATCTGATGTATTATTATCCATTAACCGCATATTACGCAAACTGTGGACCACCCTTATCCTGCTATCATCGCACCAGGAGTGACTTGAACCATGGCTGACGATTTCAATGAACGCGCCCTGCGTTACCATCGCATGGCCCCCTACGGCAAGATCGAAGTCACCCCAACCAAGCCGCTGGCTAACCAGTTCGATCTAGCGTTGGCCTATTCGCCGGGCGTTGCCGCCGCTTGTGAAGCGATTGTCGACGATCCCCATGAAGTCTCCACCGTCACTGCGCGCAGCAATCTGGTCGCGGTCATCACCAACGGCACCGCGGTTCTCGGGCTGGGCGACATTGGTCCACTGGCGGCCAAGCCGGTCATGGAAGGCAAGGGTGTATTGTTCAAGAAGTTCGCCGGCATCGACGTGTTCGACATCGAAATCAGCGAGCGCGACCCAGATAAACTGGTTGAAATCATCGCCAGTCTGGAGCCGAGCTTTGGCGGCATCAACCTGGAAGACATCAAAGCCCCGGAATGCTTTCAGGTCGAACGCCGGCTACGCGAGCGGATGAACATTCCGGTGTTTCACGATGATCAGCATGGCACCGCCATCATCACCGCCGCTGCCGTACTGAACTCCCTGTTGCTGATGGGCAAGGAGATGGGTGAGGTGAAACTGGTCACCTCTGGTGCCGGCGCGGCGGGCATCGCCTGTCTCGATCTACTGGTGGGTTTGGGCCTGAATCGCAAAAACGTCATCGTTTGTGACAGTCGGGGCGTGATCTATCAAGGCCGGGGTCCGCTCGACCCAGAGAAAGCTGCTTATGCCGCAGACACTCCGGCGCGCACCCTGGCCGAGGCCATTGTGGGCGCTGACATCTTCCTGGGGTTGTCCAAAGCCGGGGTGCTGACCGGGGAAATGGTGAAAACCATGGCGGCGCGACCGCTAATTCTGGCCCTGGCTAATCCGGTGCCGGAAATCATGCCGGAAGAAGCAAAAGCGGCGCGACCCGATGCGATTATCGCTACCGGTCGCTCGGACTATCCCAACCAGGTCAATAATGTCCTCTGTTTTCCCTACATTTTCCGGGGGGCGCTGGACGTGGGCGCCACCACCATCAATCAGGAGATGCAACTGGCCTGCGTCCGCGCCCTGGCGGAACTGGCCTGTGAGCCACATTCCCAGGAAGAAACCGCCGCTTACAGCGATCAGCCGATCAACTTCGGGCCGGAATACCTGATTCCCAAACCGTTCGAGCCGCGCCTGTTGCTCACCCTGCCGCTGGCCGTCGCCAAAGCGGCGATGGATAGCGGCGTAGCGACTCGCCCCATTGAGGATTTCGCTGCTTATCACACTCAACTGAGCCAGCGCGTTTACCGTTCCGGCCTGATCATGCGCCCGGTGTTTAGCCGCGCCAAGGCCGATCCCAAGCGGGTGATTTACGCCCAGGCGGAAGAAGAACGCATGCTTTGGGCGGTGCAAGGCATCATCGACGAGGGTTTGGCTCGGCCCATCCTCATCGGGCGGCGCTGGCGCATCGAACAGCGCATCGCCGAGTTAGGCTTGCGCATCCGTCCTGAGCAGGATTTTGAGATTATTGATCCCCAGCACAATCCTTATTACGAGGAATGCTGGCAGGAATATCATCGGTTGCGTGGACGCTACGGCGTCGATCCCAACAAAGCCCGGGTCCGGGTCAACACGCGCGCTACGATCATCGGGGCGCTGCTGCTGCGCTTGGGTTATGGCGATGCGCTGCTGTGCGGCTTGATTGGCGGCTATCCTGATCATGTGGAATATGTGTTGGATATCATTGGCCTGCGCGAAGGCGTCAAGACCCCGGCGGCTATGAATATGCTAATTAGCGCCCAGGGACCGTTGTTCTTCTGCGACACCGACATTAATGCCGATCCCACTGCCGAAGAAATCGCCGACATCGCTTTGCTGGCGGCGGAGGAAGTGAGCCGCTTTGTACCGCCGAAAATCGCCTTATTGTCCCACTCTAGCTTTGGTTCGCACAAGTCGCCATCGGCGCGCAAGATGGCTGAGGCGATAAAACTCATCCGCCAGCGCGCCCCCGATCTGGAAGTCGATGGCGAGATGCGCGGCGACGCGGCCTTATCCGAAGAGTTGCGCAATCGGGTCTTTCTGCACTCGCCACTGAAAGGCGCAGCCAACCTATTAATCATGCCAAGCGCTGACGCCGCCAATATCTCTCACAACCTGCTCAAGGAAATCACCCATAGCGTCTCGGTGGGACCGATTATGCTCGGACTGGCCAAGCCGGCGCATATTCTGACCCGCTCGGCGAGTGCGCGGCGGATCATCAACATGACTGCGATTGCGGTGGTTGACGCGATGACGGCCTCATGATTAAGAGGTCTTTTAACCAACTGATATATCGACAGAACTGTTGCAAAACCCCTTTCCGTTATACCCACTCAAAGGGGTATGACGGAAAGCATGCGCCTTGGCGCACTTTTACTTAACAAGGTAAACCATCCCATGCCCCTGACCATTTCTGAACTCGAAGCCTTCAAAAATTCCGTGACGTTCCTGACGCAACTTAGAGCGATTCCCCTGCCTATCATCGAGTTTTATCTGGAAAATGAATGTGGTTACCGCATTAAGGAGCCTGATGCAGATGAAGAAAAGACCGTCATGATTCGACCCTCCGGTCTTTCGCAGGAATGATCGATCGCGAAGCCGCGATCCACAGTCATTGAGAGGAGGATGTCCTGGAACCCGTATGAAACCCGATCGACAACACGCACTGTACCTGCCCTTTGGCACAGCCCTGCGCGACAAGCTGCGCGGCGGCTATAACTGGTCAAAACTGCAAGCGGATTTACTGGCCGGCGTTACGGTGGGCATTGTCGCCGTGCCGCTGGCCATGGCGCTGGCCATTGGCAGTGGAGTACCGCCGCAATATGGTTTGTATACGGCCATTGTCGCTGGTCTACTGATCGCCCTGACCGGCGGTTCCCGATTCAGCGTCTCCGGGCCGACCGCCGCCTTCATCGTCATTCTGCATCCCATTGCTGAAAAATATGGACTCGGTGGTCTGGTCACCGCCAGCGGCATGGCGGGCATCATGCTGATCGGTATGGGCGTGGGGCGGATGGGCAAGCTGATTCAGTTCATTCCCTATCCGGTGACCACTGGTTTCACGACGGGCATCGCGGTGGTGATCGCCAGCCTGCAATTCAGAGATTTCTTTGGCTTGCACCTGGCAGCGCAACCGGAACACTTTCTGGAGCGGATCTGGCTGACGGGGCAGGCGCTGCCAGGTTTACATCTACCGGATTTCCTGATTGGCGTGGTGACGCTGACATTGTTGCTGCTCTGGCCGCGTTTGAAAACCGGGTTACCCGCGCCACTGGTTGGCATGGTCGTCGCCACCGCAATAGCCTGGCTACTCAGCCGGACCGTGAACGGTTTCGAGGTCGCCACCATCGCGTCTCGTTTCAGCTACGTTCAGGAGGGACAAACCCTGCCTGGCATCCCGCCCTTCCTACCGCAATTTGTTTTGCCGTGGCAGTTGCCCGGCCCGGATGGTCAACCGTTAGGATTATCGCTGCCATTGCTGAAGGAATTGCTCGGTCCCGCCATGGCCATTGCGTTGCTCGGCGCGATTGAGTCCCTGTTATGCGCCGTGGTCGCTGACGGTATGACCGGGACCAAGCATGATCCCGATGCGGAGCTGATTGGGCAAGGCATTGGTAACACGATTGCGCCCTTCTTCGGCGGCATCGCCGCGACCGGTGCGCTGGCGCGCACTGCGGCGAATATTCGCGCCGGTGCCCGTGGTCCGTTCGCCGCCGTATTTCACGCCCTGTTCATCCTGCTGGTGTTGCTGGCGCTGGCGCCATTGCTGGGCTATCTACCGATGGCGGCGCTGGCGGCCTTGTTGTTGCTAGTGGCCTGGAATATGAGCGAACTGAAACACTTCCGCCACATTTTCCAGGTGGCCCCCGGCAGCGATATCCTGGTGTTGCTCGTTTGCTTTGGCTTAACGGTGATTTTCGATATGGTGATCGCGATCAGCGTGGGCGTGGTACTGGCTGCGCTGCTGTTTATGAACCGGATGGCGGCGCTCACTGGCAGCAAGCTGGTGGAAACGGATCATCCACATCTGGAAAGCCCCCTGCCCGACGGCGTGCAATTATATGAAGTCGCCGGTTCGCTGTTTTTCGGCGCGGCGGAAAAAGCGATGAGCGCTTTACACGATATCGCCGGACGTCCGCGAGCGGTGATTATCGATATTAGCGGCGTCACGGTCATGGACGTATCGGGCCTGGTGGCGCTGGACTCCGCAATTGAACGCTTGCGGGGCGATGGCATTCTGGTCGCGGTAGCGGGAGTACATGGTCAACCGGCGCTGCTGATGCGGCGGGCCGGTTTACACAACATTCCCGGCAAATTGTTGTTGTCCGCCAGCTTGCCGCAGGCCCTGACGCGGGTGCGACGCTATCTTGGCAAAATTATGCAGTGAGTTCGCTCGTGCTGACCGGGAAGATTTCTGAGCGGCCGGATGGATGGTCAATCTTGCTCAATCTTCCGCCAAAGCCCTCTCGATTCGATTGATCCAGATCAATGCCTCGTCCTGGGTCAACAACAAAATTTGCACCTGATTGCGGAAATCCTGCCAAGATTTTTCGATGTGCTCGCCGAAATTGTCTACGGAAACTACGATCCATCTCACCGGCGAATCGGTTGCCTGGACACTCTGCATCGATCTCGCCCCCTGCTGTAGACACAATGAATAAGTGTCCAGCGATCGACGAACCGAACCAATAGCGGCGATGTTCATCAGTCCACTAATCCGTAATGCGCATTGCCAAGCCAGTAGATTCACCGCTTGCTGGCGTTCAAACATTCTTTCAGTATTCATTATCTAGTCCTCGCTGCATTCTCTTATTGTGCATCGCAACATAATTTATCGAAACCGTCAAGCAACTTTTTTTCCAAACAGTCAGCAATCAGAGTCAATCCTTGTTCTGCGATCATTATGACCGCAATAAATAGCTAAACGATCAAACCGCCACCGGCGCCTTGATCGCCGGATGGTGCTGGTAGCCGACGATGGCGAAATCGTTGTATTGATAATCGAACAACGAATCTGGCCGTCGGTCAATGATCAATTGTGGCAGTGGATACGGATCTCGGCTCAACTGCAAGCCCACCTGCTCCAAGTGATTGAGATACAAATGGCAGTCACCGCCGATCCAGATAAATTCACCCACAGTCAAATCCGTTTGCTGAGCAACCAGATGAGTCAGCAGCGCGTAACTGGCGATATTGAACGGTACGCCCAGAAACAGATCCGCGCTGCGCTGATAGAGTTGGCAGGACAGCGCGCCATTGGCGACATGAAACTGAAACAGCAGATGGCAGGGCGGCAACCGCATCTGCTCCAGTTCTCCCACGTTCCAGGCGGATACAATAATCCGTCGTGAATCGGGATCACGGCGCAGCTGTTCAACTACATTGGCTAATTGGTCAATGCGTCGTCCGTCAATCGTGCGCCAGGCCCGCCATTGCGCGCCGTAAATAGGACCCAAATCGCCATTTTGGTCGGCCCATTCATCCCAGATGGTCACACCGTGTTCATGCAGATAGTGAATATTGCTGTCGCCGCGCAGAAACCACAGCAGTTCGTGGATGATCGAGCGCAAATGCAGTTTTTTGGTGGTGACGAGGGGAAAGCCAGCGCGAAGATCGAAACGCAACTGGGCGCCGAACATACTGAGGGTTCCGACCCCGGTTCGATCCTGCTTGCGAACGCCCCGATTCAGCGTCTGCCGCAACAAGTACAGATATTCATTCATTGCCGATGATTCTGATAGCCGGTTTTCGCGTCGGGACAGTAGTATTTTATTGTGCAATGCAATATATTCATTCCTATTCTACGATTGAATAGAGTGACCGTCTGACCGGTCACAGGGTAACGCATGACTGTCAAAGCAACCTCCTCGATTCAGGTTATCACCCGGCTCTCACTGATACTGGACGAACTGGCCGCGCATGACGAGCCGGTCAGCCTCAAAACCTTATCCGGCGCCACAGGACTGCATCCTTCAACCACCTTCCGGATCCTTGCGTCTCTGATCGAACATGGCTTCGTGGAGCGCAGCATCGCAGGTCATTACCGTTTGGGAATCCGGTTGTTGCAGTTGGGCAGCCAAGTGCATGGGCGCATCGGAAAACGTTCGCTGGCCCATTCATTTTCAGCTACTCCCGATGAATGGAGCGAAGCAAACGGCTAAAGCGGCGTTCTTTCTCCCGAGCCTTTATCCGGTTCCCGGCAATTCCACGATAAAGGTTGCACCCCGCCCAGGTTCGCTTTCTACCCAGATACGCCCATTGTGGTGTTCGATGATCTTCTGGCTAATCGGCAACCCCAAGCCAGTGCCCTTTGGCTTACCGGCATGAGCGTTGCTGACCTGATGGAATTTTTCGAAGATCAGCTTATGCTGGTCAGCGGTGATGCCAGGGCCATTGTCGATGACCTCGATGCGCCAGCGAT
The DNA here is from genome assembly GCA_024235095.1 of Gammaproteobacteria bacterium. Classification (NCBI taxonomy): domain Bacteria; kingdom Pseudomonadati; phylum Pseudomonadota; class Gammaproteobacteria; species Gammaproteobacteria bacterium. The sequence continues at coordinate 578,556 of JACKNC010000001.1, forward strand.
TCAGACTCGGTTGCAAACGAATGGTTACTTCGCCGTCCTGTTCAGGACAGAATTTCACCGCATTGGACAACAGGTTGATGATAACCTGGGTTAGCCGGTCGTGGTCGCCGTCAATGATCACTGGTCCATCTCCCAGATCCTCATGCAACATCACCGCCTTGTCGTAAAACAACTGGCTGGTAGAGTTAATGGCGTCCTGAATCAGCCCGCGCAGATCGATTTGATCGATGTGCCAGTCGATGCGACCGGAATCGATCTTGGCCATATCCAGCACCTGGTTGATCAATCGGGTCAGTCGCTCGCTTTCCTTGACGATGATGCTCAGGAACTTGCTGCGTTGCGCTACCTCCATGTCGGGATTGGCGAGGAGAATCTCTGAAAAGGCGCGGATTGATGTCAGTGGCGTGCGCAACTCGTGAGTTACGGTAGAGATGAACTCATCCTTCAGGCGGTCCAGTTCGCGCAAACGGTTGTTCGCCTCGCGCAATTCGGCGGATGCTGCTTCCAGTTCCCGGGATTTTTGCTCCAGCCGGCGACTGTATTCGAGGACCTGAGTGCTCTCGTCAAGGATCGTCATGACCTCTTCGATGCTGAGCACTTCACCCATCACAATCGACGAGATCATGACCCGGGCGGATGCGGCGCCGATGGCTCCGGCCAGCAAGCGCTCGGTGTAATGAATCAGCCGGGAATCAGCTTGCAACGGATAACCGCCATGATCCTGAGCATAACGGTCGAAGGCTTCGGTCGCGCGCTGTGGGCCGAGAAACCGGGCCAGCAGATCATACAATTCGGCGGTTTCCACCACGCCCCGCCACAGCAGCGAATCGCCGTCATGGCGTTCGCGCTTGAAAATATCGACAAACTGGCTGCCCTGCACTTGTTCCAGAGGATCCGGCTGGCTCAGCATCGAGCCAAATACCAGCCCACCAATGTTGGCCAGCATGCTCCAGAAGACCGAATGCATGTAAGGATCGAGATGCTCCAAACCTAGCAGGGCATACGGTTTGAGTAGCTCCAAGCCCCACGGACCGATTTCCACGAAATTGGTATCGATCCAGCCGGAGCGGGCCATGGCCGGCAACAGCAGGGTATAGGCCCAAACGATGAAGCCGCCGCTCAGGCCGATCAAGGCGCCCCGCCGATTGGCGCGCTTCCAGTACAGCCCGATCAGAATCGGCGGCGCGAACTGCGCAGCGGCGGCGAACGACACCAGTCCGCTGGCAACCAGCGCGTAGGATTCGCCGACAAAGCGGAAATACAGGTAACCCAGCAGGATCAGGATGATGATGCCGACCCGGCGGATACCCAACAGCAAGCCGGATAAATCAGTCTGGCTGGCCAGCCAGCGCGGATTGGCACGCAGCAGGATCGGCATGACCAGGTCATTGCAGACCATGGTCGACAGGGTGACGGTTTCAAACATGATCATGCTGGCGGCGGCAGATAAGCCGCCCAGAAACACAAAGAGCGCCAGCAGGGGCATGTGTTCGGCCATGGGCAACGCCAGCACGAAGGTATCGGCGTCCACGACACCCTGGTTGAACAGCAATCGCCCCCCCAGGGCAATCGGTAACACGAAGAGATTAATGGCGAACAGGTACAGCGGGAATAGCCAGATGGCTTTGCGGATGTGCGTTTCATTGACATTTTCCACCACCAGCACCTGGAATTGCCGGGGCAGGAACAGGAACGCCATCATCGACAGGAAGGTCAGCGACAACCAGCCGCCGTAACCGCCCGGCACCGCTTCAAAGCGCAGCAACGGCGCTAAATCCGGGTGCGCGGCCGCCCGCTGAAATAGATCGCCGGGACCCTCGAAGATCAGGAAGGTGACCATGACGCCGACCGATAGGAAGGCCAACAGTTTGAACATCGATTCGAAGGCAACCGCCGCCACCATCCCTTCATGGCGCTCGGTGTTGTCAATGTGCCGGGTGCCAAACAGAATGGTGAACACGCTCAGCACCAGGGCGACAAAGAAGGTGGTGTCCATCCACACCGGATGCTGCGTGGAGATCGCCAGACGATTGACGTCCGGATATTGGCGCAGCAGGCTGAAACTGGCGGCGACCGCTTTCAGTTGAATCGAGATATACGGCAGAATGCCCAGCATCACGATCAGCGTCACCATCCCGGCCAGCAGACCGCTTTTTCCATAACGGGACGCGATGAAGTCGGCAATGGAGGTAATGCGATGCACCTTGGTGATGCGCACAATCCGCCGCAGCACGAACCAGAACAGCACCGCCATCAGGGTGGGACCCAGATAGACCGGCAGGAAATCCACCCCGCTGACCGCCGCTAATCCAACGCTGCCGTAAAAGGTCCAGGCCGTGCAGTAGATCGCCAGCGACAGCGTGTAAATATAGGGATTGGCGATGATCGAGCGCCCGGCGTCGGCGCGTTGATCGCCGTAATAGGCAATACCAAACATTACGCCCATGTAGGCCAGGGCGCTGGCAATGATAACACCATCGCTCAACATTCAGGAAGGCTCCGGCGGATCCTGTGCATCGGTATCGCTGCCCGGCCGCGAGAAGTCTTTGATGCGGGTCGCTCCAGATTTGGGTGGTTCGGAGGGTTCGCGGATTTCCGAGTGCTCCACCACGATGATTAATAAAACGATCAGCACCAGCCATACCAGATAAAGGTAAAAGTACAGCAAGGGTATCCCGAACGGCGCCCACGAGCGGTTGAATAGGTCCAGCACGGGATAGTTGATGGCCAGAAAGCCGCAGATAAACAGAATCGTGATGTATTCCCGGGATTGTTGCCGCATCGAAAATACCTTTAAACCTCTAAAAATTAGCCTGTGTCTTGCGAATTTCCACCATTTTGTCGGAGGCATCCAGCGCCTGGCCGAGGGTCTTGACGCCTTGTGCTTCCAGCAGATCGAGCAATTTGAGAAAGACCTGCGCGGTGACCAGCGAATCGCCCAGTGCCGTGTGGCGATCGTGGACATCCACTCCCAATCGGTCGGCGATGGCGTCCAGATTGTGATCATCGGTGTAGTCGTGCAGATAGCCGGATAGCAACAAAGTGTCCAATACAGGGTTGTCGAAGCGAACACCAACTTTCTGCTCTTTCATCTTGAGGAATTTCATGTCAAAGGCGGCGTTATGAGCAACCAGCACGGTTTGGTCATCGCCAACAAATTTGCGAAACTGCGTCAGCGCCACATCGACGCTCGCTTGGTCTTTGACCATGTCATCGGTAATGCCATGAAAGCGAATGGATGCTTTGGGAATCGGTCGGCCCGGGTTAACCAGCTGGTCAAAAATTTCTCCTGCCAGAACTCGCTGGTTAACAATGCGCACTCCGGCAATCTGGATGATTTCGTCGCCCTTGGAAGGCGTCAGTCCAGTGGTTTCGGTATCGAACACCACGTAGGCAAGCGCACTGAGTGGGTAATTGAGCAGTTCGCCCCACTCCTTGCGATGTTCGAACAGAGAGAAATCGTAGAATTCTGGACGCTCCGGCAGATTTTTCGGCGGTTCCTTCCATTGACGCGCTGAAGTTGGCAGAGGTAGACGCAACAAGGCATAGCCCGGTCGACGATGAGATTGACTCCAGATGTCGCTGTTATGCCGACGCAGCACTTCGCCGACCGTGGTTGCGCCGACCAGATCCTCCATGTGCGCGCTCAGCCAGTGTTCCAGCCGATCAGCGGACAGGGGCTGGCCCGGCCAGATAATGTCCAGGTAAACCCGGCGGTTGCCCAACAAACATTCAATTTCAAAGGTCGAGCTGACGCCATATGCGTGCAGGTGTTCAAGTGCATGCTCCAGCAGCAGCATGATCGAATGATTGTCGATATTCAGCCAGAGTGGTTCGCCCACCATTTTTACCTGAAGACTGCTGCGCTTCTCCAGGTGGTGGATAACGCTGCCAATCAGATCGGCGGAGTACACATCGTTCATGGGCCAGCGGCTGGCGTACAAGTCCCGCAGTTCCAGGGCCAGGTCTTGCAAGCGTTGGCTAAGCTGTTCGCTTTCCTGCACGATCACCTGCTGAAAGGCTTCCCGCTGCGGTTGTTCCATATCGCCGAAGTTTGTGACCATTTCCGCCGCCGCCCGCAGATTGGCCAAGGGCCTGCGTAAATCCTCGGCACGAGTTTTGAGCAGGGAACGATCGACTTGCTGGGTGACATCGCGGAAGGTTACGACGAAGGTGGAGATGCGCCCGGCAACGCCCGGCAACAAACTCACTCGACAGTGAAACAGGGTTTCATCATCCACGGTTGCACAAACAAATTCGGCATCGCTGGCCGATTTATTCTCCCTACTGCCTTGTTGACGGTAGCGCAGCAATTGCAGAGTGCTTTCAATCGGCGCGCGGGTCCAGAGATCATAGAGCGAACGCCCCAAGCCCAGCGCTTCGCGGTTGGGGAGCAGTTTCACCGCTGCCGGATTGTAGAGCAGGATGCGCGCTTCGTCATCGCAAACCAGCACCCCTTCCGACAACTCGCGCAGAACCGTTTCCAGCCGGGCTTTCTGTTCCTCGATTTCCTGAGTGCCAGTTACGGCGGCGGCGGCAGCTTCACGGCGGGCTTTGTGCAGGGCCTCGCCCAGTTCGAGTAACATGGTCGGAAATTCACCCAGCCAATGTTGCCTGGGCAATTCCAGCATGTAACCGGGATTGCTGCGGGTGATAATTCGCGCGCCGCGCGCCAAGGCGCCCAGGGGAATGAAGCAGTGCCAGTCCAGCAGCGACCAGACAACGGTGACGCCGCCGATGATGGTGAATGCGGCCAGGATGAGCCAGAGCAGCAGCAAATCGCGCGCATCGGATTCAGGAACCGTTTGGAAAATCCGCCAGCCAATCCAGAGCAACGAAACCAGCGTCAAGACGGCTGGAATCAGCCACAGCAACCAGATGCGGGTCCGATAGCGCATGATGACGATTCAATCCGCTTCAGTCAGCAGCTCGCGGACCCGCTCCACGACCTCCTGCGTCGAGAAAGGTTTGGTGATGTAGTCATCTGCGCCTAACGCCAAGCCCTTTTCCCGTTCGACCTCGCGTCCCTTGGCCGTCAGCATAATAATGCGCAAGTTGGCCCACTCTGGATTGGAGCGAATGGCTTGGCAGACTTCGTAGCCGTTTTTGCGCGGCATCATGACATCAAGCAACACCAAATCCGGCAGTTCGGCGGTGATAGCGGCTAGCGCCGCTTCGCCATCCGAGGCGGTTCGCACCTGGAAGCCCGCCTGCTTCATCAAAAACTCCAAGGACAGGACGATATTCGGTTCATCGTCCACCACCAGAATCTTGTTAGCCATATCCATTCCCCCGGTCAGCGGGTTTGTTCGCTCGGGCGATATTACGCGGATTTCTCATTACTGCTGCGTACAGAGTCTTTCTCGTGCGGTTCCGATGTGGGTTCGTTTTTGCGGTTGGCAGTCTCCTTGGCCGCGACGACCCCGCTTCCTCCACTAGCCTTGGCGACCGCCTCCCAGAATTTTTGCACCATTTCCATCGAATGAAATTGACTGGGTAACAGCGGTTTGAGCAAACCAAGGGCGTCGAAGTTGATAACACCGCGCTGCATATTGTCGCGGACGACCTGCAAAATATCGTCATGCAGGGGTTGTACGTTTGGCAAACCCAGAAACTCGCGCATTTCCTGGGCGGTGGCTTCAACGCTAACATTGACTTTCATCAAGAAACATCCTCGTGCTTCGGAACGGCAGACCTGGCTGCTCGAACCAGGCCACGAAATAGGGAAACGTCTAACTCATCAAGAATAGCAGGAATAGCCGGACTCTTCCGCACTGCATCTTGCTGTGAATCATTTTCAACCGGGTGAAACTAATCGAAATCGCTCCTTCGGGCAACTATTTGCCTATGTTTCGGCGAGATGAAGAGCGTTTAAGATGAATGAGCAACAAGGAAATCGCCGCGGGAGTAACCCCCGGAACGCGACTAGCGTGACCCAGGGTGCAGGGTCGGTGGCGATCAAGTTTCTCGCGCACTTCCCGCGACAGGCCATGGACTGAGGCATAGTCCAAATCAGCCGGTAACGTCAGTTCCTCATACCGGCGTTGCCGTTCGATCTCTTGACGCTGGCGATCAATGTAGCCGGCGTATTTGGCTTGAATCTCCACTTGCTCGGCAACCTGGGGATCGGCGACGCCAGGCCCCATCCCAGACAAGCTCATCAGCCCAGCGTAAGTGACCTCGGGCCGACGCAGTAACTCAGCAGCGCGACTTTCCCGGGTGAGCGCGCCTTGTAAAACCCGTTGCGCGTCTTCCCCGGCCAGTTCCAATGGGCGCACCCACAAGCCACGTAACCGCTGACTTTCCTGCTCGATGGCTTCGCGCTTGGTTTCAAACGCGCGCCAACGTTCATCATCAACTAATCCCAATCGGCGTCCCATTTCGGTCAGGCGCAGGTCAGCATTATCCTCGCGTAATAACAAGCGATGCTCCGCGCGACTGGTGAACATCCGATAGGGTTCCGGCGCACCTCGAGTGATGAGATCATCGATCAAAACACCGAGATAAGCTTCGTCGCGTTTTGGCCACCATGGCGCTTCGCCGCGAACGCGCCGTCCTGCATTGATCCCGGCCAGCAAGCCTTGCGCGGCAGCTTCTTCGTAGCCGGTGGTGCCATTGATTTGTCCGGCGAAGAACAGGCCTTGAATGGATCGGGTTTGCAGCGAGTAATCCAGATCGCGCGGATCGAAAAAGTCGTATTCAATCGCATAGCCAGGCCGGGTGATATGGGCTTTCTCCAAGCCCTTCATCGAACGCACCAGTTGATATTGAATATCGAACGGCAGGCTGGTGGAGATACCGTTCGGATAGAATTCATGCGTGTGCAAGCCTTCCGGCTCCAGGAAAATCTGGTGGGAGTTCTTGCCAGCAAAGCGGTGAATCTTGTCCTCGATCGACGGGCAATAGCGCGGTCCCACCCCCTCGATCACGCCGGTGTACATTGGCGAACGGTCCAGGCCGCTGCGAATGATGTCATGAGTCTGTTCGCTGGTATGGGTGATCCAACAGGAAATCTGTTGAGGGTGTTCGTCAACCGAACCCAGGTAGGAGAAGACCGGACAGGGTTCATCGCCCGGCTGTTCAATCAATTGTGCGAAATCAATGCTTCGTCCATCCAGCCGCGGCGGCGTCCCGGTCTTTAACCGGCCCACATGCAGGGGTAGTTCCCGCAACCGCGCAGCTAAAGCGTTCGCGGGGGGATCGCCCGCGCGACCGCCTTCGTAGTTCGTTAATCCGACATGAAGGCGTCCGGCCAGAAACGTGCCGGCGGTGAGTATTACTGCCCCGGCGGCGAAGCGGATGCCGGTCTGTGTGATGACGCCCATGACTCGGTCGCCCTCAATGATTAAATCGGCAGCGGCTTGCTGAAAGACACGCAAGTTCGATTGATTCTCAATGAAGTTCCGCACGGTGGATCGGTAGAGCGCCCGGTCAGCCTGGCAACGGGTGGCGCGCACTGCCGGCCCCTTGCGGCTGTTCAGAATGCGGAACTGGATGCCGGCCTGATCGGCGGCCTGCGCCATGACGCCGCCGAGTGCGTCGACTTCCCTGACCAGATGCCCTTTGCCGATGCCACCAATGGCCGGATTGCAGCTCATGGCGCCCACGGTTTCGATGGTATGGGTTAACAACAGGGTTTTCAGGCCCATGCGCGCTGCGGCCATGCAGGCTTCTGTCCCGGCGTGGCCGCCACCGATTACGATGACATCAAAAGGTTCAGGGTAGTGCATAGCAAGGTATCAGGCGCCAAAATCAGAAATTGAAATTCTAATATCAAAAAGGAATAAATATATAGATATTCATTCCTTTTGGGTTTATAAAGACCCTGCTAAATTCTACAGCTAAACAGTCAGGCATTCAGGCCCTCCTTTTTCCCACTTGCCATGATGACAAGGAACTTTACGATGAATCCGGCGCAGGCGCAGCCTCTTTCCCAACCCTCCGTCGATCAGCCGTGGTTTGATCTGGAAACGATGAATCGTGAGCTGGAAGTCCTCCCTGCCGAGGAGCGGGTGGCGTGGGCATTGGAAAATTTCCCGAACCGCATCGTAATGACCTCCAGTTTCGGAGCACAATCAGCGGTTTGCCTGCATCTGGTTACCCAACAACAGTCGAACATCCCCGTTTTGCTGGTCGATACCGGTTATCTGTTCCCTGAGACGTACCAGTTTATTGACAAACTGGCCGAGCGGTTGTCCCTGAACCTTCGTATTTATCGTTCCCAATACAGCCCGGCTTGGCAAGAGGCCCGTTACGGCAAACTTTGGGAACAGGGGTTGGAAGGAATCGACCGTTACAACCAGTTGAACAAGGTCGAACCGATGCAACGAGCCTTGCATGAACTGGGCGTGAAGGCGTGGATTTCCGGTCTGCGGCGGCAACAGGCCAAAAGCCGTCAGCATCTCGATGTGCTCTTATGGCGTAATAGCCGTTGCAAGGTTCACCCCATCATCGATTGGACTGATCGCGATATTTACCGCTACCTGAGCAAGCATGGCTTACCTTATCACCCGCTCTGGGAGCAGGGCTACGTTTCCATTGGCGATGTGCATACCACCCGCCGGCTGGTGGATGGCATGAGTCCCGAGGAAACCCGCTTCTTCGGCCTTAAACGCGAGTGTGGTTTGCATGAACATGTCTGAGAGACTTACCAACGTAGCCTGTCGCCTTCAGCCCATCATGCAGCCAGCCGAACCGCCCCGCCGCCGCGATATTGACTGGAGTCTGCTGGCCACTACCTGACCTCTGAAGTCCTAGCAGGTAGGCCATTAGTGCGCTGCAGCGTCGTATTCCAGTATCTTCCGAAAATCGGCAGCCATAGCCTCCGGTTGGTGTTCGGTGAAAACCGCGCGTAGCCGCACTTGTGGGTCGATGAGCATCACAGTCGATGAATGGTCGACCGTATAATTCCCCTCCGGCGCATCAGGAATTTTGTAGTAAACACCGAACTGTTTGGCTAACCCAGCCAGTTGCTCGGGCGTCCCGGTTGCACCCTGGAACTTTGGGTTAAAGTAGGGTACATACTTTCCCAGTCGTTCCGGCGTATCCCGGGCCGGATCCACGGAAATGAACAGATAAGCATTGTGCTGATCCAGATTCTCCCGCGCCAGAATTTTCTGCATCTTGCTTAACTCCAGCAGCGTCAATGGGCATACGTCCGGGCAGAAGGTGTAACCGAAGTACACGAAGACCCACTTTCCGCGCCAGCGTTCTCTGGTGAATGGCTGCCCCTCTTGGTCGATCAGCGTGAAATCCTCAACCGGCCGGGGCGGTTCCAGGAAAATGCCAGCGATGGTTGGCGGCTCGGCGCGATTAGAAAGAAGTCCGAAATTTAACCACAGACCAAAGCTGAAGGCCGCTATTCCAGCCGCTATGACTAGCAGCATCCTGGCGCGTGGCGTGATGCGTGGATTGGGGAGACCGAAACGATCTTTATCTGAGCCAGGCTTCATGGCGTGTTAATCGTGATGGTGATGGGCATGGCCGTTAGGCGCCATGTCGGCATCCTTGCCCCGCACCGTGACTTCAATCGGGATTTCGCCCGCTTTCTCAAAGCGCAGCATCAGCGGAAAGGTCTGGCCTGCAGTTAAGGGGTGCTTCAGGCCGATCAGCATGATGTGCAGCCCACCCGGCTGCAGAACGGTTGGTCGATCAGCCGCAACTTCGATCGTTTCCACCTTGCGCATTCTTGCTACATTATTTTCCATAATGTGGGTATGCAATTCGATGGTTTCCGCGACTTCACCGGAGCCTCCCAACAGGCGATCGGCCTCTGGCCCGGTGTTAGTTAAGGTCATGTAGACCGCACCATTGGTCATGGTCGGAGGGCTTTCTCGCGCCCACGGCTCGGTGATTTGAATCGTTTCCGATTCGGCGGCAAAAGCGGACATGCTGGCAATGAGTAGGAAAACCGTTAGAAATCGAGTCATTACTTTCATTGCAATATCGTCTCCTGATAGAGTGATTGAAACTAATAACCCATAATTATACTGATTTTTCCGTTGGAAATCCGACTTCAGATGATCTAGTCGACCTGGAATTCATCTACCGCACTTGTTATTTTTATGGGTTCTCCAGCGTCATTGTCAGCGCTCTCGGGAATGTGGCCGGGGGACCGGCGATATAAGCCAGCGTAAACGCGCCGGGACCAACGTTGATCCCTCCGGCGGTGCTCATGACCGAGAGTAGCGTTTCAATCCCGCATTCCTTGGCGTAACGTTCGAAATCAATAAATGCGCGCTTGCGGCGAATCACCTCAGGATCCCCGGCGTAGCTGGTGTTCACAATGCGCGTGGCTAGTCCTCGGTCAATCGCCTGCCGGGCAATATTAAACAGCTTGATCAAGGCCCGATCAAACCCCCGTTCCTTGTCAACCGCTTGGCTTTTGCCGCGATGAAAACCAATGATCGGCTTAATGTCGAGCAGCGAGCCAAAGCGATAACCAAGCAGACCAATGGATTTTTCACCTTTTTTGCTGCCTCGGTGATGAATATAGAACAGATCTTCAGGAACCAGGTAGCCGTAGACTTGCTGGCTTAGCTGTTCAATAATCTCACGCAACACGCCGAAGGACAGATTATGTTCATCCAGCAAGCGCACAGCTTCATGAACCAGTACGCCCTCACCCGCAAATAAAGTCTTGCTGTCCAGAACGGTCAGATAGAAGGAACCTGTCATGCCTGCTTTCTGGCGTCGTTCGCGGTATTGTTTAAGGATCGCGTAGGATGCTGCGGAGGCGTTAGCGAAAATCGGACTGCGGGTCTGGGCAATAGTGATAACTAACACCCGATCATATTTCAATACCAGATCATCAAGGAACAGATCCATGATTTGTTCCATGGAAAACGGCACTGTTTCAGCATCCAGAGTCTTTTCCGCCAGATACTTGCGATAAAAAGCCTGAGTGGCTTCTGGATCGCGCACATCCTTGAAAAGACCATGACCTAAATGCAGGCTGATCGGCATAATGTAGATATTATTTTGTCGAATATAGGCTTGCGGTAGATCGCAGGCTGAATCAATGACGATTCCGGTTCGCACGGTTGTCTCCTCTATTGCTACTGTTTGCAGAATCAATCTACAAAGAGTAGCAATAGAGAATCAAGAATGGATTGAAAAAATGACAGTCAAGTCAGTCGATGCGCGATAGCGATAGAAAGTCAGCTCAATAAAATCAGCAGCCAGACTACAGCGGCGTTCAACAGGGCCATGAACACTGCTGCCGAGCCTATATCCTTGGCCCGACCGGATAATTCGTGCCGCTCCGGGCCAATACGGTCGATAGCCGCTTCGATACCGGTATTGAGCAGTTCAACAATGACAATCAGCAGGAGGCTACCAATCAGTAACGATCGTTCCACAGCATTATCGCCGAGCCATAGCGCTAGTGGCGTCATGATTGCACACAGTAGTCCTTCCTGGCGGAACGCCTCTTCGTTGCGCCAGGCGGCTCGCAAACCCGCCCAGGAATAGCCGGTCGCATTGACCAGGCGACGCCAACCGGTGTGCTGCTGGAAAGCCATGATCGTTCAGGACTCGCCAACTGGATGCCAGGCCAGGTCCATTTCGCGTGCGGCTCGCACTTCGTCCAAACGGCGCACCGGTCGGTGGTGCGGCGCACCTTTGACCTGTTCAGGGCCGGCTTCCGCTTCCCGTTGAATTTGCCCCATCGCCGCGACAAAACCATCCAGTTCCTCTTTGCATTCGGTCTCAGTTGGCTCGATCAACAGACATTCCGGCACCAGCAACGGGAAATAGGTGGTCGGCGCGTGATAGCCAAGGTCAAGGAGACGCTTAGCGAAGTCCATGGCCGTAATACCCAGGGTTTTGGCCTGACGTTTCAGAGTGATAATGAATTCATGACTGGCTCGCCGTTGTGGGAAAGCGGCATCGAAGCCGGCTTTCATCAGTTCCGCCATAAGATAGTTGGCATTCAAGGTGGAGTAGTCGGCGACCCGTCCCATGCCGGCGCGACCGAGCATTCGAGCGTAAATACAAGCGCGCAAGATAACGCCGGCGTTACCCATGAACGCTGACAGTCGGCCAATGCTCTGTGGACGGTCGGCCTCGCTAAGCCAGCGGTAGCGTTCGCCTTCCCTGGCAACAAACGGTATGGGTAGGAAGGGCTCCAGCCGGGCGTTAACCGCTACTGGTCCTGCGCCGGGTCCGCCGCCGCCATGCGGGGTGGCGAAGGTTTTGTGCAGATTTATATGCATCACGTCAAAGCCCATGTCACCGGGTCGGGCTTTGCCGAGAATGGCGTTGAGATTAGCCCCGTCGTAGTAGAGCAGCCCCCCCGCATCGTGGACGATGGCGGCAATCTCGGTGATGTGGCGCTCAAATACACCCAGTGTCGAGGGATTGGTCAACATCAGCCCGGCTGTTTGCGGCCCGACCGCTTGGCGCAAGGCGGCGAGATCCACATCGCCTTGTGCGTCGGTAGGAATTTCCCGAACAGTGAAGCCGCACATGATGGCAGTGGCGGGATTGGTGCCATGCGCGGCGTCGGGAACCAGGATTTCCTGTCGGGCCTGATCGCCATGCGCGATATGATAGGCGCGGATCATCGCTACCCCAGCAAACTCGCCCTGAGCACCGGCCATCGGTGTCAGTGAGACAGCTTGCATCCCTGTCACCTCCCGCAGCATCTCCTGCAACTCATAAAGACAGGCCAGAAAACTCTGACTGATGTTCTCAGGGGCCAGTGGGTGACGGTTTAGAAAACCCGGTAGCGAGGCCAACCGGTGGCAGGCGCTCGGGTTGTACTTCATGGTGCAAGAACCCAGGGGATAAAAATGGGTGTCGATGGAAAAGTTTTTCTGCGACAGCCGAGTGTAGTGGCGCACGGTCTGCAATTCCGAGACTTCCGGCAACGGCGCGGATTTGGAGCGGCACAAATGAGCAGGCAGGTCGGACAGCGCTTCTTCGGGAGCAGCGGCGGGAACAACGCCTTGTCGGCCTGGCCGGGACTGGTCGAAAATCAGCATCAGGAACACCCACTCAGGTTGGGAAGTCAGCATTCACTCCCCTCGCTCGCTGGCGGGAGAGAAGTTGGGGAAGGGGAAATCCCTTTCCCATAAGGAGAGAGAGACTTTAAGCTAGATCGCCCAACAACGACAAGCGTAAACTTTCGGGGATCACCGGAACCTCAGCGGCGTATTCCGGGTGATTGACGCTGATCGCCAGCGCCGCGCCTTCTTTAAAATGGTTTTTCATCTCCGGCGTAAGTTCGAAGCGCAGGAAATGTACGGCGCTGGTTTTCTCCTCGTTTTCCCGCTCCAGGTCCTCGTCTGCAATGGCGAATACGCGCGCGCAGCCCTCGATCTGAATCCAGATGGCGTCCTCGATTCCCTTTAGGCAGGCGAGCATTCGCCGCCGTTCGTCAACATCCGGGTACTCAATCAGCAGAGTCGCTTTGAAATTGCTTCCATCGGGAACCAGAGGGTTATAGGCTTCCAACTCGCTTTGAATGCCTTCTTCCTCGAAAATCTTTTCGATGCGCAGCATTTCCTGAATCTGATAACGAAGGGTCAGTTCGTCCTCGAACAGCAAGGTCAGGTGATTGCCTAGCGCCAGACTGCGATTCTGTTTGTGAGCGAGTACCCGTGCTCGAAAAGCGGGGCGTTCCCGAGCGTATTGCTCCAGGGTCATCAGGCTGTCACGGGTGATCAGTGACATAACCAGTCCTCCACAGTTAAAGCCCGTAGGCGATCCGAATCAGAGAGATAGGATGTTGCTTCTGCGCTTGGGTTTCACCCATGCCCTGACAGATATGCCGGCCCGCGATCGCGCAGTCCGAACTGACATAATCCGGATTGACTTCGGCCATTTGCCTGAAGACTGGTCGGCCAATTTTCATCGACGTGTCGAAGTATTCGCTCTTCACGCCCCAGGTGCCATCGTGGCCGGCGCAGCGTTCGACGGTATTGACGGTCGTGTTCGGAACCAGTTGCAACAACTCGCGGGTCTTCTGCCCCAGGTTCTGCACTCGCAGATGGCAGGGGATGTGGTAGGAGACCGTGCCAAGCGGCTGTTTAAAATCGGTTTTGAGCAGGCCGTCTTTGTTGCGCAGCGCCAGGTACTCAAAGGGATCAAACATGGCTTCGGCGGCCGCCTGTACATCAGCGTCTTCCGGGTACATCAGTGGCAGCTCTTGCTTGAACATCAGGGTGCAGGAAGGAATGGCGGTCAAAATCGCGTAGCCTTCACGCGCCAGCTTCGCCAGCACCGGAATGTTGATTTCTTTCAGCCGGTTCACCGATTCCAGGTCGCCCAGTTCAAGCTTTGGCATTCCACAACAAGCCTCCTTTTCCACCAGGCGGGTCGGAATCTCATTGTGGACCAGAATCTTTAGCAGGTCGTGGCCAATACCCGGTTCATTGTAATTGATGTAACAGGTGGAAAAAATCGCCGTTTTGCCGGGGGTGCGCTCGCCATCGCGCGCGGGAAAATGACCATTGGCCTGGGCGTTGGCGCGAAAGCGTTGTGAGGCGTAATCGGGTAGTTGGCGGTCGCGATGAACTTTCAGCATTTTGTCCATCATGCCGCGTATGGCTTTGTTTTTGTTAGTGGCGTTGACCGTCTGCGCCACCACGGGAATCGCCAGCAACTTGCCCAGGGCGTCGGTGCTGGTCAGTAGCTTATCCCGGAACGTGACCTCGCCCTTCTTGAACTTGACCGCCTTGGCGCGCAACATCAGGTGTGGAAAATCCAGGTTCCAGGGGTGGGGCGGTACATAAGGACATTTGGTCATAAAGCACACGTCGCAGAGATAGCATTGATCAACGACCTCTCCGTAGCGGGCTTTAGGGATGCCATCCACCTCGCCGGTCTCACCTTCATCAATCAGGTCGAACAGCTTGGGGAAGGCGTTGCACAGGCTGACGCAGCGCCGGCAACCGTGGCAGATATCAAAGACCCGCTCCAATTCGGCGGACAGCATGCTTTCGTTGTAGTAGTCGGGATTTTTCCAGTCGATGGGATGTCGTTTTGGCGGCTCCAGATTGCCTTCGCGGACGCTCATGATAGCCTCTCCTCCAGTGGCGCCTGAGAATCAGGGCGGGCGTTCAGCCCGCCCCGCACCTTCAGTCAACCAACGCGTCCAGAGCTTTTTGGAAGCGGTTGGCGTGTGAGCGCTCGGCCTTGGCCAGCGTCTCGAACCAGTCACCAATTTCATCGAAGCCTTCGTCACGGGCGGTTTTCGCCATGCCGGGGTACATGTCGGTGTATTCGTGGGTTTCGCCCGCGACCGCCGATTTCAGGTTATTGCGCGAAGAGCCAATGGGCAGACCCGTAGCAGGATCGCCGACGTGCGCCAGATAGTCCAGGTGACCATGGGCATGGCCGGTTTCGCCTTCCGCTGTTGAGCGGAACAGAGCCGAGACATCGTTCTGGCCCTCGACATCCGCCTTGTTGGCAAAATACAGGTAGCGACGATTAGCCTGTGATTCGCCGGCGAACGCTGCTTTCAGGTTTTCTTCGGTCTTGGAGCCTTTGAGCTGCATCGGTAAAGCCCTCTCTTTTAGATGGTGGAAATAGGGGAAGACCTCAATAATTACAAGGCCGAATAAAGCATAATTTGCATAAGGCCATCTAGCTAATTGACTTTGGCAATGATGTCAATAGTTATTGCTTATCCTTGGAGGTTCGTATCGATGTAACTTCTTGGGTATGCGCCGCGCTGTTGCGTGGCTATAATCCCTGGTCATACTGAATCAGGGGGTATGGCGATGGGAAAAAGATATTTCGGTACGGACGGTATTCGCGGGCGAGTCGGGGAATATCCGATTACGCCTGAGTTCATCCTCAAACTGGGTTGGGCGGTCGGACGCGCTCTGCGGAGCCGGGATTTCAACAAGGTGGTGATCGGCAAGGACACTCGTATTTCTGGCTACATGTTTGAATCTGCGCTAGAAGCCGGATTGTCCGCAGCGGGCGTCAATATCGCCCTGCTAGGTCCCATGCCGACCCCTGGCATCGCCTATTTGACGCGCACCCTGCATGCCTGCGCCGGCGTCGTGGTCAGCGCTTCGCATAATCCCTACTATGATAACGGCATCAAATTCTTTTCCCGCGACGGACAAAAGCTGCCCGACGAAACCGAGGAGCACATCGAAGATCTGTTGGAGCGGCCGCTGGAAACCGTCGAGCCGGATGCTCTCGGCAAGGCTGAGCGCATCGTGGATGCCTCCGGTCGTTATATTGAATTCTGCAAAAGCACGATTCCTGCCGGCTCCAGTCTGGCGGGTATGAAAATCGTGGTGGATTGCGGGCATGGCGCGACCTACCATGTCGCGCCCAGCGTGTTTAACGAACTGGGCGCAACGGTGATTCCCATCGGCGCATCTCCCGATGGCCTGAACATTAATTTGGACTGTGGCTCTACCAAGCCAGCGGTAATGCGCGAAACGGTTCAGGAAGAGAACGCCGATCTGGGCATCGCTTTAGATGGCGACGGCGACCGGGTCATTATGGTTGATCATCGAGGCGAAATTCTCGACGGCGATGATTTGCTGTTTATCATCGCCCGCGATCGCCTGCGCGCCGGCAGTCGGTTCAATGCGATTGTGGGCACATTAATGACCAATCTCGGATTGGAAATAGCGTTGCGGGCGCTAGGACTCGAATTGCATCGCGTCCAGGTTGGCGACCGCTACGTGATGGAGCGAATGCTGGCCGAAAATTTGATGCTGGGCGGCGAAAATTCCGGGCACATTATCTGCCGGGATCGCACGACAACCGGCGATGGCATCATCTCGGCTCTACAAGTGCTGGCAGCGATGCTGCATTCTGAAAAGAACCTGCATGACCTCAAGGCGGGCATGACCAAGTACCCGCAAACCTTGATCAATGTGTCGGTGAGTGGCGCTGTGGATATCCAGCGCCCGCCAATCCTTGAAGCGGTGCGCACCGTCGAAGCGCAAATGGGAGATCATGGCCGGGTGCTGCTGCGTCCCTCCGGCACTGAACCCGTGGTGCGGGTCATGGTCGAGGGGCCCGATGCCGCTGTGGTTGAGCGCCACGCTCGCGAACTGGCAACTGTTGTCAGAGATACTCTGTCGGTATGATTGATTTCCAGCAACGAAATCCGTAAGCTTCACCGGTTTTTCAGAATCCAGGAGAAAAGAACATGCGCCGTAAGCTGGTGGCCGGAAATTGGAAGATGAATGGCTCGGCGGAAAGCATCCGCGGGTTGTTAGAGGGGATTAAGGCGGGCGCCGTCGAGGTGGCGGCCGTTGAACTGGCGGTGTTCCCCCCGTTTGTTTATCTCGGGCTGGTTGAACAACAGCTCAGCGGGACCACGATTGCCTGGGGAACCCAGAATCTTTCTGAACACGCCTCGGGCGCTTACACTGGCGAAGTGGCCGGCCCGATGCTTCAGGATTTCCATTGCGCCTATGTCATCGTCGGTCACTCCGAGCGCCGCACCTTGTATGGGGAAAGCGACGAGATGGTGGCGCGCAAGTTCGCTGCAGCCCGCAAGGTAGGCGTCAAGCCGATTCTCTGTGTCGGCGAAACTCTGGAAGAACGCGATCAGGGCGTGACCGAGTCAGTCGTGGAACGGCAACTCAAGGCGGTGCTGGATCTGGAAGGCATCGAGGCGTTCAATGACGCAGTCATCGCTTATGAGCCGGTCTGGGCGATTGGTACGGGGCGGACGGCTACGCCGCAACAGGCGCAGGACGTTCACGCTTTCATCCGCGCTAAGCTGGCCGAGCAGAATCCGACGGTGGCTGCTGAAACCCGCATTCTCTACGGCGGCAGCATGAAGGCAGCGAATTCCGGGGAATTAATGGCCATGGCGGACATTGATGGCGGTCTGATTGGCGGCGCTTCGCTGGACGCCAAGGACTTTCTGGCGATTGCCCGTTCAGGCTGCTAAACTGTAGTCATCATGGTTTATACCCTCATCCTCGTCGCGCATGTCATCATCGCCGTTGCTCTGGTAGCCTTGGTGTTGTTGCAGCAGGGCAAAGGCGCTGATGCGGGCGCGGCGTTCGGGAGCGGCGCTTCCGCAACGATGTTTGGATCGCAGGGTTCGGCGTCTTTCTTGAGTCGGACAACAGCGGTTTTGGCGACGGCGTTCTTTTTGACCAGTTTAACGCTGGGTTACTTTGCGACGCGGACTTCGACAGCGCCGGAGAGCGTGATGGAACGAGCGGTATCCGAAACGCCTGCGCCGCCGCCCGAGACCGTCCAAGGTCCGGTCGATGTGCCGCAGTTGCCGCAAGATACTAATAAATAGTGGTTACCATGCCGATGTGGTGGAACTGGTAGACACGCTAGCTTGAGGGGTTAGTGGCGCAAGCCGTGCCGGTTCGAGTCCGGCCATCGGCACCAAATCAGGCATCCTGCCCTGTCGATTGCCAGGGTGTCTTACATATCTCAGTAAGGTGTGACTCCCAATGCTGTCCAATTACCTTCCTGTCCTGATGTTCGTAGTGATCGCCCTGGCGATGGCCGTGGTCGTCATCAGTCTTGGCTTTTTCCTCGGTCCCCGCCGCCCTGATAGCGCGAAATTATCGCCTTATGAGTGCGGTTTCGAGGCTTTTGAGGATTCCCGGATGAAGTTTGATGTCCGCTATTACCTGGTGGCCATCCTGTTCATTATCTTCGATCTGGAAATCGCCTTCCTGTTTCCCTGGGCAATTGTTCTGGACCAGATCGGCCTGTTCGGATTCGCGGCGATGGCAATCTTTCTCGGTATCCTGGTGATCGGTTTCATCTACGAGTGGAAGAAAGGAGCCTTGGAATGGGAATAGAAGGCATTCTGGAAAAAGGCATGGTGACCACCACTGCCGACAAGCTTATTAACTGGGCGCGCACCGGTTCGATGTGGCCGATGACCTTTGGTCTGGCTTGCTGCGCGGTGGAGATGATGCAGGCCGGCGCGGCGCGTTACGACCTGGATCGGTTCGGCATCGTGTTCCGGCCTAGCCCGCGCCAATCCGATGTGATGATCGTTGCCGGCACCCTGTGCAACAAGATGGGGCCCGCCTTGCGCAAGGTTTACGACCAGATGGCCGAACCGCGTTGGGTCATTTCAATGGGTTCCTGCGCGAATGGCGGTGGTTATTATCACTATTCCTACGCTGTGGTGCGCGGCTGTGATCGCATCGTGCCGGTTGACATCTATATACCGGGGTGTCCGCCGACTGCGGAGGCGCTAATTTATGGCATTCTGCAACTGCAGAATAAAATTCGCCGCACCAACACCATCGCCCGTTAAGAGAATCCTCCATGGCTGAAGCGCTTCAGACTCTGCTGGAAAAGTTGCAAACGCGATTTGGCGACACCTTGCTGGACTGTCGGTTGGATCGCGCCGAGGCGACTATCGAAATCTCACCTGATCAGGCGATCGCTATCTTTACCGCTCTGCGCGATGAACCGGATTTTGCTTTCGAGCAAGTCATGGACGTGTGCGGGGTCGATTACGCGGCTTATGGCGATGTAGAATGGGCGACTAGTGAATCCACGAACCAGGGTTTCAGCCGGGGCGTCGTGGAGCGGGCCACTGGGCGTGGTTCAGCAGCTATTCAGGCGGCCGCTGCGGGGCGAACCTTCGCTGGCAAGGGCCGCTTCGCTGCTGTTTACCAATTGCTTTCGGTGTCGCGCAACCAGCGTTTGCGGGTTCGGGTATTTGCCCCGGATGATGAATTGCCGGTTGTGCCTTCGGTTGTGCCCCTTTGGGCTGGCGCCAACTGGTTCGAGCGCGAAGCTTTCGACTTGTTCGGCATCGTGTTTGAAGGTCACCCGGATTTGCGGCGTATCCTCACCGATTACGGGTTTATCGGTCATCCCTTCCGCAAGGACTTCCCGCTGGTTGGCCAAGTGGAAATGCGCTATGACCCCGAGCGTGGTCGCGTAGTGTACGAGCCGGTGAGCATCGAACCGCGCGTGTTGGTGCCCCGCGTTATCCGCCAGGATAACCGCTATCTATCTTAGACTTGCTGTGTGCCCATAATGATGATCCTAAGGGTTAATCCAAGAAAACAAGGATTGAAACATGCCCGAGATTCGTAATTACACCCTGAACTTTGGGCCGCAGCACCCCGCCGCGCACGGCGTGCTCCGCCTGGTGCTGGAAATGGATGGCGAAGTCGTGCAGCGCGCCGATCCGCATATTGGTCTGTTGCACCGGGCCACCGAAAAACTGGCCGAGAGCAAGCCGTTTAATCAAAGCATCGGCTATATGGACCGGCTTGACTACATGTCGGCGATGAGCAACGAACATGCTTATGTGCTGGCGGTCGAGAAGTTGCTGGGGATTGAGCCGCCGGTGCGCGCCCAGTACATCCGGGTGATGTTTGCGGAAATTACCCGTATTCTGAATCACCTACTGTGGATTGGCGCGCATGGGTTGGACATCGGCGCCATGACCATGTTCCTGTATGCCTTCCGCGAGCGTGAGGATTTGCTGGATTGCTACGAAGCAGCCTCTGGCGCTCGTCTGCATGCGGCCTATTTCCGGCCCGGCGGCGTTTATCGTGACCTGCCCAAGAGCATGGCGAAATACGAGTATGAGAAATCGCAATGCCACAGCAAAAAGGATGTGGATGAACGGAACACCCATCGCCACGGGACCCTGCTGGATTTCATTGAGGCGTTTACCGAGCGCTTCCCGCAACGGGTGGATGAGTACGAGACGCTGTTGACCGATAACCGCATCTGGAAACAGCGCACCGTCGGCATTGGCGTGGTGACGCCGGAACGGGCGTTGCAACTGGGTTTTTCCGGTCCGATGCTGCGCGGTTCCGGTTTCGCCTGGGATCTGCGTAAGAAGCAACCTTATGAGGTTTATGACCGACTGGACTTCGATATTCCAGTTGGAGTCAATGGTGACTGCTATGATCGCTATCTAGTGCGGGTCGAGGAGTTGCGTCAGGCCAACCGGATCATTAAGCAGTGCGTGAAGTGGTTGAAGGAAAATCCCGGCCCGGTGATGATCGGCGACCACAAGGTCGCGCCGCCGTCGCGCGAGACAATGAAAGAGGACATGGAGGCGCTGATTCACCATTTCAAACTGTTCACGGAAGGTTATTGCGTCCCCGAGGGCGAGGTCTATGTGGCGACCGAGCATCCCAAGGGCGAATACGGGATTTATCTGATTTCCGATGGCGCCAACAAGCCCTATCGAGTCAAGGTGCGGGCGGCGGGTTTCGCCCATCTTTCATCTATGAACGAGATGACCCGGGGCCACATGCTGGCCGACGTGGTGGCGGTCATCGGTACGCAGGATATCGTTTTCGGGGAGGTTGACCGCTGATGAGCGCGCATAACCACGATGTATTGTCCGCCCATGCCCGTGCGGAAATTGATCACTGGTTGACCCGCTACCCCGCTGATCGGAAACAGTCCGCCGTACTGGCCGCCTTGCGCGAGGTCCAGCATGAGAATGGCGGCTATCTCACGACGGAATTGATGGACGCGGTGGCGGATTATCTCGACCTGCCGCCCATCGCTGTTTATGAGGTCGCCAGCTTCTACTCAATGTTTGAACTGAAACCGGTCGGTCGGCACAGCATTTCCGTCTGCACTAACATTTCCTGCATGTTGCGCGGTGGCGACGCTATTTTGGCGCATCTTGAGAAGAAGCTGGGCATCAAGCTTGGTGAAAGCACTCCCGATGGTAAGTTCTACCTGAAGCGGGAAGAAGAATGCCTGGCGGCTTGTTGTGGCGCGCCAATGATGCAGGTTGACCATGTCTATTACGAGCAACTGACTCCCGAGAAGGTGGATCAGGTGCTGGATCGCCTGGAGTAAACCACAATGGCTAACGAGGTGTGCTACCGGACGCTGGGCCTGGATCGGCCCTGGTCGATGGAGACCTATCAAAGCGTGGGCGGCTACGCAGCCTGGAAGAAAATTTTGGCCGGTGAATTGACCGGCGATCAGGTCATCGACCAAGTCAAGAAATCTGGATTGCGCGGACGGGGCGGCGCGGGATTCCCGACCGGTTTGAAGTGGACGTTCATGCCGCGCAACGCTGCGGTTCAAAAGTACATGGTGTGTAATTCCGACGAGTCGGAGCCAGGCACCTGTAAGGATCGCGACATCTTGCGCTTTAACCCACATGCCTTGGTGGAAGGCATGGCCATTGCCGGGTTTGCTACCGGTTCCACGGTCGGTTACAACTACATGCGCGGCGAATTTCTGGACGAGCCTTACCGGCGGTTTGAGGATGCGGTCAAGGAAGCGTATGCCGCCGGGTTGCTTGGCAAGAATATCCAGGGTTCCGGCATTGACTTTGATTTGTACCCAACCCTGGGCGCTGGCGCTTATATCTGCGGTGAGGAAACCGCCCTGCTGGAGTCGCTGGAAGGCAAGAAAGGCCAACCGCGCTTCAAACCGCCATTTCCCGCCAGTTATGGTCTGTACGGTCGCCCGACCACCATCAATAACACCGAGTCGTTTTCTTCGGTGCCGGCGATTGTGTTAAATGGCGGTGAATGGTTCGCCAGTCTAGGGACAGCGAATGCGGGGGGTACGAAGATTTTCTCGGTGTCTGGGCATGTCGAGAAACCGGGTAATTTCGAGGTGTCGCTGGGTCTGCCCTTCGCCGATCTGCTGGCTCTAGCAGGCGGTGTTTGGAAAGGGCGTCAGCTCAAGGCGGTGATTCCTGGCGGTTCCTCGGTGCCAGTCGTACCGGGCGAGACGATGCTGAAAGCCAACATGGACTACGATTCCATCGCCAAGGTGGCCGGTTCGATGCTCGGCTCCGGCGCGGTGATCGTGATGGACGACACCACCGACATGGTTAAGGTGCTGCAGCGCGTCTCGCGGTTTTACTTCTCTGAATCCTGCGGGCAATGCACGCCCTGTCGCGAAGGCACCGGCTGGTTGTATCGTGTGGTCACCCGAATTGTCGAAGGCAAGGGCAGGCCCGAGGATCTGGAATTACTAGACAGCGTGGCCAGCAAGATCGAAGGACGCACCATTTGCGCGCTAGGCGACGCCGCGGCCATGCCGGTGCGCAGTTTCGTCAAGCATTACCGTCACGAATTCGCCTATTACATCGAGTACAAGCGCAGCATGGTTGCCGGCGCTACGGCGCTGGCTGCATGAGCCGCGAAACCACTAACACCGTTGCAGTGGGTAAGAGATGAGCGAGGAACAGGTCAATATCGAAGTTAACGGCATTGCGCTGCAAGCCCGTAAGGGCGCGATGCTCATCGAGATCACTGATGCGGCGGGCATTCCTATCCCCCGGTTCTGTTATCATAAGAAACTGTCCATCGCCGCCAATTGCCGGATGTGTCTGGTCGAGGTGGAAAAGGCGCCCAAGCCGCTGCCGGCCTGTGCGACTCCGGTGATGGAGGGTATGAAGGTTTATACCCGATCGCCCAAGGCGCTGGCCGCGCAGAAAGGTACCATGGAATTCCTGCTGATCAATCATCCGCTGGATTGTCCCATTTGCGATCAGGGCGGGGAGTGCGAGTTACAGGACGTAGCGCTGGGTTATGGCGGCGATGTATCGCGCTTTGCCGAGCGCAAGCGGGTGGTTCGGGACAAGGATATCGGTCCGCTGATCGCCACGGAAATGACCCGTTGTATTCACTGCACCCGTTGCGTGCGCTTCGGTGAGGAAATTGCTGGGTTGCGTGAGCTGGGCGCGACTGGCCGCGGCGAAAATGTGGAAATCGGCACATTCGTTGCTCATAGTGTGATTTCGGAACTGTCGGGCAATGTCATCGATCTGTGTCCGGTCGGGGCGCTGACCGCTAAGCCTTCCCGCTACAAGGGACGTTCCTGGGAATATGTGCAACACGCGGGCGTTGCGCCGCATGATTCCGTCGGCTCCAACATCTTCATCCACACCCTGCGTGGCCAGGTAATGCGGGTCGCGCCGCGCGAGAACGAGTCGATTAATGAAACCTGGATTTCCGACCGGGATCGATTCGGTTACGAGGGCATCTACAGCGACGACCGGTTGGCCGGACCGCTGGTTGACGGCGTTGAAGCGAGTTGGGAATCCGCCCTGGAAGCGGTAGCGACTCATTTAAAGGATGTGATCACCCAACATGGTCCTGCTGCCGTCGGTTTTCTGATTTCCCCGACCGCCACGGTTGAGGAAATGTATCTGGCGCAAAAACTGGCGCGGGGTCTGGAGGTCGTGAATATTGATCACCGGCTCAGACAGGCTGATTTCAGCGATCAGGCGGCAGCGCCGGTGTTCCCCTGGCTGGGGCAGGCGCTGGAGGATTTGGAAAAAGTGGGTGCGGCGCTGCTGATCGGCTCTAATGTGCGCATGGAGCAACCGCTGGCTGGCCATCGTTTGCGCAAGGCGGCGCTGGCGGGCGGGCAGATCATGTTCATTAATCCCCGCGACTTTGAATTTCGCTTCCCGGTCGCCGCCAAGCGGATTGTTGATCCTGCCGGCATGGTAGCGGCCTTGGCCGGCGTCGCCCAGGCTGTTGCCGAACTGAAAGGCACAACTCTACCGGGAAATCTGGCGAGTTTGGCGTCCGGAGCTCCAGGTGAAACAGAACGCGCGATGGCTGCTCACTTGGCGAATAACGCAGCAAGCACGGTGCTGCTAGGCAATTTAGCGCTGGCGCATCCCGCGTTGGCCGCACTGCGGGCGCTGGCGGGTTTCGTGGCGCAGCAGACCAGCGCCTGGCTGGGTTATTTGCCGGAAGCGGCGAATTCTGCCGGTGGCTGGTTAACCGGCGCGTTGCCACACCGTCTGCCAGGTGGTCAATTGGCGCCGATCGCCGGTCTGGATGTGCGGGCAATGCTGGAAACTTCGCGCAAGGCTTACGTGCTGATTGGCGTTGAACCGGAACTGGATTGCTGGGACGGCGCGGCGGCGCTGAAAGCCATGCAGAGCGCGGAACAGGTGATTGCACTGAGTCCCTACGCCAGTGCAGTCAGTAAACAGTACGCAAAAATCATTCTGCCCGTTGCTACCTTCGCGGAAACTTCAGGAACCTATGTCAATGCCGAAGGGCGCTGGCAGAGTTTTCAGGGCGCGACCAAACCGTTTGGCGAGGCGCGTCCAGCCTGGAAGGTCTTGCGCGTGCTGGGCAACCTGTGTGGGGTGAGCGGTTTCGATTACACCAGTTCCGAGGAAGTTCTGGCCGAGGCGCAAAATGCCTGCGCTCAGGTACGGCCGGATAATGCGCCGGATTTCGGCCAACCACTGACTCTGTTCCAGACCGATGGCCTGTTGCGGGTAGCGGATGTGCCGATTTACGCCACTGATCCATTGGTTCGACGCGCCCGTTCCTTGCAGACCAGCGCTTTGATGCGGCCTGCCGAGGTGCGTTTGCATCCGGATGTAGCCCAGGAACTGGGGGTCGCTGGACGCGAACAGGTTCAGGTGCGCCAGAACGGCGTCGCGGTCGATTTGCCTTTAATGCTGGACGAGAGCATTCCCCGAGGATGTGCCTGGATTCCGGCGGGGTTGCACGGCAGTATTGCGCTCGGGCCGGCAGTGGGGCCGGTGGCCATTCAATAACAACCAGGATCCGGGATCATGGAAACGCTGTGGACGGTCATCTTTAACCTTCTGAAAATTGTCGCCGTACTGATGCCGCTGTTGTTGGCGGTGGCCTATCTGACCTTTGCCGAGCGCAAGATTATTGGCTATATGCAGGTGCGAATCGGGCCCAACCGGGTCGGCCCCAAGGGTTGGCTGCAACCGATTGCTGACGCCATGAAGCTGATGTTCAAGGAAATCGTCATTCCGACCCGCGCAGATCGTTTCCTGTTTCTCCTGGCGCCGGTCGTGTCCTTCGGTCCAGCGCTGGCGGCCTGGGCGGTGATTCCCTTTGGCGATGGCCTGATGATTTCGCATCTGGACGCCGGTCTGTTGTATCTGATTGCCTTAACTTCGATGGGCGTTTATGGGGTGATCATTGCCGGATGGGCCTCGAATTCCAAATACGCCTTTCTGGGTGCCATGCGTTCGGCGGCGCAGATTGTCGCTTATGAAATCGCCATGGGTTTCGCGCTGGTCGGGGTGTTGATGGCGGCGGGCAGTCTGAATCTCAACCAGATTGTACTGGCTCAGCAAGGTAACCTGTTGCACTGGTTCTGGTTGCCGCTGCTGCCGTTGTTCCTGGTGTACTTCATCTCCGGCGTGGCGGAAACCAACCGCGCGCCGTTTGACGTGGCGGAAGGCGAATCAGAGATCGTGGCTGGCTTCCATGTCGATTATTCTGGTATGGCTTTCGCGGTGTTCTTCCTCGCGGAATACGCCAACATGATCCTGGTGTCGGCGCTGGCCTCGACCTTGTTCCTGGGCGGCTGGCTGTCGCCGTTCGAGGGCGTTCCGGTGTTGGGCAGTCTGTTTGCCTTCGTACCTGGGGCGATCTGGCTCATCATCAAGATCTCGTTCCTGCTGCTGTTTTTCCTCTGGTTCCGCGCGACCTTTCCCCGCTACCGCTATGATCAGATCATGCGCCTGGGATGGAAGGTGTTTATTCCAGTGACCCTGGTGTGGATCCTGGTGATCGGGCTGGGCGTACTGGGCCAAGTCGGTCCGTGGTTTGATTGATGCGGAGTAAAGTGATGAACACACTGAACGCCCTTCGTTACTACTTCAAGAGTTTCGTGTTGTGGGAACTGTTGCTGGGTTTGGGAGTGACCGGCCGTTATCTGTTTTCCAAAAAGATCACGGTGCAATACCCGGAAGAGCTAACCCCGTTGTCGCACCGGTTTCGCGGTCTACATGCCCTGCGTCGTTACCCGAATGGCGAGGAACGGTGTATTGCCTGCAAACTGTGCGAGGCGGTTTGTCCAGCGCTGGCGATTACCATTGAATCCGAGCAGCGCGAGGATGGCACCCGGCGTACAACCCGCTATGACATTGATTTGTTCAAGTGCATCTACTGCGGCTTCTGCGAGGAAGCCTGTCCGGTGGATTCCATCGTGGAAACCCGGACCTTTGATTATCATTTCGAGAAGCGCGGCGAGCATATCATGACCAAGGAGAAGTTGCTGGCGCATGGCGACCGTTGCGAAGCCCAGATTGCCGCCGACCGGGCCGCTGATGCGGCTTATCGCTAACCGGCCCCGTTTCCAGAAAATAACCAGCAGGTCCGCTCATGGGATTTGAAAAATTTCTGTTCTACGTCTTTGCTCTGATCTTGATCTTTGCTGCGGTCAGAGTCATCACGGTGCGCAACCCCGTACATGCCGCGTTGTTCCTGGTGCTGGCGTTTTTCACTAGCGCCGCGCTTTGGCTGTTGATTGAAGCGGAGTTTCTGGCCATTACCCTGGTGTTGGTCTATGTCGGCGCGGTGATGGTGCTGTTCCTGTTCGTGGTCATGATGCTCGACCTGAATGTCGATCCGGTGCGGGAAGGCTTCATCAAATACCTGCCGGTCGGCGCAACTGTCGCCCTGCTTATTGTGATTGAAATGGGGCTGGTGGTTAGTTCCAATTATTTTGGCCCGGATCAGTACAGCCTGATGTCCCATGCGGCGGATTACAGCAATACCAAAGAGCTGGGCAGCGTCTTGTACACCTTTTATGTCTATCCATTTGAGATTGCCTCGGTAATCCTGCTAGTGGCGATCATTGCCGCCATCTCGCTGACTATGAGGCGTCGGGAAGGCGTGAAATCCCAGGATCCAGGGCAGCAGGTGCGCGTATCGCGGGATGATCGGGTGCGTGTGGTGCGCATGGCCCCGGAAAAGAAACTTGCGCCCCAATCATCCCTCATTCAGGACAACCAGGATTGAAAGAAAACCGATGATTGCACTGACTGATTACCTTGTGCTGGGCGCAATCCTCTTTTGTCTCAGCGTAGCCGGTATCTTTCTGAACCGGAAAAACGTCATCATTTTATTGATGTCGATTGAGTTGATGCTGCTGGCGGTGAATTTTAACTTCATCGCTTTCTCGCAGTTCCTCGGCGACACGATTGGCCAGGTTTTCGTATTTTTCATTCTGACCGTGGCCGCGGCTGAATCGGCCATTGGCCTGGCCATCCTGGTGGTGCTGTTCCGTAACCGCCGCACCATCAACGTCGCCGACCTCGACACGCTGAAGGGTTAGCCCATGCAAAATGTCTATCTCGCGATTGTGCTGGCGCCCTTGTTCGGCGCCATTATCGCCGGTTTGTTTGGCCGCAAGATTGGCCGCGCTGGCGCTCACTGGGTGACTATTATCGGCGTGGCGATTTCCTTCCTCTTGTCGTTGGTGGTGCTGCGTCATCACGTTCTGGACGGCGCTGATCCCTACAACGGTTCGGTCTACACCTGGATGGTGGTCGAAGGCATTCGCTTCGAGATCGGCTTCTTGGTCGATAATCTGACCGCGGTGATGATTTCCACCGTGACTTTCGTGTCGCTGATGGTCCATATCTACACCATCGGCTATATGCATGACGATGATGGCTACCAGCGTTTCTTTAGTTATATCGCATTGTTCACCTTCGCTATGTTGATGTTGGTGATGGCTAACAACTTCCTGCAATTGTTCTTCGGCTGGGAAGGGGTGGGTCTGGTGTCCTATCTGCTGATTGGCTTCTGGTATAAGCGTGAAAGCGCCATTTTTGCCGGGTTGAAAGCCTTCCTAGTCAATCGAGTGGGGGATTTCGGTTTTCTGCTGGGCATCGCCGCCGTGCTAATGACATTTAACAGCATCGATTACGCGGATGTGTTCGCCGCCGCGCCATTGGTGAAAGAGATGACGGTGCAGGTGATTCCCGGCGTGGATTGGTCGCTGATGACCCTGATTTGCATCCTGCTGTTTATTGGCGCGATGGGTAAATCGGCGCAGGTCCCACTGCATGTGTGGCTGCCGGATTCGATGGAAGGTCCGACGCCGATCTCGGCATTGATCCATGCCGCGACGATGGTGACCGCCGGTATTTTCATGGTGGCGCGTATGTCGCCGTTGTTTGAATTGTCGGAGACCGCGCTGAGCGTGGTGCTGGTCATTGGCTCGATCACTGCGCTGTTCATGGGCTTCCTGGGCATCATCCAGAATGACATCAAACGGGTGGTGGCCTATTCGACCCTTTCGCAACTGGGCTATATGACGGTCGCGCTAGGCGTATCGGCCTACTCGGCTGCGATTTTCCACCTGATGACCCACGCCTTTTTCAAGGCGTTGCTGTTCCTTGGCGCAGGATCGGTGATCATCGCCATGCACCATGAGCAGGATATCCGTAAGATGGGCGGGTTGTGGAAGTATATGCCGATTACCTGGTTCACTTTCCTGGTGGGCACCCTGGCGTTAATCGGCACACCAGGCTTTGCCGGCTTCTACTCCAAGGACAGTATCTTGGAAGCCGTGCATTACTCGGAGATCGCTGGCGCCGGTTTCGCCTACTTCTCGGTCATGCTGGGTGTATTTATCACTTCGTTCTACTCATTCCGCTTGTACTTCATTGTGTTCCACGGCCAGGAGCGTATGGATCATCATACAAAGGAACATCTGCACGAAACCCCGGCGGTGGTGACTGTGCCTTTGATGATGCTGGCCATTCCCTCGGTGATCATCGGCGCCTTGGCTATTGAGCCGTTGCTGTTTGGCGGAGGATTCAAGGATGCTATCTTTATTGCGCCGGAACATGATGTCCTCAAGCATCTCGCCGAACATTTCCACGGTGCGGTTAGCTTCGCCGCACATGGCTTAACCGGGTTGCCCTTTATTTTGGTGCTGGCTGGATTCGGCTCGGCATTCTATCTGTACATGATGCGACCGGATCTGCCGGAACTGATCCAGCAAAAGTTCGCGGTGCTGTACGACATCATGGTGCGCAAGTACCTGTTCGACGAAATCTACCAGTCGGTGTTCATGCGCGGCAGTCGGGAGCTGGGAACGGCGCTGTGGAAGTATGCCGACGCCGGGCTGATCGATGGTGTGATGGTTAATGGTTCGGCCCGCCTGGTTGGCTGGTTCGCCGCCATCGTCCGATATATACAGACCGGTTATCTGTATACGTATGCCTTTGCTATGATCATCGGCCTGCTGATCCTGTTGACTTGGTTCGTCGCCCGCTAACCTGGAAGAAGAAAAACCATGCTGTCGGAACTGCCTCTGTTGAGTCTCGTTATCTGGTTCCCGATCCTGGGCGGCATTGCGGTGTTGTTCGTGGGTGACGAAAACCCCGCGCGCGCCAAGGCGCTGGCCCTGACGGTCGCGATCCTGAGTTTTCTGATCGGTATCCCACTGTTTTCGTCGTTTGACGCCACCACGGCGTCCATGCAATTCCAGGAATTCGTGCCGTGGATTCCCATGTTCAGCGTCAATTACCATCTGGGTGTTGATGGGTTCTCCATGCCGTTGATCCTGCTGACTGCGTTCATGACCGTGCTGGTGGTGATCGCCGGCTGGGAAGTGGTGCAGTACCGGATTGCCCAGTACCTGGCGGCGTTCCTGATCATGGAAGGGTTGATGATCGGGGTGTTTGCCGCGCTGGATGCGATTCTATTCTATGTGTTCTTCGAGGCGATGCTAATCCCGATGTTTCTGATCATTGGTATTTGGGGCGGGCCGCGCCGAGTGTATGCGACGATCAAGTTTTTCCTGTACACCTTCCTTGGTTCGGTGTTCATGCTGATTGCTCTGATCTACCTGTACAACCAATCGAGCAGCTTTGAGATTCTCGATTTCCACAAGCTGCCGCTGAGCCTGACCGAACAGGTGCTGATCTTCTTCGCCTTCCTGCTGGGTTTTTCGGTTAAGGTGCCGATGTGGCCGGTGCATACCTGGTTACCGGATGCTCACGTTGAGGCGCCGACCGGAGGGTCTGTGATTCTGGCGGCGATTACTTTGAAGATTGGCGGTTATGGTTTCCTGCGGTTTGCCCTGCCGATTACCCCAGATGCCGCCGGGACGCTGGACTGGTTGGTGATTACGCTGTCGCTGATCGCCGTGGTCTATATCGGTCTGGTAGCCCTGATTCAGCAGGATATGAAGAAGCTGATCGCCTATTCTTCCATCGCACACATGGGGTTTGTAACGCTGGGCTTCTTCATCGTGTTCAGCATCTATCGCGATACGGGCAGCCTGAGCGGCGCGGCTATGGGCATTGAAGGCAGCATGGTGCAGATGGTGTCACATGGCTTCATTTCCGGCGCGTTGTTCCTGTGCGTCGGCGTGCTGTACGACCGGGTGCATTCCCGTCAGATCAGGGATTACGGCGGCGTCGTCAATACTATGCCGATTTTTGCCGCTTTTATGGTGTTGTTTGGCATGGCCAACGCCGGGTTGCCCGGCACTTCAGGATTCGTTGGCGAATTTATGGTGATTCTCAGCAGCTTCAAGGCTAGTTTCTGGATCGCTTTTTTGGCTTGCACCACCCTGATCCTAGGTGCGGCCTATACCCTGTGGCTAGTCAAACGGGTGATCTTTGGCGAAATCGGCAACAGCCATGTCGCTGAACTGAAAGACGTGAGCACCCGTGAAATCATCATGCTGAGTCTGCTGGCGGCGGCGGTGCTGCTGCTCGGGGTTTGGCCAGATCCACTGACCTCGGTGATGCATACCTCTGTGGATAATCTGCTTCAGCAGGTTACCGCATCCAAGTTATTGTAATTGTTCCTTGCAGAGAAGAAATCGGAGAATAGGGATAATCCAATGAATTTCGTCGCCCCTGATTTCATGCCGGTTCTGCCGGAACTGTTCGTACTAACTCTGGCCTGTTTGCTCCTGGTCATTGATGCGTTCCTGGAACAACGGCAACGACACATTACCTACGGATTGGCGCAGCTCACCCTATTGGGCGCGGCGCTGTTGACCCTGGTGACTTACGCCCATGCGCCGGTGACCACTATGTTTGGTCATTACATCAAGGATGCAATGGGTGATTTGCTCAAGTTGTTCATTTATCTCGCCACCGCCGCTGGGTTTCTGTACTCGCGCGATTATCTGCGTCAGCGTGACCTGTTCAAGGGCGAGTATTATGTGTTGGGCCTGTTTGGGGTGCTGGGCATGATGATCATGGTGTCAGCGCACAGCCTGCTCACCGTGTATCTGGGCCTGGAATTGCTCTCGTTGTCCTTGTATGCGCTGGTGGCGACCGACCGTGACTCCCCGGTCGCCTCCGAGGCGGCTATGAAGTACTTCGTGTTGGGTTCATTGGCCTCCGGGATGTTGCTGTACGGGATTTCGATGATTTACGGCGCGACCGGCAGCATCGATCTCCAGGTCGTGGCCGATGTGGTGGCCGGCCAGGGCATGGAAAACTTGGTGCTGGTGTTTGGACTGGTGTTTCTGGTCGTCGGCTTGGCGTTCAAGCTGGGTGCCGTGCCGTTCCACATGTGGGTGCCGGATGTTTATCAGGGTGCCCCCACCTCGGTCACGTTGTACATTGGTTCAGCGCCCAAGCTGGCGGCCTTTGCTCTGATCATGCGGGTTCTGGTCGATGGTCTAGGTACGTTGCAGGGTGACTGGCGGGAGATGCTGATTATTCTGGCGGTGCTGTCGATGGCTGTTGGCAATCTGGTCGCGATCGTCCAAAGTAACATTAAGCGGATGCTGGCCTACTCGACTATTTCCCATGTCGGTTTTCTGTTGCTCGGTATTCTAGCCGGCACCGCTGAGGGTTACGCAGCGTCCATGTTTTACGCTATCGTCTATGTGTTGATGGCGGTGGGAGCGTTCGGCATGGTCATCCTGTTGAGCCGCACTGGCTTTGAGGCGGAGAACATTGATGATTTCAAAGGCTTGAATGATCGTAATCCATGGTTGGCATTCCTGATGATGATGATCATGATGTCCATGGCCGGCGTGCCGTTTTTGGCGGGGTTTTATGCCAAATGGGTGGTGTTGCAGGCGGTGGTGGACATCGGCTTGGTCTGGTTGGCGCTGGTGGGTGTGGTGTTCTCGGTGATCGGCGCTTTCTACTATCTGCGGGTGGTCAAATGCATCTACTTCGACAAGTCCGAGGCGGGCGAGCCGGAGATTGAAATGAGTCGGGATACGGAGATCGTGATCAGCGCGAACGGTTTGTTGTTAGTATTGCTCGGCTTGTATCCGACAGCCTTGATGACTTGGTGCGCGACGGCGATGCTGAATTGACCGGATGACGCAAAGCCTGATTGTCGGTCTGTGGCTGGTGTTGGCGGCGGTTGCCGCTAACCTGCCTTGGTTGACCGAACGCTGGTGGTTTGTAATCGCCCGCCTTGATCGGCGGGCGAAGCCGTTTTGGTTGCGGCTCATCGAATGGGGTCTGTTGTATGGTCTGATCATCGGTATCGGGTTGGGGCTGGAATATAAGGCGACCGGCGCGATGCATGAACGGGACTGGGAGTTTTACACGGTGACGCTGTGTCTGTTCGCGGTCAGCGCGCTACCTGGATTTATTTATCGCTATCAGCTGAGGCGATTGCTGGAACAGGCGGGGCGTACTTGTACTCAGAGAACAGAGTGAAAGATAGCGGTAACCTGTTTGCTGCACTGCAATATAACTCGGGGTATAATTAAAGCCGCTTGAATTCACTTCGCGGAGCGGCCATGTCCAAACAGCATCCGATTATCGCTATTACCGGTTCGTCCGGCGCTGGCACCTCAACGGTTCGGGTCGCGATGGAACACATCTTTCGGCGGGACGGGATCAATGCCGCGATTGTCGAAGGTGACAGCTTTCACCGTTACGACCGCGAGGAGATGCAGCGACAGGTCGATCTAGCATTGCAAGAAGGTCGTAATTTCAGTCACTTCGGCCCCGAGGGTAATCTGTTCGACCGGCTGGAATCTCTGTTCATGGAATACAGTGAGCGGGGAACCGGGTTGCGGCGCTATTATCTCCATGATCAAGCGGAAGCCGATCGCTACGGCCAGAAGCCCGGCATTTTTACGCCCTGGACCTTGTTACCGCCTGGCAGCGACCTGTTGTTCTACGAGGGACTGCATGGCGGGGTCATCACCGATAAAGTCAATGTGGCGCGTTATGTCGACTTGCTGATTGGCGTGACGCCCATCGTCAATCTGGAATGGATCCAGAAAATCCATCGTGACACCGCCGAACGAGGATATAGCGCTGAAGCCGTAACCGATACCATTCTGCGGCGGATGTATGATTACACCCATTACATCGTGCCGCAATTCTCCTGCACCGATATTAATTTCCAGCGGGTGCCAACGGTGGATACCTCTAATCCTTTCAGCGCCCGCGATATTCCAACCCTGGATGAGAGTTTCGTAGTGATCCGCTTCAAGGAGCCGCGTAAAACCCATCCGGATTTTCATTATCTCCTACATATGATCCACGACTCATTCATGTCGCGTCGCAATACCATTGTGGTCCCGGGCGGCAAGATGGGTTTTGCCATGGAACTGATCCTCCAACCTTTGATCGAGCAGCTGATCCGCCGGGAGTATTGAAGGGTTTCCGGTTTCTCCAGGCGAAGATTCAGACGCCCGCAGAGTAATCACCGCGACGCCTGCCAGCGTCATCAACCCGCCCAGCAGCAATTTCCAGGTCGGCTGATCGCCCCACACCATTACGCCCAGTAAGACCGCCAGCACCGGCGCCAGCAACAATAATGGCGTGATCAGGCTGACCGGATAACGGGTCAACAGATAATAGACAATACCGTGCCCCACTAGCGAAGCGCCAACGGCCGAATAGACCGGCATGGCAAAATCCAGCCAGTTTGCGGTGCGCAACGCTTCAACTTGTCCCTGTTCCAGTAGCAGCGATAACAACAACAGATTCGGAGCAGCTACCGCACCGATCCAGGCTTGTAGTGTAAAAACGCTGACGCTCGATAAACGGCGCATCAAAATCGTCGCAATCGCCATGACCAGCGAAGCGCCAGCGATCCACGCCAAGGCGTCCAGATGGGCAATTACCGTCGGATCGAAGCCAATAATCATCACACCGGCAAAGGCGGCCGCGATTCCGCCAATTCGCCAACGGTCCAACCGCTCACCTAGCCATACCACCGCCAGCAGCGCCGAGAAAGGGACATAGAGCTGCGCGGCGATCGCCACTGAAGAAATGTCGCCGCTGACATCCAACCCAATGAAAATCATACTGAAATGAAAGACACCCAACAGAAAACTGATTTCCAGCACCGGCCGCATTTTTCCCGGAAACCAGCGCAACCAGGGCCATAGCAGCAGAATCAGCACCGTGAAGCGCAGAGTAGAGAACATCAGCGGCGGAAAATGCTCGACGCCCGCTTTTCCCGCCAGGAAATTCAGCGACCAAGCCACATTTGCCAGCAGCGCCAGCAACAAGTCACCCGGTTTCACAGGCAGCGCCAGGTAAGACGCGCCAATCCGGGTTTAGACCTCCTCACGGCGCCACTCGGTTTGCAGGGCATTCAGGAACCGGGCATCCAGTTCCGCTTCCTCTTCAGTAGGTAAAGCGCCCGTCAGACACCATTGCTCACGTAATGCTTTCGAATCGTAAAGCGCCTCAGGTTTGGTGACGTCCCCGGCCAAGGAGGCCGACAGCCGAGCGACCTGGTATTCCATCCGCATCTGAGCAAAAGCGGGCGGCGATTCCATTCCTGCAACGATCTCCATGCAGACACACCAGATCTTCTTGCGTTCCAGGTTGTGCTCCAGCTCCGTGCGGAGTTGCTTCACTTGTTCGGGGGGGGCGGTCAGCGCCTGACAGACCCGGTCGAACCGGTGTTGCAGCGATTCCTTCAACGATTCTGGTAGTTCCGGCAATGTCGCCCATTCCTGTCGCACAGCTTCCAACACCGCAGCATCTACCGGCTGCGTTATGAGTAGCGCCTCCAATCGGCCGCACAACCGCGAGTATTGATGTAAGTGCTGGAAAACTTGCTCGTCACGGTTTCGGCGCAGCGCCTGTTCATGGCCGGTAAACTGGCGAACAGCGCTCTCAAAGCGCTGTTCAAGGATGCGTTGTTCCGTCCGGGGTATGGAGCCAATAGCGCCCCACGCCTGCTGGACCGCCTGCAATCGCGCCTGCGCTTGCGGCAGATGTTCGTGATCGACCTCGACCAGTGCTTCGATTTCCTCGCATAGCGCCTGTTTGCTGGCTAGGTGGGCCTGGCGTTCGTTATCAGCAGCTTGATGTTCCGCTTGGCGGCGGGCGAAGACTGCGTCACATGCGGCGCGAAATGCTTTCCAAAGGGATTGTTCCTGGCGAGGCGATGCTTGCACGGTCGGCGGCCATTCCGCCTGGGCGCGCTTAGCGGTTTCGATAGCGACGCGCAGATCAGTGCTGTCCATGACCCCCTGAACCTGATCGATGAGTTGCTGGCGACGTTGCACTTCACGATCACGCTCAGCGTCCAAATGGGTGTCCAGGCGTTGTAAAACCCGTTGAAAGCGACGATCCAGAGGTTTGCGGTCGGTGCGGTTGACCGGACCCAGTTTGTACCATTGTTCCTGTGCGCGGCGACGCACCCGGTCGGCTTCCCGCCAGTCAACCTGTTGCCAGTCTGTAGTCACTTCAAACTGTTCCAGGTGGGCGCACAGCGCGGATTTTTGCGCAAAATGCTGCTGGCGCTCACGCGCCTGAGCTTCAAAATGAGCCTGACAAGGCGCATAAGCACGTTCGCAGGTGCTGTTAAATCGCTTCCAGAGTGCTTTGGGCGCTGCGCCTTCCTGATGATCCAGCGCCTTCCAGGCATCGCGAGCCTGTTGAATGCGCCGCGCAATTTCGGTAGGGTCAATGTCCAGGCCAATCAATTCCTGAGCGGTAGCGCATAATTGTTCGCGCGCCTGATGAGCGCCCCAGCGCCGCCAGTCGCGCAGCTTGCCCAGTTGCGCGGCGCAGCTTTGCAGGCGCTCCTCGATTTGTCCCATCTGCGCCCGGCTTAACCCAATATTCTGTTTAAGCTGCCGGCGGGCTTGTTCTTGAAGGTCCGTTGCTTGTTGTGATTCACCGTTTTCGATCGCAGCCTCGAGTTGCGCGGTCACTTCTTGAAGTTCCTGCCATTCCCGATCGCGCTCCTGAAGCTGACGCTGTATCCGAGCGCGCAATTTATCGAGGAGGCTATCAAATTCATTCTGCAATTCAGCAGCTAACGTGCGAGATTCGGGGCGTTCCAAGGAGTCCCATTGCTTGCGTAAGGGGGTGATGTCGGTTTCCTGGACTTCACTGGGTTGCTTCAACAGTTTTTCCATCTGTTGCAAGACTTCGCGCAGGCGATTAGCGTGAACCTGGTTGTGTTGCAAGATGCGCTCCTGCTCGTGAATAGCGGCGACCAGTTCCTGAAAGCGTTGTTCCAGCCGCCGACCCTCACTATCCTGGACGGCACCAAAATACGCCCAAGCGGCGGGCGCTTCGCGAGTTCCATACTGGATGGCGGCTATAAGTTCGGCGCTGGATTCGCCTTGTTGGCGCAACCGCTCCAGCAGGTTTTCCAGTGAGGCAATCAGTTCCAGACGTTGGGTCCGGCGATTGGCGCTGGTCTGTCGTTCAACTAGAAAGCGTTCCCGTGCTTGGTTATAGCGCTCCCGCTGTTCCGGGGAAGTCCCGGTTTCATGGCTTCGCCATTCCTGATCCAGCTTCGGGAACCGACCCGCATTAAGCCCGCTTTCACCATCCCAGCGCAGGTTTTCCATTTCATTGCACAGCCGTTCGAGGCACGCCGCTTGGGCCTGAGCTGTTTGATGGGCGTCCAGTCGCTCTTTGGCCTGGCGATAGACGCGCTTGTCGCGGTTGCGGCTTTGGCGAACCACCTGCTCGAGTAGTTCGAGATCCTGTACCCGCTCCAGCGCGGCCAGACGCATATCCAGATGCGCGTTTTGCGCAGCGATCTCGGCCAGAGCCGTTTCTGATGTAACCTGTTCCAGCGCGGCCAGACGCAGCTCTGGTTCAACCGCGTGGCGCAACAGGAACTCAATCAGCATCGGATCAGCGCTCTGGCGCAAGCGTTCCAACCGCTCGGCCAGCGGCGGCCCTTCGACAACCTTGCCGGCCAGCAGGCGGTGATACTGGTCTTGGGCGGCAGCGCGCACTTCCAGGTTCGCCTCTTCACGAGCAAGCATCTGGAGCAGGTCGAGATCATCGAGACGCGCCAGCGCAGCGCAACGAATCGCAGGATCAGCATCGCGCCGCGCTAGTTCAGTCAATGTCGGGTCAGTCGGCTCCAGCCCCTGCAAAGCCTGTTTGCGGGTCTCGGGATCAGTGTGTTGCCACTTGGGCTTGAGAAAACGGCTCAGGATCATGGGGTGATCAGCATGATTGCAGAGTAGTGGGGAGATGTTGCCGGCCAGGATAAGGTCGGATCAACTGATGATTAATGCACTACTTTATCATATCCAGTGATAAGCCGTGGCCTTGGCATTAGGATGTTTGCACTAGTTTTGCCTGTTACATTGATTTCAGGTTAAACCGATGGAGCAAAATTCGGATAATAGTCCGAAGAGGAGTGAACAATGAACGGGCAAACAATTAAGAACCTTCCCGAGGCCCTGGATCACCTGGAACAGATTTTTGAGGGGCGCGTCTTGCGGGCGTTAAGGCGTCTGGGCGTGCCGACCCGTGATGATTTACAGGGCATTGCCCGACGGTTGCAAGAGATCAATGAGCAAATCAGGGAACTGGCAGGCGACCGGCAGACGATCATGACCGCCCAGGCAGCGAACTTTGATGATTTGAAACTGATCACTGGGATCGGGCCGGTGCTGGAAAACAAATTGAATGCCGCCGGCATCCAGCGCTATGAACAGATTGCCGCGTTGACCGGTGCGGACATCGAAAAACTGGAAACCGAGGTGATTCACCTGAATGG
The DNA here is from genome assembly GCA_024235095.1 of Gammaproteobacteria bacterium. Lineage (NCBI taxonomy): Bacteria > Pseudomonadati > Pseudomonadota > Gammaproteobacteria > Gammaproteobacteria bacterium. Next base: position 617,186 of record JACKNC010000001.1, read on the forward strand.
GCGCATTCGTCGCGATGGCTGGATCGGTCAAGCGAAAGAATTACATGTAAAAAAGTACGGGGAGTTAACGTAGATCGGTGGTCGCTATGCACTCCCCTCGCCCGTTAGGGGGGAGGGGCCGGAGGATGGATCGGCTTAGGCGTTCAGGTCGGGAATGATCTTGCTTTCCAGATGGGCGATCATGTCTTTAAGCATGAGTTTGCGTTTTTTGAGACGTTTTAGTTCCAGTTCGTCGACCAGAGGGTCTTTGGCCAGGCGGGCGATCACATCGTCCAGGTCGCGGTGCTCGACGCGCAATTCGACGAGCCGGTGTTTGTAATGTTCGATGTCATGGGTCTCCATAGGTGGAGTTCTCCGAAAAATGGCGGGGTCTGGTTTGTCCGGCACAGCCAACAGGGTCCGGGCGGGTTCCCGACACACGGCTTTCGCGGTGGTCATGGAAACGGAGTCTAGTCCGCTGGCGAACCGGCGGCAAGCCATCCGCCTGACGCTATTACGGGGAATTTCGGGTAAAGTTCCCGGTTGCACAACCGGTTCCCGGAGACTCAGAGATGACAGCGCCGATCAGAAAACAGCAATTCAACTTTAATAAACTCCAGAAGCGCCTACGCCGGAATGTGGGCCGGGCGATTCAGGATTTCAACATGATCGAGGATGGCGACCGGGTGATGGTGTGCCTGTCCGGCGGCAAGGATTCCTTTGCTATGCTCGATATCCTGCGTAACCTGCAAGGGCGGGCGCCGGTGGATTTTGAGCTGGTTGCAGTCAATCTCGACCAGAAACAGCCGGGCTTTCCCGAGCAGGCGCTACCGGCCTATCTCCGCAGTATCGGCATCCCCTTCCATATCATCGAGCAGGATACCTATAGCGTCGTCAAGCGGGTCATTCCCGAAGGCAAAACGACTTGTGGACTCTGTTCGCGATTACGGCGAGGAATCCTGTACACCTTCGCCGCTGAGCAGGGCATGACGAAAATCGCGCTGGGCCATCACCGGGATGACATCCTGGAAACCTTGTTTCTCAACCTGTTTCATGGCGGCAAGCTCAAGGCCATGCCGCCGAAGTTGCTCAGCGATGATGGCCGGCATGTGGTGATCCGTCCGCTGGCTTATTGCCAGGAGCGCGATTTGGCCGCTTATGCCGAAGTTCGTCAATTCCCAATCATTCCCTGTAACTTATGCGGTTCGCAAGATAATCTGCAACGTCAAGCGATCAAGGCCATGTTGCGGCAATGGGAGAGACAATTCCCTGGGCGAGTAGAGAACTTGTTTGCTGCACTGCAAAATGTAGCGCTTTCGCATCTGGCGGATATCCGATTGTTTGATTTTACTGGACTCGGCGCGCGTAATGGCGGGCAGGCCCCGGATTGGTTGCCGGGGGGGCGTGAAGAGGTGGAAGAACATGCAGATGCATTTCAAAATGAAACATTGTGAAAAACACTTGTTTCAAAATTCAATAGTCTTGTCTCTTCTCTGACCTCTTTCTGGCGATTTTAAGTACAGGTAAATCCTGATAGGTATTTTTTTTCGTTGGGCTATTCGCAGGATAGCCCAGTGGCGCGGTTTACGAGAGTTAAGATGGCATTTATCTTGCTGATCACGGTTAAAGAGATACCAGATACCCTGGTATAAGTTTTACGGGATATTGGCATGTTTTGGCATGGGTGGCTGTTGTTGCTGGGCGTTGGCGTGATGACCTCACTGATGGGAACCATTCTGGGCCGGATGTTTTTCCATTATCTGGTTTTTGATGATGATTCCGGCGAGGTCAAGCAACCTTCTGTCGGTGCGCGGTGCATTGGTGGGTTGGGTATCCTTGGTGCGGTTTTGATGAGTTTAAAGATGGCCCATGTTCATCAATGGATGAGCAGCGCCGAAGTGGGAGTGGTGGCGAGTAGCGTTTTGTTTCTGTTCGTCATCGGGGTTGCTGATGATCTTTGGCGATTGAGCTACCGGATGCGCGGTTTGAGCCAGGTATTGGCGACGGGTCTGATGGTGTATGGCGGTGGGATTGTGCTCGCTGACCTGGGTGAAATCATGCCGAGCATCGCGGTAGAATTAGGATCATTGGCGCCGGTGTTGACAGTGTTTGCGATATTGATGGTGATCCATGCGTTCAGAAAGATGGATGAGATGGAGAATTTGGCCGGTGCGGTGGCGTTAGTCAGCCTCTTGTTGCTGGCGATAGTGATGCTGGGAGCTGAGCAGCCGCAGTGGCTGGTTTTGCTGGCGGCTTTGATTTCGGGGGTGGTCGGCGTCCTTGGTTTTAACCTGCTTTGTCGCCTTCGCGGTCGAGCGCTGACGTGGCTCGGTAGTGGCGGTGCGATGGTGTTGGGGCTGCTGTTGGCCTGGTTGTTGATCGGGATGTCTCAGGGGGCGGCGCGGGTGATTACGCCGATGACCGCTTTGTGGTTATTGGCCATCCCGTTGATTGATGTGCTGGCAGTGTTGATTCGGCGCGTCGGACATGGCCAACCGCTGTTCGCGCCTGATCGCTTCCATTTGCATCATTTGTTGTTGCGCGCAGGGTTCAGAGCGACTGATGCCGTTTTGATGATTGTGCTGTTGCAAGGGCTGTTGGGGGTCGTGGGTCTGGCGGGTTTATTCGAGGGAGTTGATGAGGGGTGGATGTTGGCCGGGTTTCTGGCGGTCGCTGCAGGATGGGTTTGGGCGGTTTTTCGCACTGAGCGTTGTCTGCCCGCGTTACGGCGCTTGCAGCACCGGTTGGGGTGGGCGAAAGCGGAGAGTCAGGGCGTGTTCGTCGGTCATTTTGGTCTGGAAGCGGCGGTTCGCGTGGCATGTACCCTGCAAGATGAAGTCACGGCTGATAGCGAATATGATTTGCAAGTCTATCAACTGGATAAGGATAGCGATGATCCGCGCTTGTATGCGCTTCTGGAGACGCCGTTGGCGGAGGGGAGCCGGTGTGCGTGGGAGTTGGAGCAACGAGTCAGGCGCTTGAGAAGGAGTTTCAGTACGCTTGAGGGGGTCGAGGTGCGCCAGTACGTGCGTCGCGCGGAGCATGAGCGGCGGGTGCAGCAACGGATTGTGGCTCAGGATCGGCGGCAGATCGATCATCGCTAGACCTGCAGTCGGAGTGACCACCGTTAATAGTCCTACAGAGAGGAGGGGCGCGGGTTGGTGCGTTCCATATCTCATCCAAGATCACGGGTCAGAACAAACGCGGATCATACAGCCATTTCAAACGAACGCCGGTCAATGCCTGTTACCTTATGTTGCTATTCACTGATATTTTATACACATGACTGCTTTTTGCAAATTATTGATAAGGCTAATCTGCATTATCGCTCTGAATACTCTTTTCACTTCGGCTCATTCCACTGAGTGGGGGCCTTTTCGTGGCGCTACTGCGAGCGTCGAAATGAGTGAAAAGGATGTTGCTGACTTTGCCAATCTTGGCGGCAATCTTTTGCGAATCGGTTTTAATCGAATGCCATTGATGCATAAAGAACCACCTTATGAATTTAACGAAAAAGCTTTTGCAAAGCTCGATCAGATACTTGACTGGTGTAAGCATTACGGTGTCAAAGTCGTGATTGATCCACATACAATGCCTGGTACTGAACGCAATACAAGCACATCACCAGATGACGAAATTTGGCATGATTTTAAGTATCATGATTTGCTCAATAGTCTTTGGGATCGTATTGCCAGACAATACCAAAATCGAAATGATGTCATTGCCGGATATAACCTGCTGAATGAACCAGCCGCTAGGTTATTGCCGTTTCCAGACGGACCTGCTGACTATAACACATTGATTCGGCGGCTTGTTGAAACCGTGCGCAAACAGGACAAGACAACGCCAATTATTATTGAACCTCCTGTTGGCCGTACTGTATTAGGTCTACGAGTGAATAGAATGCAAGGCTTGACCTATCTTGAGCCACTCCTGTATCCAAATATTATTTACAGTCCACATATGTATGAACCTGGCTCGTTTACCCATCAAGGGGTTAAGGATTTCAAAATCGGCATTAAATATCCTGGCCGCATTGGTTTGCGCTATTGGGATAAGGAGGCTTTGCGGAAAACATTGGCGCCAGTGGTAGAATGGCAAAGATTACATCAGGTACCAATTTATATCGGCGAATTTAGTGCTTCGCGCTATTCAGGCGAGAGCGGCGAGCACTATCTTCGCGATTTGATCGATTTATTCGAGGAGTACGGCTGGAGCTGGACCTATCACGCTTGGCGAGAAGCGCCGGTGTGGGACACTGAAATTGCGGGTACAGAGAAAGATGACCGAGCCAAGTCGGCTAATGCACCACGCTTGCAACTACTCAGGGATGCTTTTGCTCGTAACCGCGTTCCTTGAGAACGCTTTTCCTATCTATCGAGCCAGTCCAATAAAAGTTTTTCATACTGACCCAATACCTGATCCCAGGTGAACGCTTCCTGGAACCGCTGGCGACTGGCGGCACGCATCCGGTTGATTTCATTGTCATCGTCCAGCAGTCGATCCAGTTCCCTTGCACAGTCGTCTTCGTCGGTGAAGTAGTGAGCGTCGTCCCCTGCAACCCAGCGGTTAAAGCAGTTGTCGTGGGCCAACACCGCATTTCCAGCACCAAGCGCCTCAACCAGCGAGGGATTAGTGCCACCGACGCGATGCCCGTGAATATAAAGACGGCTGTAGAAACGCAGGGCTTCGACAATGTCCTTATCATAAATTGCTCCGGGGAACAGCACCTCGTTGCTGGCAGCTTGGCAAACAGCTCGATGGAAGGGTTTACTATCCTGGTAGTGACCCAGCATGACCAGCATTACACTGCGCGGTTTTCGGGAGAAGGCGCGGACAATTTCAAGAATAGAATTTTCCGGTTCAGGACGGGCGATAACAGTGATGAAGCGTCCGGGTGAAAGACCCAGAGCGTTTAATTTGATAATGTCAGCATCAGTAATTTCCTGTGCGCCATACGGGATCATGGTGATTTTGTTGCGAGAGACACGGGTTGCAAGGTGATTCTTGATTGCTGGGTGATCAGCGATCAGGTGATTACCAAACCAGCAGCCGCAGCGTTCATTGAGCCAAAGCCAGGCGCGCTCGTGAAAGCGCCATTTTTCGCGCCGCCATTCGATGCCGTCCATATTGATCAGGTTGCGAATGCCCTTGAAGCGGTAGGACAGACAGAAAGCAGCAGTATTGTAGCCGAGCGTCAAGACCAGACTGCTTTGGTTTGATTTTATTAAGTGTTGTATGGAGCGCCAGTCGAAGATGATAGTGCCCATTGCACCTTCTTTTTTCACGGGAATGGTGAAACGACGCACACCTTGCCATTCATCTTCTATAATCGGACCGTCATCGCCGTTTTTCTGGCAGTAAACTGTGACTTCCCATCCTCGTGCGACTAGATAAAGGGATAGATATTCCGCAAAAGTCTCAAAGCCACCATGTTTGGCAGGGATACCGCGAATGCCTGCAATTTCGACAATTTTCTCCATCAATCCTTATCCACTTGAGTATCCTAATTCGCGCATTACCACATTAAATTCGGCTTGAATCGTGGGATGTAGTTCAAAAGGAGGTTTAGGTTCAACAGGGTGCAGGATTTTTTTTGCATATTCGTCAAATTTTTTGTCAATTGCTAATTCGCAGAATTCTCTTAATGCTGTTAGAGTCTTCGATGTTTCCAAGCAAAGATTCTCATAGATGACAGTGTGAACATCTTTAGGATATTCAACTTGTAGTCGAAGTCCTTCACGCATCGTAATAATCCACTCCACAGCAGCCATGTCGGTATGGCGAGTAAAACCAGCAATTTCTTTTGTATGCGCCGCTAAACTAGGATGTTCTGGAACTAACTGTTCTACTAGAAGTTTCCATTTACGTTTATCTATACCCCACCAGTCGTGAGTTTCTCTAATTTTCTGTTTACCTAGTCGTTTTGACCAGTTCTGTATGGAATAACAAGTGTCCCATCCATTGCGTGTAAGGAAAAGAAATTTTGCGTCTGGAAATATTTTTTTCACAAAAGGTAAACGAAAAACTAACTCAGGGTACTTATCTACTACACGTGAAGATCCGGTTAATGTTAAATACCAGCCAAATAATCGATGCATGGATTTTTTGACTGATTGTGTAGCCTCTAAAGCTCCTAATCTGTATTTAGCATCTTCGCGTGAGTAACTACCGATTAAATCTTCTCTATCGTAAGCTGAGTGCCATATAGCTTTTGGTTCGTTAAGAAAACCCACATTTGGATGAATAGATAACACAATACCGAGAACTGTTGTACCACTTCTTCCGGTACCGACGATAAAAATTGGTTTTTGGACAGACTTAGGTGCTGGAATACGTTTTTCAATGTTGAAAAGTGCAAATATTAGTGGATTGATCCACCGTCCTTGTGTTGTTAGAGGCCGTCCTTCAAACAAGCTATAACTCAACAAACGACTGTAAAGTTTTGTTGGACGTTTTTTTATATATTCTTTGTCAATTTGAGCAATCATAATTAGTTTTAACAATTACCAATTATAGTTAATCAAGATTAGATAACCAATTCCAGTGCGCTCTTATACCAGTTTCCATATCAGTTTTTGGTTGCCAATCGAACTCAATTCTTGTTTTAATTATATCTAAAGTAATCTTCTTAACATCAAATGCTCTTCCTGACCGGTAATCAACGTCTAAATTTTTTCCGGAAACCCTACGGATTATTTCTAGCAAGTCATTAAGTGAATAACCAACACCACTTCCCACATTGAATACTCCGACCTCGTCACCAAAGCCAGCTTTCACACAGAGAGAAACAAGATCACTAATATAAATGTAATCGCGAATAACCGAGCCGTCTCCCCATATCTGAATTCGGTCACCATCCTTCAATCTTTGTAAGAAAGTGGAGATAACACCTTGCACACCAATATGCCCCTGTCGAGGACCATATGGATTAGATGGGCGAAGAATAACAGGTTTGATTGCATGCAATTGTTTGAACATTAATAGATAATTTTCAACAGCTACTTTGATTACACCATACGAGCAAATCGGGTTTAATGGATGTGTTTCTGGGACTGGCTCGATAGTTGGATTTCCATATACTGTGCCTCCAGAAGAAAGATAAACAATACGCTTAACCCCTAGCTTAATCATTTGTTGGATTAGCTGCACAGTACCAACTAAATTTCCATTGATATCAGCAACAGGATCAAGGTTTGAAGTACTCGGCACAGATGTACTGATTAGGTGAAAAACAATGTCCACATCTTGCAACGCCTCTGCAATCTGCGCAGAGTCGCTAAATGCTCCAATACGGTAATCTACAAAAGGATGGGGTTTCTGATAGCGATTTGGATTGCGATCAAAAACACGAATTCGGCAATCGATTGCTCTTAGCTCGTCAACAAGATGTGAACCAATAAATCCATTACCGCCCAGAACTAGTACGCGCATCTAGCACCTTTTTATAAATACTCATTAACTTTTCGTATTGCTGTTCATCGTTAAATTCCGAATCAGAATATTCTTTAGCTCTACGTCCCATTTCGACTGCTTTTTCCGAATTATTCCATAAATCAAGCATTGCATCTGCTAATAATCTTATATCGTGAGCTGGGTATACAATTCCTCGCTCACCGTGCTTTACCAATTCAGGAATTCCACCACGATCTGTTCCAATTACAGCCTTTCCAAAAGCAAAAGATTGATTGATAACATAAGGAAAATTTTCATGCCACACAGACGGAACTACAACGAATCGGGTTCTCTTCAATATATCATCTAAGGCAGTACCCCAAAGCGATCCAACAAATTCAATATTATTTAAGCCAAGACTGTTAGCTAAAGCTTTGAGCTTTCCTGCGTCAGGACCGTTACCTACAATTTTAAGGCGAACTGTTGGTGCAAGTGCTGCTGCGCTTACAAGTATATCTACACCTTTTTCATCAATCAATCGCCCAAAGTAAAGTCCATAATCTTCATAATCCGGACTGTATGGATATTTCCGGCTTTCAAATGGATTGCGTAGCATATCCCAACAAAATGAACCCACACCCCAAAAATTTTCAGTTTCACGCGCCATAAATTCACTTGAAAACAAATACATATCAACATACTTACTATAGATATTCATGGCATTATGCGAGTAAGCCTCCAGACTGCTTGCAATACTGAATGCCAGTGAATCCTTACAACAACGATTGACAATAGCTTTATAGAAACGCTTACCTCGGCAATCAGTACAGATATGTCCATGATGATAGAGTTTGTAATTCGGACAGATGTGCTTATAGTCATTGCAGGACATTACCACCGGCACATCTGCTTCGTAGGCCGCCACCAGGATAGATGGCGTTAAGTGAACATGAATAGCAAACGCATGTACTAAATCAGGTTTTGTATCATCTAGCAAACGAGCAAATTTTTCTTTTGCCTTGAGTGAGTAAATCATCCGCTTAATATTAAATGCACGTCTCAAAATATTACCATCGCTGTACTCGGGTGGATCAATAAAATACTTTTCATATGGGCTAGGTCTATTGTCTGATGTGCTGGTTGAAAAATAAACAACCTCATGCCCATGTTCTTCAAGTAATCGGCCGGTTTCAAAGAAAAATACTTCAGCACCTCCGGTGAGCTTAAAGAACTTATGAGTTAGTAATAATTTCATTTCCGTCTTAATCGAAAGGTGAAAATGCGAAGTAAAAACGCGACTAGCTATCTAATTGGTTGGCCTATCAGTGTAAAGTAACCTCGAACCTCCATTAATACTCCTCTAGGGCAACCCAACCTATACTCGTGTTCCTGCCACTCATCGATAATGCTTAAATTGCGGCCTATTTAGATACTAAATTATTAAAATTTTTTATATAGAAATCGAAAGTGGGTTAATTTTTAGCTAACCTTAAAATCATACTTTATATTTTCCATAGTTTTATGGGTCTTTCTAAGCAAGATTCTAGCTTGATTATATCATTTTCATAAAAAGACATTAATCTCTCATAAGTAATTGGATTAATCTTGGTTGATTTGTCAAGATTTGCACTACGAAGTTTGTTACGTAGCATTTTTGCTAATGAGTACAGACGGATTGTCTTAAAAAAACCACGAATAACCTTTTTAGAAAAACCTTTTGGATGGATTATTCTCTGCAAAACTAAATTTTTGGGGATTCCAGACTCATTATGAACTTGACCCATCGATGCAAAAGGATAGTAATCCACCCCCAAAAATTGATATATTTCTCCCATTTCTTCATTAAGGTTTTTTATCCATTCTTCAAATATTATTATTTTCACATTAGTAAATTCTTTACAATACGAATAAACTGCATCACTTAACATTCCACATGCTCGGTAGTGCCAAAAGAACTCATAGTTTTGGTTAATGCGATATTCCTCTGCATCAAGCGCCGCTTCAAAATTCAAAGTTTCTCGGCCATCTCTTATTAAATGCATGTAATTTGAGAATGCCCTATTTGCAGGATTTCTAATCATTATTATAATCTTAACGTCCCCTAATATTTTTTTAATCTTTGGGATTGCGCCATTCCAGTAGTAAAGCGAGTCAGGACTTGCTTCACCACGCAAAGGATATGCATCAGAATTGTCAAATAATTTCTTATATTCATCGAAATTTTTGACTATTTGAGACTCTACTAAGTCATCACCAGGGCCTTTTAGTGGAGATGGGTAGCAGCCATACGAAAAAAATTTCGGTTCCTTCTTGGCAGGAGTAAATATTTGCGGATGTTCTCCTAAATACTCGAAAAGCGAGGTGGTTCCTGCTTTAGCAGCACCAACAATTAGAAAGTTTGGTAACATCAATCAAGCCCTCAAATTGGTCGAAATACCTTAAATCAGTCTACTACTAAATTATGTTTTCTAATGATTAGAGCATTTGAATATGCTAAACTTAGGCCTATCAATATCCAAAATAGCAAGGCTATAGGCTTCGCTTGAAAAGGGGATGTTGTTACAGCCATTACTATAAATAAAAAAAGCACTGTTCGCATACTGCTGAAGAGTGCTATATCAAAGTCAACATGCGAATAGCGAATCATACTCAAATTTTTCCATATTTTTAATAGAAAGACTATAAAAAGGATAAATCCTAATAAACCATGTTGACCAGCTATGGAAGCAAGATTATTGTCTTGAAAAACACCTTTCGGAATATAGTATCCACCAGCCAAAACATTTTCTTCTCTAGAAGTTGCTAATTTATAGTAAACGATGCTCCCCCAATTTCCAGCGCCTATACCTATTAAAGGTGAATCCGATAAGATATTTAAAGTTGCAAGTGCATACGTTATTCGGCCTACAGTAGTGATATGCTCGTAGTAACTAATATCAAATAAAGACGAGAACCGATCAGCTATAAATGAAAATGCGCTATTCTCGCTATTGCTTAGTGAAAAAACGGTAATTAGCGCAACAAGAGAAAAAAACATTAAAGTCACTAGTAAAAGAGGACGTTTTATCCATTCTGAGAAAAGTACAACCAATATAACACTAAACAAAAGTAACCAAACAGTTTTTGACGCAGCAACCAAAATCAAAATTACTCCGCCTAACATATAGTAAATTGGGACATGAGACCTTTCATCGAACAAAAATCTTTTTAATTTATAGACTATCACTATTGAAATCAAAATAATAAAAGAAAAAAAATTCTTACTCAGCAATGTCCCAGATACAACATTTTGCAATATTCCCGATGTTCTATATTCAGGCTTTGATAAAATATAGTCATTCAAGAAAAAGAGAGTTACTTGCTCACCCCCAACGATTTGAAGAAATCCAATTAACCATTGGATTCCAATAACTAAAAGACTTATTCGTAAGAATCTTATAATATGAATTCTTTTTATCGAACAAGATAAAAGTAGAAAGGCAATAGGAACATATTTCAATTCTATAAAGATAGAGTAAACTGATTCTACAGGGGATACACCTTGAATTAGGCTTGATATTATCCATACAGTGATAACAATAGAAAACAGTGCCTCAGTCTTATAAAATTTTCCCTGAATATTTTTTTCTGCTACATAGCAAAAATAGAAAAAACCCAAAAAGATAAAGTCGATTAAGTCAAAAAAATCGCCTAACTTAAACTTTAAAAAAGGTTCTAGGCTTAGAATAAAAAAATAAAGGCCTAACATATAAATTAACATTGTTGGTTGTTGTAGCACTACTGCTGTTCCCCTATAAACTACGACGCCTCAATGGGCAATAACTGCATTTAATAACCAATCACTACTGTAAGGATTTTTTAGAAATGAGATAAGCGCCTTCAATATATCCGATAATGGGCGATATACTGCGAAATTTAGCAGCGGCCGACAAACTATGGATAAAGCGTCCAAACTCAGAGACAAAAAAGTCTACCCATCGAAAGCCACATATTTTCTTATTTTTTCTGAACCAGTAATGGTGATTTACAAGCTGCATCTTGAACAATCTTTTAAGTGAAAGCCTTGAAACAGGAGACTGCCTGTGTTCGCATCGCCAGCTTGTATCTATTATTAAACGATACTTCCCAGCAACTCGACAAGAAAAATCTAAATCTTCTCCATAACCATAATCAGAAAAATGTTCATCAAACAGAAAATCTCGAAAGACTTTTGTAGCATATGCCATCATAAAGCCATTGAGAGCTTGAGTTTCAATTACCTGAGTACCTGCTGCTATGGGATAAACAGCATAACCTGATTTCTTTAACCCCGCACGATTAAAAGAAAACTCTGGTAGGAGAAAAAGCCGACGCATAAAAGACGTAGGCGACATATTCCCATCAATCCCACCAACTCCACCTAAATTACTATCATTATTATTCAACTTTATAATTTCTTTAAATTTTTTAATACAATTTATATCCACAACTGCATCATCATCCAAAAACAAACACCACTCACTATTTGGGTTTAGCTTGCCAATCCCCAAATTACGTTGGCGAGTTAATCCCTTGATCGAACTAAAATAACGTAAAAGATCATCATTAAATGATTCAACAACAACTCTACTTCTGTCATTAGGACTTGAGTCAACGATAATTACCTCTATTGGTTGAATGACTTGCCGCAATATATGCTCCAAACAAATTCTAAGATCGTCTGGTCTGTTAAATGTCGCAATTATTACCGATATGGCGCTCATCACTAAAGATTCCACTGTTAAGCAAATCGGCAAACACCAAAGTGATACTCAAGTTTTTTCAAGATGGTATGGAAACATGATGAGCAACTTAGCTGCACTTAATGAGCATCTGCCTTTATTTTGCTATTTCGAGATCAAGGGTTCACTCGAAAAAACTAGTTTTCTAGCGGAAAAATAATACAAAATATTTTGTGTTGCAACTACAAAAGCCGTAGCAATTGACGCCCCCAAGGCTCCATAAACCGGAATCAAAATCAAACAAAGAACTATTGCACCTGATGCTGACACAATCGTTATCCGACGCAGTGCACGTTCGTTCCCGGTCATCATCAACAGATAGCCGACACTGCCAGTCGCAACATTCACAAACTGACCGCAAGCCATAATGCGAAGAAAATTCCCGGCAGCCTCAAATTTACTCCCAAAAAGATGCAGAAAAGCACCTGGAAAAAACAAAAACATCATGAGCGCCGGAGAAGCAGCCAAGATCATCAATCTCGTTGATGACTTCACCACATTTCTTAATGCAGCCAGATCGCCCTGTTGATGCAACTCGGCAAACTTCGGCGCGGCAATGCTATTTACCGCCACCAGAACAAAGCTCACCAACATCGCCGTGCGGTTAGCCGCATTGAACAATCCCACTTCATAAGTCGTGGAAAAAACACCCAACATCAACGTCGGCATCCAAGCAACAATCAAATTCATGATTGCCACCCAGAAAAGCGGTACAGAGGAACTGAACAGTTCTTCTATAGAAAACCGCCCAGCTTCCTGCGGATGGTGATTCGTCGATATCCTCCACCGCCAAACCCCGAAACCGAGCGTTACCACCGCAGCCATTACATAAGCCGCTGACGCACCCGCTACACCAAACTGAATAATCAACAACGGGCTTAACAAAATCATCAACGCCGGCGCGATCACACTCAACGTCGCAATTGCGTCGCGAATGCGTTTCATTCCTTGCAACGCCTGCGCATGAATCACAAACAGCGCAAAGGGTGGCACTGCAAGACTCATCACTTGCAAAGGCAACGAAAGCGCGGCTTCGTTGAAAACCACAGTCGCTATCCAGTGGGCGGACGCGAACATGACTCCTGCCAGCACCAAAGAAATCACCACTGTCAACTTGAAGCCAAGACGGTAAACCCCCTGCACCCGCGCATAGCGCCCAGCCGACTCCGCCGCCGCGATAAACCGGATCAACGTATTATCCAGGCCAAAACGCGCTATGACTGCAGCAATCGTGACCAGAGTAAACGCCAAATAGTAAATACCCGAACCCTCCGGTCCCAACATCCGGGCAATCAACAGATTCAATCCGAAAGCTGCAAGCGCCGCCAGAAACTTCAGCGACGCCGCCGTACTGGCTCCCCGCAGCAACTCGCGCAGGTGGCCATCCATCTGGGTAAATTGAAGACTTAGTACTTTCATTATTTATATTGCCAGGCTGATCAGGCAGCGTGGCAGGTCAAGTTTTTCGGAAACTACCGTACCCTACTCATGGCATCGATCTCCCCACTCATCCAACCTAGCCTCTTTCTTTCCCTCAATACGCCTCTCGATCCCAAAGCACTCTTAACGCCGTATACGCAACAATCTGCAGATCCACGCGCAACGACCAATGCCGAATATACCAGAGATCATACTCCACCCGCTTCTGCATTTTCTCAATTACCTCGGTCTCGCCGCGCCAGCCATTTATCTGCGCCCAACCAGTAATTCCCGGCTTCACCTTATGCCGCAGCATATATCCTGGAATCAACTTGCGATATTGTTCATTATGCGCCACGGCATGTGGGCGCGGCCCCACAATCGACATCTGCCCCATCAGCACATTAAAAAACTGCGGCAATTCATCCAGCGAAGTACGGCGCAAAAACGCTCCCAAAGGCGTTACTCGGCGATCATTCCGCTGCGCCTGCACCACCTGATCGCCATCCTCGCACACCGTCATCGTCCGGAATTTCCAGATATTGATCTTGCACCCATCCAACCCATAACGGGTTTGCTTAAAAAGCACCGGCCCCGGCGACGACCGCTTCACCGCAAGCGCGATAACCACCATCGGCGCCGCGATCAGCACCAGAATCAACATTGACAACACCACATCCTCTACGCGCTTCGCCAGACCATTGACCCCCGACAAAGGCGTTTCAAAGATACTGATCGTGGGCATGTTACCGATGTTGATCCATTGCGCGTGCAACAGATCGAACACAAAAAAGTCCGGCACCAGATACACCGCCACCGGGGCGTCCGCCAAGCGCTGAATCAACTGCGCAATCCGATCCTGCGCCTTCAATGGCAACAGGATGTAAACGACATCAATCCTCCCGCTGTAGGCGCATTCAACCAAATCCTGAAACGAACCCAACAAAGGCGCTGGTAGGTTTGAAGGCAACCGGTCGTCGCCATAACCAGGTTCACGGTCATCGAAAAAGCCCAGCAAACGTAAACCAAGCGCCGGATTGCGCTGCAGATATTGCGCGAACTGACAACCATGCGCATTCGCCCCACCAATCGCCACTGTCTGCATGCTGAAACCGCGCATGTGCAAAAAAGACAACAATTTTCGCAGCGCCAGTCGATAGCCTATCAGTCCCAGCGGCGTTCCGACTGCCCACAGACTCATGGCCAAGCGCGAAAAATCGCTCGTGCTTTTGGTAGCGTACCCCACGATCAGCAACCCTACCCCGACCAGCGCCCATACATACAAAACCGGCATCTGCCGCCAGAAATGATAAAGGTCTGTGCTTTCAGCGCCCACCATGAATAGCACCGTCGCCAGCAACGCAACGGCTGCATAATGAGATGACCAAGAGACGCCCAGAATCTCAACGCAAGACCATAAGCCTAATACAATTATCAGCGCATCCATCAACCGATGCGCGACTGATGACAAAGAGTGATGAAAACGAATACCCGGAGGATGATGTTGAATCATATTAGTTTATTCATAAAATAAAATTTTTTACACATTAAGTTTTTAGAACAGTAGATGAACTCAGTGTTAATCTGAAAAATTTACGAGATTACCACTCATTAATTTAGGATAATTGCACTATTTTAGTGCACAAAGAGCCTCTCCAGCCCACTAAAAAGAGCCATAAATCATTACGTACCGAAATTCTTAGCAAGAATTAGACCACACCTACATTCGAGTCGATGCTCAGCGCGATTCCCCGAAAAAAAGCCCCCTTGGCGGAACAGAATTTGCTTTGAATATTCAGTTGCTAATCAATCAGGAACGGGTCGGGAAAACCGGCTAGGTCGTTGCCGTATGGGGGCCGGCGCTCCAACCGATGAGAAGACGTGATGTTTCAAATTGAAATGGAGGTGTTTCACATCATTTCATTTTGAAACAAGCAGAGGTCGCAAGCCTGCCCTCTGTTCTGTTGTAAAGGGAGAACTCAACCTATCGCGTTGTGGTGTAGCGCTCTTAAGGTGCGCCTGGCTCTTGCAGATAACCGCTCAGCTCAACAAAGCCTAGACCCGGATGGCTCCCGCTAATCGTCACTGCGCCTTCCCAATACACCAGATAGGACGTAGTTCGCCCATCGAACTCACTATTTTTGATCACCGGCGTCACCGTCACATTAATACCCTGGGCTGGCAAGACGATAGTCCAGCCCATCGGATAGGTCGCGCCAGTCTGCGGACTGGTCCATTGCCCAGTCGCCGCCAGCCGAAAATCCGCCTCCGTCAACACAACAGTTTCATCATGCAGGGTGTACGTACCTGAGCGCAAAACAGTTTTACCATTGCGGTCGAATAGATCGTACAGCATCACATTGGCTCCGTTATCAAGCTGCAAGGCGAACCAGTTCCAGCCCAGTGCCGCCGGACGAAAGTCTCCCCATTGATGATCAAACCAGACCTGACCCGTGACCTGCTGCATCTGGCCAGGCAGACCGGCCATGCCGGTCGCGCGCATCCGGGGGCGCGAATAGTAATAACTGGAGCCCGCCTGCTGAAAATCCAGCAGACCTGTCCCGCCCTGCAATACCGGCGGCTCACGACTTTCCAGCGACAGGTTCAGGGTGAATTTTGGATCATTTACCTGTAGCGTGTCGCGGCCATCGCCGCCAGCCATCCGCCAGTCGCCCAACTGAAAAGCGAATTGACCTGGCCGGTCGGTGGTCGGCTTGCCGGCGGTGCGCCGCTGTGCGGTGTAGTGACGGCCACTAGCCTGATCAAGAAATGAAGCGTGCGCGACCGTCCAAGTGGCCAGACTGTTGATCACGAACAGCGCGTAATGGAAGCTGTAGCGGCGCTGGTCAGATCCCCAAAGATGTCCGCTGTAGTACCACCACTCCATATAATGGGGGTGTGGCGCGTCATCTTCAGGGAGCTTGACCTGCTCCGTAGCGGTGTAAGTCACCTCATAACCATCGGCGGCAGTCTGATTGACCGGCAGCAGACCCTGACGCCAGAGTTCATGCAGGCCCCAACCCAGGAGTCCAACCAACGCCAGCAGACTGAGAAAAACCATGCGTCGGCTGCGACTGCGACTGCGGCTGTGGCTGCGGCTGCGGCGACTCGACTGGCTGCGACTGCGAATTAACATGGGAAAGATGTCTGTCCTGTTTCGCGTAATAGAGTCCCGCGATTATATACCAAATACCCATGCGCAAAAGTCCGCTGGCAGACGATAACCTATTGAATCACTGACAAGCCCGTTCCGGCAAAAGCTCAATTGTCATCGAGAAACGATATGGATCTGTTACGAAGTGGTATAAAAATTGCTAAACTGCTCATAATGAGCGTTACATTCGCTGATTTTGGTATAGAATCTCAGGTAAATTGGCCTAAAGTTGTTCCTGAACTTACCAGAACCCCTTAACCGGATAGATTTGTTATGCTGTTATTGATGTATGAACATCTCCGCCAACCCGTTCCGGTTCCCCGGACAACGACGCGCGCCCTCAGACTGACAGTGAGCCTCCTGGCGGCAACCCTCCTTCTGTCCGCCTGCGCCGCGCCAGGCATGAATACCTATCAGATGCGCACCGAATCATCGGTGACGCTGCCAGCTAAGCCGGGCGATGAAGCTGCGCCCGCCGAGGTCAAGGTCCAGCCGATTACCGCGGAATTAATCATCGCCCAGGAACGCGCCGCCACCCCGCGCCCGCCCGCTGAACTGCCCAAGCCGGTTGCTTCCGACTACAAAATCGGCCCCGGCGACATCTTGACCATCATTGTCTGGGGACACCCCGAACTGACCATTCCCACCGGCGAGTTTCGTAACGCCGAACAGGCCGGCACCGTGGTTGCCGAAGACGGCACCATTTTCTACCCCTTTGTCGGTATCGTGCCGGTCGCGGGCAAGACGACACGCGAGGTGCGGAACTTGTTGACCCAACCGCTTAGCAAGTTCATTGAATTAGTCCAGCTTGACGTGCGCGTCGCTGCCTATCGCAGCAAGCGGGTCTATGTGGTGGGCGAAGTGGTCAAGCCCGGCCTGCGCGAGATCACGGATATCCCAATGACCCTCATCGAAGCAATCAACCGCTCTGATGGCTTCACCGGGCAGGCCGACCCCGCCAATATCACCCTGACCCGCCAGGGCCAAACCTTTCGGGTGGATTTGCAAGCGTTGTACGAAAATGGCGCGGTGGACCAGAACATTCCATTAGAGCCGGGCGACATCGTCAACGTCCCGGATCGCCAGCTTAACAAGGTGTTTGTGCTGGGCGAAGTGCAAAATCCCGGTTCCTTCATCATGAACAAGCGCCGCAAGACCCTGGCCGAGGCCATCGGCGACGCCGGCGACGTCTTGCACACCACGGCGAACCCGCAACAGATTTTTGTCATGCGCGGTCAGATCGATCAACCGGAAATTTATCATCTTGATTCGCGCAGCCCCGACGCCCTGTTGCTGGCTGATCGCTTTCCCTTGCAGCCCCGCGATATTGTCTATGTCGATACCGCGGATGTCGTGCGCTGGAACCGGGTGATCACCAACATCTTGCCCACTGCGACCTTGCTCAATACGACGGGCACCACCTTCCCGCTGTTCCGGGCGCCGGTGCGCTGATGGTCGACCTGCCTGACGCTCCAGCGTCTGAACGAACCACGCCGCCAGTCCCAGCCCAACGCGCATCCTTCGACGCCCTGGACGAAGAGATTGACCTGGGCGAGTACCTGGCCATCCTACTGGAATACAAATGGTTTCTCCTTGCGGTCATCCTGATCGCCGGCTTGGGAGGCGGACTCTATGCGTTCCTGGCCACGCCGATCTACAAGGCTGACGCTCTGTTGCAAGTTGAACAGAATTTTGGCGGCGGTCTAACCGCGCTGGCTGCATTAAAACCGATGCTGGAGGGCGATGAGGCCGATCCGGTCACCACTGAACTGGAGCTACTGCAATCGCGCATGGTGCTGGGCCAAGTAGTGGATCGGCTCAAACTCGATTTGTATGCCGAACCGATGTATGTTCCGCTGATCGGCGCCGCTATTGCCCGACACTACACTGGCGAAGGGGTCAGTCTGCCCTGGCTTGGGGCGGAAACTTATGCTTGGGGTGGCGAAGAAATCACCCTGGATGCTCTGGATACGCCACCGGCGCTGCTGGGAGAAGATTTGACCCTGGTAGCCGGTGAGGCTGGCCGCTTCACGCTGTTCGACCCGGATGAACAGCGCCTGCTGGAAGGCCAGGTCGGCGAACGCGCTACCGGCGGTGGAGTGAGTTTGTTCATTTCCCGGCTGAAGGCGCGGCCCGGTACGCACTTTATACTGCGGCGCGATTCGCGCATTACGGCGATTGATGAATTACTCGAACAGCTTTCAGCGCAGGAGCGCACTCGCGGCTCCAGTATCATCGAGATCAGCCTGTTGGGGCCGCAACCGGCGCAGTTGACGCAGATTCTGGATGAGATTCTGCAAACCTATGTGCGCCAGAATGTCGAACGCCGCTCGGCGCAATCGGAAAACACCCTGGCTTTTCTGGAAACGCAGTTGCCCTTGCTGAAAGATCAACTCGATACTGCCGAAGCGGCTTACAACACCTATCGTTTGCAGGAAGGATCGGTCGATCTGACCAGTGAAACCCAGAGCGTGCTGAAGTCCATCGTTGAGTTCGACGCCGAAATCCTGAAATTGCAGCAGGAACGCGATGATCTGCGCCAGCGCTACACTCCGGCTCATCCCCTGCTCAAAGCGCTGGACGCCAAGCTGGGCCGGTTGCGGACCGGTCGCGAGAAACTCGATGCGCAGGTGTCGAAACTACCGATCACCCAGCAGCATATTCTCGGGTTGGCGCGTGATGTGGAGGTCAACACCCGGCTGTACGCTGGCCTGCTGACTACCGCGCAAGAGTTGCGGGTCGCCCGGGCGGGTACGGTGGGCAATGTGCGGATTGTTGATGTTGCCGTGGCGCTGGATGAACCGGTGAAACCGCGTAAGGCGTTGGTGCTGGCGGTCGCCCTGCTGCTAGGTTTGGTAGTAGGGCTGGGGTTGGTGTTTCTGCGCCGCCAGTTGCAGGTGACGGTCGATGACCCGGATCAGATCGAGCATCGGTTGGGTCTGCCGGTGTACGCCTCCATTCCGCACAGCAAACGCGAGGTTGCAATCGCCCGCGTACTGAAACGCCATAGAGGCGACGAGGGCCAGTTGCTGGCAATAGTCGATCCGGAGGACGATGCGGTGGAGAGCTTGCGCAGTTTGCGCACCACCTTGCATTTTGCTTTGATGGATGCGGATAACGGGGTCTTGTTGATCACCGGCTCCAGTCCAGGGCTGGGTAAAAGCTTTATCTCAAAGAATCTTGCGGTTGTTTTGGCTCAGTCCGGCAAGAAAGTGGCGATTGTAGACGCCGATTTGCGCAAAGGTCTTTTGCATCAGGGTTTTGGCCTGTCCCGCGAACAGGGCGTGTCCGAGTATGTGAGCGGGGTTGCCCGACTGGAGGAGATTCTCAAGGCGACTGTTTTACCCAATTTGATGGCGATCACGACGGGCCAGCGTCCGCCGAATCCCTCGGAGTTGTTGATGCATCTGCGTTTTGAGGAATTGTTGCAACAATTGAATAAGCTGTTTGACATTGTCATTGTCGATGCGCCGCCAGTGCTGGCGGTGACGGATGCAGCGATTGTCGGGCGGATGACGGGCGCGACTCTGCTGGTGGCGCGCGCCGGCAACCATCCGATGCGGGAACTGGAGCAGACGATCAAGCGCCTCGCTCAGGCTGGGGTGCAAGTTAAGGGCTTCGTGTTTAACGATCTGGACGTCAATCGCTTGCGCTATCGCTATGGCTACAAGGGCTATGTTTACCGCTATTCGTATAAGAAGAGTTAAAAAACCAAACAGTGGTAGCGGACCGCGGTTATAGCTTGTCCATCCAGGCATCGAGTGCATGATCGATGAGAGCTAAAGCCTTTTCATAAGCAGCCTGTTCTTGTTGGTAGGGATCGGGGATGCTCTCCCCGATCCAGTGCCCCAGTAAAAACACCTTGCCACGCAGGGTCGGGTCCATCGCCAACACGGCGTCGCGCTGGTAGGGTTCCATGACGAAGATGAGTTGCGCCCAACGCAACAGATCGTGATTGACCTGTTGGGCGCGATGGCTAGAAATATCCAGACCTCGGGCGCGCATCAGGGCTTGGGCGGGTTCTTCGGCGGGATGGCCGGTCATTGCGCCGATGCCGGCGGAGCGGATGTCGGCTGGCTGGCTTTTCGCCTGCAAACGCTGGCGCAGAACTGCAGCGGCCATGGGGCTGCGGCAGATGTTGCCGGTGCAAAGCACCAAAATACGTTCAAACATGAGGAATCCGCATAAGAAGGGTAGCGTTTGGAAAACGTGGTGGGTAGAGTGGTCATTGCCCACCCTACGATCTTTCAGACACTACTCGTTTTTTGCGAAACCAACAAGAAAGCCGCCACCGGCGTTGCGCGCGATGACGGCCTTGTATCCCAGGGGTCGGGGCGTGGCCGCCCTGGCCCGCTCAGCGTATCAAGCCAGCGTTTTCGCCAGCCGGCGGCGACTGACCAAGCCCAGCAACCCGGCGCTCAGCAGCAGCAACGTACCCGGCTCCGGGGTAGCGACAACTCTCATATTGACGATCTTGAATCCGGGGATGTTGCCACCAGTGGGGTCAGAGATGTCTATCTTGCCGTCTTTAGGGCCGAGGGAACCATCAACTGCATTCAATAAAGTGTTAAAACCATTCCAACCCACGAGGTTGGATTCGGTAAAGTTTATCTCTGCTGTGACGCCATCTATCTTGAAGGTTCCCGTCACCCCCAGGGTGCCGGTACCGGTGGGGTCGCTAACCTGCGGGAGGCCGACGGACTGCAAGAGGTTATTCACCGCCACCAACACCGCCGCCGACGTGCTGCCGTCATAGTTGATATCGAAACCGAAGCCAAAGGAGGTGGAAAGCGGCGAACCGAAGGTGAAGTCGTAATCCCCCGGCGTCAGTCCGGTCGACGACAATGCGCCGCTGAAAATGGGCGTCAGCGGCACGCTGCTCAACAGCGGGGTGCCCAAGAACAAAAACGAATCCACACTGGCGCTGACGTTGTAATTGCCGTCTGGTAAGGCGACCAGGTGGACGTTGCCACTCAGGTTGCTCAAGGTTGCAGTGAAGGTCAGCGGATTACTATCGGTGTCGTTCAAACCGAACCCCGTGACCTCCGCATCGCCACTCAGGTTTAAAGTACTGATAGCAGCGGCTTGGGCGTCGAGGGCGGGACCCATGGCAAGCGCGCCCAATATGAGGAAGGATGCAACAGAGCGTTTCAGATTCATAAACTTCACTCCCCTTGGATAAAGGATCGATTGAATTGACGGTTAAGGATGCATTCTAATCCTGCGAGGTAATATTCCTCAATAAACAGGAAATGTCTGAATTTTCTGCAAAAATCATACCGATATATAAAAATCAATGACTTGATTTAATTCTTTCGGTTCTACTGTAAAATTTTCTGACAGTATTGATTCATGAATAATTACATCTTATTTAGCATAAGATGCTGTTATTTATATAATAATATTTAATTTTTTCTGCTAAATCCAATACCGAAAGTTTCGACAAGGTGTAAAATTTCCTGACACTCACAAGACTCTCTACTTGCCAAGCAAAAGATCATCCCCACTTAAAAAACTGGCCAACTTAATAAATAATAAATTGATATTATTTAATTTTATTTAAAAGCCCGATAGCAGGACAAGGTCGTCAAATGGAAGGTTGCGTGTAAAGTTTTCCGACGCCAGGGAGGGTTTCAGCAGGCTCCATGTCCATCTACAGGCGTCAATCACGAGACTGCTTGTTTCTTGGGCAACATTAGCAGGCCCTGCTGCATTATGGGGCAAGTGACAGCATGGCAATTAGCCACTCTGTGGCGGCCCGACGCATTTGACGGTTTTTAAATCACTGCTATTGTTGATTGTTTAACAATCTTTCCCGATCACTATTCCCTTTCGATAGCTGACCCGACTCACGAGGAAATCATACTATGAAAAAACCACTTTTGGCGCTGGTCGCCGCAATCGGTTTGGCGACCGGCAGCCTGGCCTATGCGGCGGACGCGGTTAAAATTGGCCTGATGGCGCCCTTGACAGGTTCCTGGGCCAGCGAAGGGCAAAGCATGAAGAAGATTGTCGAGTTGCTGGCCGAACAGCAAAACGCCAAAGGCGGGGTGTTGGGCAAGCAGATCGAGGTGATTACCGAGGATGATGGCGGTGATCCGCGCACGGCATCCTTGGCCGCGCAACGCCTGACCACCCAAGGCATTGTGGCGGTCATCGGTACTTACGGTTCTTCGGTCACCGAAGCGACCCAGGCGATTTATGACGAGGCGGGCATTCCACAGATCGCCAACGGCTCCACCGCGATTCGTTTGACTGAGAAAGGTCTCAAGCGCTTCTTCCGCACCGCGCCGCGTGACGATGAGCAGGGGCGGATGGCGGCGCAAACCATTGAGAAGCTGGGTTTCAAGAAGGTCGCTATTCTGCATGACAGCACCTCCTACGCCAAAGGTTTGGCCGATGAGACCAATGCGCTGCTGAAGAAAAAAGGGATGGAAGTGGTGTTCTTCGACGCGCTGACCCCTGGCGAACGGGATTACAACGCAATTCTGACCAAGTTAAAGGGCGCGAATCCCGATGTCGTGTTGTTTACCGGCTATTACCCGGAAGCCGGTCTTTTGCTGCGGCAGAAGCGCGCCATGAACTGGCCGGTCCCATTTATCGGCGGCGACGCCACCAACAATCCCGATCTGGTTAAGAGTGCGGGTCAGGAAGCGGCGGAAGGTTTCTATTTCCTGAGTCCACCAGTGCCGCAGGACCTGGATACGCCGGAAGCCCAGGCTTTTTTGGCGGCTTACCAGAAGAAATACGAGGAAGTCCCGGCTTCCATTTGGGCGGTCTTGTCCGGCGATGGATTCCGGGCGGCGGTGGCCGGCATTGAAGGCGCAAAGTCCACCGACGGCGGCAAGATCGCCGAATACCTGCATAAGGACTTGAAGGATTACCCTGGCTTGAGCGGCCCGATCTCGTTTGATGAAAAGGGCGATCGCGAGGGCGAAGTTTATCGGCTCTACAAGGTCGATGCCGAGGGCAAGTTTGTGATGCAAAAGTTGTAGAAATTGTTGATCCTCTCTCCCACTGGGAGAGGGGCCGGGGGTGAGGGTGGCGAAAGGTAACAATCAATTATGTTGATCTACAAAGCGATGTATAAATTTGTGGAGGACGGAGTCCACGCCGAAGTGCTGGATTTTCCGGGGGCGATAACCTGTGCAGACAATCTGCCTGAAGCGAAGCGGTTGCTGGCAAGCGCCTTAGTCGATATGGCGGAGACTTGTCTGTTATTGGGCGAGTCTTTACCCTCCCCGGATTCAACCTGTACCGACGCTGATGCGGATCTTGAAGAACCTATTTATTTACTATTGACCGCGGCTTCCCGCATCAGCGTGATGCCAGAAGAAATAATTACTGCATGAAACGGCGAGGTTTATTGCTTCATTTACGCCAGCAGGGTTGTCAGTTATTGCGAGAAGGTGATGAGCACTCGATTTGAGAAAATCCGGCTAATCACCATCGTACTGCTATTTCTCGTCATCGTGAAATCAATGAGTTCACGGCTGCGGGTATTTGCCGACAACTTGGCGTTCCTTTCCCTTCAATCTGAATCATCCCGGCGGTTTCGTGGAAGAATTCCTTCAGCAGCTCACTAACGGTCTGGCCGTAGGAGGCATCTACGCGCTCATCGCCTTGGGCTACACGATGGTCTATGGCGTACTCAAGCTCATCAACTTTGCCCACGGCGATTTGTTTACCTACGGCGCTTATCTGGGCCTCACTCTGTTGGCCTCCCTGGCGTTGACGGACCGGCTGGGATTTTTCATGGGCGTGCTGGTTCTGG